>CAZTUT010000090.1:334-11466 GCA_964616395.1 uncultured Burkholderiaceae bacterium
CCTCGTACGTGCTGCGCGCGCTGGGCCGCAGCGACGAACTGGCGCACAGCTCGATCCGCTTCTCGGTCGGACGCTTCACAACCGAGCAGGACGTCGACTTCGCGGTCGACCTGCTGAAGCGCAAGGTCGGCAAGCTGCGCGAGATGTCGCCGCTGTGGGAGATGCATCAGGACGGCATCGACCTGAACTCCGTTCAATGGGCCGCGCACTAATGAGTTGCGCACTAACGGGCCGCGCACCAGGCGCGCCGGACACGATTTCACTTTTGCACTGAGGCAGTCATGGCATACAGCGACAAGGTCATCGACCACTACGAAAATCCGCGCAACGTCGGCTCTTTCGACAAGGGCGACGGCTCGGTCGGCACCGGCATGGTGGGCGCGCCGGCCTGCGGCGACGTGATGAAGCTGCAGATCAAGGTCAACGCGCAGGGCGTGATCGAGGATGCGCGCTTCAAGACCTACGGATGCGGCTCGGCTATCGCGTCAAGCTCGCTGGTGACCGAGTGGGTCAAGGGCAAGACGCTCGATCAGGCGATGCAACTGAAGAACACGCAGATCGCCGAGGAACTGGCGCTGCCCCCGGTCAAGATCCACTGCTCGATTCTGGCTGAGGACGCCATCAAGGCCGCGATCACCGATTACCGGCAGAAGCATGGCAGCGGTGCCGGCAGCGCCGAGGGCGTCGTGGCGGCGGAAGCCACGGCTGGCGCCCAGCAGCACGCAGCGTAGTCCGGCATCGAGGGAGAACGATCATGGCAGTCACCATGACGGAACGAGCCGCGAAGCACGTGGCCAACTTCATCCAGAAGCGCGGCAAGGGTGTGGGCCTGCGCGTCGGCGTCCGCACGACCGGCTGCTCGGGCATGGCCTACAAGCTCGAGTATGTCGATGTCGAAAGCGGCGAGGACCAGGCGTTCGAGAGCCACGGCGTGCGCATCTTCGTCGATGCGAAGAGTCTCGCGTACATCGACGGCACCGAACTCGACTTCGTCCGCGAGGGCCTCAACGAGGGCTTCCAGTTCAATAACCCGCGCGAGAAGGACCGCTGCGGTTGCGGCGAGTCGTTCCGCGTCTGACACGCCACCGCAACCTTTCAATCGCTGTCCGATGCTACGGGCGGCTGCCTGGTGCAGCCGCTCGTTGCTTTCCAGCCCATCGCCGTGACAATCAACGCCGATCACTTCTCGCTCTTCGGGCTCGCGCCGGCGTTCTCGCTGGACCTGGCGCAACTCGACGCTGCGCACAAGGAGGTGATGGCGCGCGTTCATCCGGACCGCTTCGCCTCGGGCACCGCTGCGGAGCGACGGGTTGCGATGCAGTGGGCCGCGCGCGCCAACGAGGCGCACCGCACGCTGCGCGATGACGGCCGCCGCGCTGCGCACCTGTGCGAGCTGCACGGCGTGGCGATCGACGCCGAGACCAACACCGCGATGCCCTCGGCATTCCTGATGCAGCAGATGCAATGGCGCGAGGCGCTCGACGAACTGCCGGCGCAGGAACCGCAGCGTGCCGCTGGCATCGCATCGCTGCACGCGCAGGTCGATTCGCTGCGTGCCGATGTGGTCGCGCGCCTGTCGCAGGCACTCGATCAGGCACACGACTTCACTGCCGCGGCTGCACTGGTGCGGCAACTGATGTTCATCGACCGCTTCCGCGCCGAACTGCCGGGGCATCACGCCGACACCGCGCACGGAGACTGAGATGGCGCTGCTGCAGATCGCCGAACCCGGCATGTCGACTGCCCCGCACGAGCATCGCCTCGCGGTGGGCATCGACCTGGGCACCACCAATTCGCTGGTTGCAACCGTTCGGCATGGCGTGCCCGAAGTGCTTCCCGATGCGCAGGGCCGCGCGTTGCTGCCTTCAGTGGTTCGCTATCTGGCCGATGGCGCCACGCAGATCGGCCCCGATGCCGTGCCGCATCAGGCCAGTGACCCGCGCAGCACCGTGGTCTCGGTGAAGCGGTTCATGGGGCGCGGTGTGAAGGACGTGCACCACATCGAGAACCTGCCGTACGACTTCGTCGATGCGCCGGGCATGCTGCAGATCCGCACCGCTGCCGGTGTGCGCAGCCCGGTCGAGGTGTCGGCCGACATCCTGCGCCACCTGCGCGAGCGTGCCGAGGCCTCGCTCGGCGGTCCGCTGGTGGGCGCCGTGATCACGGTGCCGGCCTACTTCGACGACGCACAGCGCCAGGCCACGCGCGACGCCGCGCGCATTGCGGGCCTGAACGTGCTTCGACTGCTGAATGAACCGACCGCGGCCGCGCTGGCCTACGGGCTGGACAACGCCGCCGAAGGCATCTACGCGGTCTATGACCTCGGCGGCGGCACCTTCGACATCTCGATCCTCCGCCTCACCAAGGGCGTTTTCGAGGTGCTGGCCACCGGCGGCGACTCCGCGCTCGGCGGCGACGACTTCGATCACCGGCTGTATTGCTGGGCGCTGGAGCAGGCCAACCTGTCGTTGCTGCCGCCGCAGGACCAGCGCCTGCTGACGGTCAAGGCGCGCGCTGTCAAGGAAACGCTGTCGTCCCGCGCCGCCGCCACGCTGCAGGCGCGCTTGTCGACCGGCCAGTGGGTCAATCTCAACGTCTCGGCCGACGCCTTTGCCGGCATGACCCAGCATCTGGTCAACAAGACGTTGGAAGCGACCCGCCACGCGCTGCGCGATGCCGGACTGAAGCCGTCGGACGTCAAGGGCGTGGTGCTGGTTGGCGGTGCGACGCGGATGCCGCATGTCCGCAAGGCCGTGGCGGATCTGTTCGGCCAGCCGCCGCTGACCAACATCGATCCGGACCAGGTGGTGGCGCTCGGCGCCGCCGTGCAGGCCAATCTGCTGGCGGGCAACCGCGCCGCCGGCGACGACTGGCTGCTGCTCGACGTGATTCCGCTGTCGCTCGGGCTGGAGATGATGGGCGGGCTGGTGGAGCGCGTGATTCCGCGCAACAGCGCGATTCCAGTGGCGCGCGCGCAGGAGTTCACCACGTTCCGCGATGGTCAGACCGCGATGGCGATCCATGTGGTGCAGGGCGAGCGCGAACTGGTCAGCGATTGCCGGTCGCTGGCGCGCTTCGAACTGCGCGGCATTCCGCCGATGGCTGCCGGGGCGGCGCGCATCCGCGTGACCTTCCAGGTCGATGCCGACGGTCTGCTTGACGTCAGCGCGCGCGAGCAGGGCAGCGGTGTGGAGGCGTCGATCAGCGTCAAGCCTTCGTACGGGCTGGACGATGACGAGATCGCCCGCATGCTGCGCGACTCGATGGGTTCGGCCGACGACGACATGCGCGCGCGCGCGCTGCGCGAGCAGCAGGTGGAAGCGCAGCGGCTGCTGGAGGCGACGCAGGCCGCGCTGGCCGCCGATGGCGACCTGCTCGACGCTGAAGAGCGATCCGCCGTCGATGCGCTGCTGGCGCAGGTGGCCGCTGCGGTCGATGCCACCGATGCGGACACGGTCAAGGCGGCGGTCGACGCGCTGGCCAACGGCACCGAAGAGTTTGCGGCGCGGCGGATGGACCGTTCGATCCGTGCCGCGCTGGCCGGCCGCCGCGTCGATGATGTGATTGCCCCCCAAGGCTGACCTCATGCCCAAGATCACCATCCTGCCGCACGCCCAGCTCTGCCCCGAGGGCACCACCATCGAGGCGGTGCCCGGCGAGAGCATCTGTCGCAACCTGCTCGATCGGCACATCGAGATCGAGCATGCGTGCGAAATGTCCTGCGCCTGCACCACCTGCCACGTGATCGTGCGCCAGGGGTTCGCCGGCCTGAACCCCTCCAACGAGGACGAGGACGACCTGCTCGACATGGCCTGGGGCCTGACCCCGCAGTCGCGTCTGTCGTGCCAGGCGATCGTCGGCGACGAGGATCTGGTCATCGAGATCCCGCGCTACACGATCAATCACGCTCGCGAAAACCACTGATGAGACCGTACGAGGCCTGCCGATGAAGTGGACCGACACCCTCGAAATTGCCATCGCGCTCAGCGAAGCCCACCCCGACGTGGACCCGAAGACCATTCGCTTCACCGATCTGCATCGGTGGGTGTGCGCGCTCGACGGCTTTGCCGACGACCCATCGCGCAGCGGCGAAAAGATCCTCGAAGCGATCCAGATGGCCTGGATCGACGAAGCGGACTGATCTGTCCTAGTCGAAACGTTGCTCGATCCCCACATCGGGGGATCGGAATGCACTTTCGTTGCGCTCGTCCCGGCAACTGCGTACACAAGGGCAATAATCTGGTCCGTGGCGTCGCACTGGCGCAGCTTGATTGCGGGGAGATGGCGTGCGCGTGATGCACCGGGTCGTCGCGGTATGGCTGGCGCTGGCTGCGCCCGCGGCCTTGGCCGACACCCACTGCCTTGGTCAGCGTTCCGCCAAGACGGTGCTGCAGGTCAGCGTGGTGCCTCAGTTTGCGCCCACGGTGCTGCATGCCCGTTGGGCGCCCCTGCTCGAGCGCATCGGTCAGAAGACCGGTCAGTGCTTCCGGCTGAGTGTCAGTTCGAGCATTCCGGAGTTCGAGCGCGATCTGCTGCGGGGCGAACCCGACCTGGCATTCGTCAATCCGTATCACGCGGTCATGGCAAGGCGGGCCAAGGGCTATGTGCCGCTGGTGCGCGATGACCGCCAGTCCCTGAGCGGGGTCGTGGTTGTACGCGGCAACAGCGAAATTCGCTCGCTCGCGGATCTGCGAGGCCAGGTCGTCGCGTTTCCCGCGCCCAATGCGTTTGCAGCATCGCTTCTGGTCCGCGCGCAGCTCGCCGCCCAGCAGATCGACATCCAGCCGCGCTACATGAAGAACCACGGCAACGTTTACCGTGCCGTGGCGCTGGCCGAGGTCACTGCGGGCGGTGGTGTCAACAATACGCTGCAGCGAGAGGAAGCCGGGTTGCGTGCCCGTCTGCGAGTGCTGTACGAGACGCCCCGCTATGCGGCTCACCCGATGGTTGCGCATCCTCGGGTGCCGGCAGCCCTTCGCGCCGAGCTGATTGCTGCGTTTATCGAGCAGGCCGCGCAGGCTGATGGCCGGTCGCTGCTGGAGGCAGTCCAGATGCCGCAGCCGATTGCCGCCGACTACGCTCGCGATTACGCGCCGCTCGAGGCGCTCAACCTGGAACGCTTCGTGGTGCTCGGTGGCGATTGACGCAGCGGCGCTCACACGAACGCGCAGCGGCCTGCTGTTCCTCCGCGCTGCGCTGTGGATCGGCATCGTCACCACCGTGGCGACGCTGGCGGCAATCGGCTGGTTCAACGCCAAGACCGAGAGCATCGTCGCCGAGGGCCAGCGGCGGATCGCCGTGCTTCTGGCCCAGGGGCTGGCCAACGCCGTCGAAAATCCGCTGATCACGCGCGACTACAGCGATCTGGAGGAGCGGCTGCGGCAATCGGTCGCGCACGAGCAGGTTCTCTCCGCGCTGGTGGTCGACACGGCGGGAAAGGTGCTGTCGCATGTCCGGCAGACCGATGGCGGCAGGCCGGTCGCGCTGTTCGAGCCGGAGCGGGTCGTGCTGCCCGCAAGCTCGGGCGTGTTCGAGGCGCGCGAGGGCGGGGCGCCAACCACGGCGGGCTTTGTCTACTGGCTGCGCATCGAGGCAGCCCGGCCGCTGGGCTGGCTGCGGCTGGAACTGGTGCCCTCGGCCACCGACGACACACTGCGGCGTACACGGTTCCAGCTGAATGCGATCTTCGTCACGGCAGGCGTCACCTTCCTCGTGTTGATGACGCTGATCCTGTATCGCACCTATTCATCGGTTGCGCGTCGCGAACTGCGACTGCTCAACAAGCAGAAGGCGCTCGAAGAGGTGGCCTACCGCGATGGGCTGACCTCGATTCCCAACCGCCACCTGCTGATGCAGCGGCTCGAAGCCGGTGTCGCCGAAAGCGCGCGCCGCGGCAACCCGCTGGCGGTTTGCTTCATCGACCTGGACGGTTTCAAGCAAGTCAATGACACGCACGGCCACGACGCGGGCGACCGGCTGCTGGCAGAGATCGCGCATCGGCTGCAGGCGTGCCTGCGCCAGGGCGACTTCGTTGCCCGCCACGGCGGTGACGAGTTCGTCGTGCTGCTGTCCGGTGTGACGCGCTCACCGGAAGGCGATGAGGTGCTGCGACGGATGCTCAACGCCATTGGGCAGCCATGCACGTCGGTGCCTGGCGTGATCGTGGGCGCCAGCATCGGGGTGGCAATCTGCCCGATTCATGCGCAGGATCCGGCGTCGCTGCTGGCGCAGGCAGACCGGGCGATGTACGCAGCCAAACGGGTCGGCCGCAACCGCTGGCACTACGCGGAGTCGTCCGACTAGAACTTCTGCGGCCGGAACACGCCCACGTCGGCGGTGAACATCGTCACCGCATAGTGCGGTGCATAGCTTGCCAACACATGAGCGGCCATGCGGTTGGCAACGGCCTCTTCGCAGATGACCTTCATCTCGACCATGCGGTCGGCGTCCCAGGCCGCTTCGCGTTCGCCATGCTCGCCGCCGCCGCGCACGTCGTAGATCGTGTAGCCGTGCGCGCCGAACTGGCGCGCATCGCGGATCAGCTGCTTCTCGAGCGCCGCCTCGGTGATGATCACGAGCAGCTTGCGCGCATGTGTTTGCATCGCGGTATCCGGAAAGGGTTTTATGCGCCGACCCAGCGCGCCAGTTGCAGGTACAGCGGAATGCCCAGCGTGATGTTGAACGGAAAGGTGACGCCGAGGGCCACGCCAATCGACAGCGCCGGGTTGGCCTGCGGCACGGCAATGCGCATCGCTGTCGGCGCCGCGATGTACGACGCGCTCGCCGCCAGGGTGGCCATCAGCGCAGTGCCGCCGAGCGACAGTCCGATACCGCGGCCCACGAGTGCGCCCAGCACGCCGAGCACGAGCGGCGCGGCCACGCCGAAGATGACAAGGAAAGCACCTGCGCGCTTCAGGTCGCCGAGGCGGGAACCCGCCACCAGTCCCATCTCCAGCAGGAACAGCGCCAGCACGCCCTTGAACATTCCCATGAATACCGGCTCGACCGGCTTGATGCCTTCCGGCCCGGCAACGGCGCCGATCACCAGGCCGCCCAGCAGCAGCAGCACGCTCTTGCCGAACAGCACCTCGTGCGCCAGTTCGCCCCAGCGCGTGCCGCCGCCGGCCGGATCGCGCAGTGCCCGCCGCGCCAGCACGATGCCGGCGATGATGCCGGGCGCCTCCATCACTGCCACCATCAACGGCATGTAGCTCTCGGCCTCCACCCGCTGCTTGATCAGGTAGGACAGCGCCACCGCGAAGGTCACCACCGACACCGAGCCGTAGTGGGCCGCGATCGAGGCGCTGTCGGCCGGCGCCAGCTTGCCGAGGCCGCGCAGGATCGGGTACAGCATGAACGGGATGCTGGCGCCGAGCGCCATCGCTGCCAGCGCCTGCGGCAGCACGGTGCCGAGCGGTTGCTGCGCCAGTTCCACGCCGCCCTTGATGCCGATGGCCAGCAGCAGGTAGATCGACAGCGCTTCGTACATCGCCTCCGGCAGCCGCAGGTCGCTCTTCGCGACCTTGGCGATCACGCCCAGCAGGAAGAACAGGACGACCGGGTCCATCGCGCGGCTCAGGTGCGCAGCGCCCGGCGCAGCAGGCTGTCGAGCAGTACGAGCGCGGCCTCCAGCGTGTACTGGTTGCGCTCGATCCCGTCGAGCACCGATGCGATGTCACGTCGCTCGATGGCCGCGACTTCTCCGTCCTGGTTGGCCAGCGCGACTGTGTCGGGGATCACGGCATCGAACACCTGCACGATCTCCGACTGATAGCCCTCGGGCACGATGCGGGTCACGTGGATGCGGCCGCCGCGCGAAAGCGGCAGCGGCGCGATGTCGAGGCCGGCTTCCTCTTGTGACTCGCGGATCAGCGCGTCCTCGTCGCTCTCGCCCGCCGGGACCATGCCGCCCACCAGGTTGTCCCACAGGCCCGGATCGATCTGCTTGTGATCGGCGCGCCGCGCCACGATCGCGCGCCCATCGGGCGAGAAGGCGTTCAGGTGCACCGCGCGGGTGGTGATGCCCAGTGTGCGGCAGGCCGCCCGTTCCAGCGTGGCCAGCGCCGGTCCGTCGGGTGTGACCTGCACGTCGAGCAGTTCGTTGCGCCAGCCGCGCGTCAGGCCGGCATCATGAAGCGCGCGCGCGGCCGAGGCCAGCAGCGCGCTGCGGCCGGCGGCATCGAGGCCGTCATCCTCGGCGATCAGCCGGTAGTCGAGCAGCACGAATCGGTGCGCATCGGTGCCGAGGAAGGTGGCTACGTCAGGATGGGCGATACCGACCTCCTCGCCGCCGATCACCACCGGCAGCCAGTCGTCGGGCGCCGGCTGGGTCGCGCGACGCAGCAGCGCGTCGCGCAGCGACTCGATGCGTGCGCGCTGCGAGGCAGACAGGGGAGTCGCGTCCAACGCTACTCCGGCCGCATGTGCGGGAACAGGATCACGTCGCGGATGCTCGGCGCATCGGCCAGCAGCATCACGAAGCGGTCCACGCCCACGCCGCAGCCGGCGGTGGGCGGCAGACCGTACTCGAGCGCGCGCACGAAGTCGGCGTCGTAGTACATCGCCTCCTCGTCGCCGGCATCCTTGGCACGCGCCTGCTCCTGGAAGCGCGCGGCCTGATCCTCGGCATCGTTGAGCTCGGAAAAGCCGTTGGCGGTCTCGCGGCCGGCGATGAAGAGCTCGAAGCGCTCGGTGATCTCCGGCCGGGCGTCGGAGGCGCGCGCCAGCGGCGAGACCTCGACCGGGTAGTCGATGATGTAGGTCGGCTGGATCAGCTTGCTCTCGGCCACTTCCTCGAACAGCGCCAGCTGCAGCGCGCCCAGGCCCTTCTCCGCCGAGTGATGGCTGCCGAGCCGCGCCAGCTCCGCGTGCAGGAACGCGCGGTCGTGCAACTGCGCCGGCGCGTACTGCGGCGCATGCGCCTGGATCGCCTCCACGCTGGTCATGCGTGCAAACGGCTTCGACAGGTCGATCGTGTGGCCCTGGTAGTTGATGACGGCCGACCCCGTGGCGGCGATCGCGCAGTGGCGCAGCAGCCTCTCGGTGAAGTCCATCATCCACGTGTACTCGTGGTACGCCGCGTAGAACTCCATCATCGTGAACTCGGGGTTGTGGCGAACGCTCAGCCCCTCGTTGCGGAAGTTGCGGTTGATCTCGAACACGCGCTCGAAGCCGCCGACCACCAGCCGCTTCAGGAACAGCTCAGGCGCAATGCGCAGGAACATCTGGATGTCGAGCGCGTTGTGGTGGGTGACGAACGGCTTGGCTGCGGCGCCGCCCGGGATCACCTGCAGCATCGGCGTTTCGACTTCGAGGAACGATTCGCCGACCATGAAGTCGCGCATCGCGGCAATGGTCTTGCTGCGGATCACGAACGCGCGACGCGAGTCCTCGTTCATGATGAGATCGACGTAGCGCTGCCGGTAGCGCGCTTCCTTGTCCTCCAGGCCGTGAAACTTGTCGGGCAGCGGCCGCAGGTTCTTGGTCAGCAGCCGCAGCTCGGTGCAGCGCACCGACAACTCGCCCTTGTTGGTGCGGAACAGCGTGCCGCGGGCGGCGATGATGTCGCCGATGTCCCAGTGCTTGAACTGCTCGTGCGCCTCGGCGCCCACGGCGTCATTGGCGACGAAAAACTGGATCCGGCCCGAGCCATCCTGCACGGTGGCGAAGCTGACCTTGCCCATGATGCGCTTGAGCATCATGCGGCCGGCTACCGCGACTTCGACCTTCTCGGCTTCCAGCGCCTCGCGCTCCATGTGCGCGTAGCGGGCTGCCAGGTCGCCGGCGTGATGGGTGCGGCTGAAGTCGTTCGGAAAGGCCGGGCCGGCGTCGCGCAGGCGCGCCAGCTTGGCGCGGCGCTCGGCGATCAGCGTGTTCTCGTCGGCCGCGGGGGCGCGGGCGGCGGGGGCAGGGGAGGGTGCGGTCATTCGTAGGTCTCGTAGGCGCGGGTCGTTCGGGGTGCGCGTGGATCAGGCGTCGCGCACGTCGGCGACCGGGTTCTTGCCGAAGTCGGCGCGCCACAGATACGCCAGCACGCGCGAAGCGGCATGTTGCGGCGTGGCCAGCTGCGACTTGGCGTGCAGGTCGAGGAACTTCTGCTTGTCCGGAAAGCCCTGGGTCGGTGCGGCGCGGATCTGGCCCTGCATGTCGGTGTCGATGACGCCCGGCGCCAGCGACACGATCTTCGCGCCGTTGGGCTTCTGCGCCTCGTCGAGCGCGACCACGCGCGAGAAGTGATCGAGGCCCGCCTTGGCGGCGCAGTACACCGACCAGCCGGCGATCGGATTGCGGCCGGCGCCCGACGAGATGTTCAGCACCCGCCGCTGACCCGGCCAGCGCTGGGTCGCGCGCAGGAAGGCGGAAGTCAGATTGATCGGCCCCTCCAGTCCCACGCGCAGGACGCTGGTCACGTCGTCCGGCTTGCTGTGCTCGATCGGCCCGACCGGACCGATGGCGCCGGCGTTATTGATCAGCGTGACACTCGAATACATATCGCGCGCCTGCTCGCCGAGCCACACCTCCATGCGCGCAGCCACGCCGGTGTCGAGGCCCACATCCAGCGCCCATTGCTCGAGACGACAGGCGGCGGTGCGTGCTTCCGCAGCCAGCGCCGGATCGGGCTTGCGCGCGATCGTCAGCAGGTGACGGTTATCGGCCAGCAGCTCGCGCGCGATGGCCAGGCCCAGGCCGCGCGAGGCGCCGGTGATGATCATCAGTTGCATGTGCGTTCTCCTTCTCGTGAGCCGGCGCTCAGACGCCCTGCTTGAGGCTGGCCTCGATGAAGTCGTCCAGATCGCCGTCGAGCACCGCCTGCGTGTTGCCGACCTCATGGCCGGTGCGCAGATCCTTGATGCGCGACTGGTCCAGCACGTAACTGCGGATCTGGTGGCCCCAGCCGATGTCGGTCTTGCTTTCTTCCAGCTTGCTCTGCTCGGCCTGCCGCTTGCGCAGCTCCTGCTCGAACAGCTTGGACTTGAGCATCGCCATTGCCTCGGCACGGTTGCGGTGCTGGCTGCGGTCGTTCTGGCTGGCCACCACGATGCCGCTCGGCAGGTGCGTGATGCGCACCGCCGACTCGGTCTTGTTCACGTGCTGGCCGCCGGCGCCCGAGGCGCGATAGACGTCGATCCGCA
>CAZTUT010000091.1:0-11419 GCA_964616395.1 uncultured Burkholderiaceae bacterium
AGCGTGAAGCTCTTGCCGATGCCGCCCTTGCCGTAGATCGCGATGATCTGCGTCTTGCTGGCCGCAGCGCCGGTCACCGGCGCATCGGGCTCGATCGCCGCCTCGGCGCGCAGCTGCATCCGCTGCAGCTGGATGGTGGCGATGCCGGCGGCCGAAGCCACGTCCGTTCCACAAGAACTCATGCGCAACCCCTCCAGTCGAGAACCATCTTCAAGCACTGCGGATCACCAAAGGCAGTGCGGTAGGCATCCGCGGCGTTCGATGCGCCGGCGTGATGCGTGATCAGGCCGTCCAGCGAGAGCCGGCCGGTGTCGAGCAACTCCTTGACCGCCAGCAGGTCGGGGCGCTGCCATTCGGCGGCCGCGCGGATCTGCGCTTCGCGCATGAAGGCCGGCGCAAACGAGAACGACAGCGGCGCGCTGTAGAAGCCGGCCAGCACGATCTCGCCACCGGGCGCCAGGCGCTGGATCAGGGTGTCGAGGATGCCGGCGTCGCCGCTGACATCGAAGATCGCCTTGTAGTCGCGCCGCGGGTCTTCGTCGGGATGCATGACCGGGTAGGTGCCGTCACCGCCGCGGCGCTCGGGGTCGCGCTCCCAGACGGTGGGCGGCGCGCAGCCGGCCAGCACGGTCAGACGCGCCAGCAACCGACCCAGCACACCATGGCCGACGATCAGTTCAGGCGGCACGATCGTGTCGCGCTTGCCGCCGCAGGCCACCGCGTGATACGCGGTCGCAGCCAGCGCCAGCAGCACGCCCTGCTCGCCCAGCGATGCGCTGATGGGCACCACCCGCGAGCCCGGCACCACGACGCGCGAGGCCGCGCCACCGAACAGGCCGCGCACTTCGCCGTAGCAGCGCGCGCCCGGCACGAAGACCGACTGGCCGACGCTCAGACTGGAGCGCGGCCCGCACTCGCGAACGGTACCCACCGATTCGTAGCCGGGCACCAGCGGATAGCCCATGCCGGGGAACTGCGGCATGCGGCCGGTCCACAGCAGCTTCTCGGTGCCGGTGCTGATGCCGCTGTAGTCGATATCAACGACAACATCGTCCTCGCCGGCCGGCTGAAGGTCGAGCTGGCTGAGCACCAGGTGCTCGGGCTGCTCAAGGACGACGGCGAGGGTCTTCATGGCTTGAAGGGGGCTGCCGGCCGGACCACCGATAGGCGCTGTCTCTGGCAGGCGGCACGCATTTAGTCTTGGACAAATAGGCGTTCGCGATGACTGTCACTCTACGCTGACTTTTGTGAGTGTCAAGTTGTCTTAACACTTTTAATTGTGGCTTGCAGCCCACAACGATGCAGCAGGCAGGGCATGCGGTCTCAGCGGCGGGCGGTGATCAGGCTGGTCAGCAGCGGCGCGCGCGAGCGCAGTCGCTCAACACGCGTGAATCCGGCGGCGGCGAGCAGGTCGCGGAACTCATCGAACGAACGGGCGCGGCCGCGCCCCATGGCCATCAGGTAGAAGCCGAAATAGGCATCGGCCATCGGATCGTCGCCGCCGTCGGAGCGCATCGGCTCGGCCAGCAGCAGCGTGCCATCGGCCGGCAGCGTGGCGTGGATCTTTTTCAGCAGCGCCAGCACGCGGGCGTCATCGTGGTCGTAGGCGACGCGGATCAGCGTGATCAGGTCGGCGCCGGCCGGCAGCGGATCGTCAACGAAGCTGCCGCCGACCGCGGCCGAGCGTGCCGACAGGCCAGTGGCGGCGAGCCGAGCCTCGGCGATGCGCGCCACCGCGGGCAGATCGAACACGGTGAGGTGAAGTGCGGGCGCCTGCGCGGCCACACTGATCGCGAACGTGCCTTCGCCGCCGCCCACATCGAGCATCCGGCGATGCGCGCCGAAGTCGTAGGCCGCCAGGATCTCGGTGGCGACAAAGTGCTGCGAGGCCGACATCAGCGCCGAGTACGGCGCCACCTGCTCGGTCGTGAGCGTGGCCGGGGCCGCGCCCTCGGCGTAGGCCCAGTACGCCGACAGCGCGCGCTCGTCGCGCTCGCCGCGCAGCAGCGGCAGCGGGTCCTGCAGATCGCCGTACAGCAGCGCGTGGTGCTCGACCATCGCCTGCACACCCGGATTGCCGCGCAGCGCCGCCCCCAGCGCGCCCAGGCCGATACGGCCGCCGTCGCGGTTCTCGAGCAGCCGCAGCGCCACCGCAGCGCGCACCAGCCGCTGCGCGCCCGCCAGCGGAAGCTGGATACGGGCCGCCAGATCCTCCAGCGCCAGCGGACCGGCCTGAAGCTGCTCGAACACGCGCAGCCGCACGCAGGAAAACAGCACCTGCGTGTAGACGAAGCCGGCGCACAGATCGAACAGATCGCGCGCGCGGCGGCGTGCGATCGGCCGCGTCAGCGGAAACGCGGTGGCGAAGCGCTGGAACGCCGGGCTGCACAAGCGCGCATCGCGCCATGCGCACCAGCGCTCGCGCAAGCTACGCGCCGGCGCCTGCGGTACCGCCGGCGGCGGCGAACGATCTGCAGCGTCTGCGATGCCGGTCATACGGGTACCCCTGGATCGAACCGAACGTGCGCCGGCCTCAGGCCGCCAGCGCCATGATCTCGCTGGGGACCAGTCGATCCGCCTCGTGCGCGACCAGCTCGCGCAGCGCCTCTGCGCCCCGGCACTCGGGAATGGCCGCCACCACCTGACGCACCAGTTGCTCGAAGTGGCGCACCGCGCCCTCGAGGCCCAGTTCGCGCGCGGAACTCGGCCGGGCCAGCGCTACATCGCGCCCGACCGGCTTGCCGATCAGCACCGGATCGGCGGCCACGTCGCGGATGTCATCGGCCACCTGATAAGCCTCGCCCAGCAGTTCGCCGAACAGCCGCCACGGCGCGGTGGGCGCGCCAGCCGCCTGCGCACCGGCGACAGCCGCCGCCTCGAACAGCGAGCCGGTCTTCTCGCGCTGGTACTCGACCAGCGACACGCGCGATTCGCATTCCCAGGCCTGGCCGGCGACGATGCCGCGCGGCAGCCCGACCGACGAGGCCACCGTGGCAAGCAGCGCCGCCGCCCGCTCCGGCCGCTGCGGCACCACCGCTGCCATCACCTGGAACGCCAGCACGATCAGCGCATCACCCGACAACACCGCCAGACGCTCGCCGAAGGCACGATGTACCGAAGGCTTACCGCGCCGCGTGGCGGCGTCGTCGAAACAGGGCAGATCGTCATGGACCAGCGACGCGCAGTGCAGCAGCTCGATCGCGGTGCCGGCGGCATCGGACAGCGCGGGCACGTCGTCGCCGCAGGCCATCGCGACGGCCAGCACCAGCCGCGGCCGCACCCGGGCACCGCCCGGGAACACCGCGTGGCGCATCGCCGCCGCCAGCTTGGGCGGGCAGCCCGGCAGATCGGCGGCACCAAGCGCCTGGATCAGGGCATTCTCAATGCGGTGGGTCACATCCATCGGGCGCTCCAGCGGAGGGGGATCGATGTGTAATCATCCTTTGTCACACAAAATTGTCAAGGACAAATGACACTCGAACCGCAGGAACCGCCGAGAACCTGCCGGCGCTGACACCTGCACCTGCGCTGGCCGCAAGGGGGGGCATCAACGCGCGCCGGCCGCTGCGCTTGCGCAGCCGCGCTGCGCGGTTGTTCAACCTGCGCTGGCGGTCGTGACCCCGGCGCGGTGCGCGCAGTCTTCGATGATCCGCGCCAGTTCGGCCGGCGCCTCCTCGTGCGCAAGATGCCCAAGCCGTGGCAGCCGCAGCACCTGCGCGTCGCGCAGCGTCGGCAGCCGCGCCCGCAGCAGGTCGGCCTCGCGCGGCGAGACGGTGCGGTCGCCTTCGCCGACCACCAGCGTCAGTTGCGCGCGCAGCCGCGGCAGGTCGCGCAGCAGCGGGTTCAGGTCCCAGCGCGCCATCATCGCCAGCGTGCCAGCCACGTGGGCGACGTTGCCCACCAGCTTGCGATACAGCGCCGCGCCGCGCGCGTCGAGCCGCGAGCCCGTACTACCGATCAGCCGCTGCACTGCCGCCGCGTCCGACGCGGTCCACGCGACCACGCGAGGCACCAGCGGATTGAGCGCGAGCAGCCGCGCCGACGGCGTGAACACCAAACCCGCCATGCCCGTCGGTGGCAGCAACGCGCCGTTGAGGCTGACCAGCGCGCGCGGATCGATGTGGCCGTCCACGCACATGCGGGCCGCGATCGCCGCGCCCGCCGAGTGACCGACGACGATCGCCGGACGCAGCGCCAGCGCATCCAGCAACTGATGCAGCGCCTCGGCGATGCCGGGCAACGACATCCGGCGCGACGGCAGCATCGCACTGAAGCCGTGGCCCGGCAGATCGGGAGCCACCACGGTGAAGTGACGCGACATCAGCGGCATCAGGTCGCGCCAGCTGTGGCTTGCGGCACCCGTGCCATGGATCAGAAGCAGCACCGGCCCATGTCCCATCACCTGCACATGCCAACGGATCCCGCCAGCGCTCGTGAAGCGGCTGGCCTCGCGGTGCGGCCAGTCGAGGCCGTCGGTATCCCAGTTCAGGTGTCGGCTCATCGGCACGAGGTCCACCGGCAGCACGGCGCCCGGCCATCGCGGCCAGCCCGGCCAGACGACGGGCAACAGATCGAAAGGGGTGCGAAACATGGCTCGGCAGGCGCTCGCAGCCGCGATGCGCACGGCGCGAGTGTCTGCGCGACAGCCGCTAGGTTACTCGGTGGACTCACCCGGCTCGATCGGCGCCGGTGGCCGCCGGCCACGCCAGCTCGAACACGCAGGCGGCCGCCCCCTGGGCTTCGCAGGCGGTCTCGACAACACACGCGCGAGGATGGACGAGCATGACGAACAGTCGCTCGAAGGTGGCCGCGTAGTAGTCGCAAAGGGACGCATTGTGCTGCGCGCCGCGGGCCAGCGGCGCATCGTGCAGCGTCAGCCGCCACCGCACGGCGCCGACCGCGGGCTGCGCGTCGAAACTGCCAGCGCCGGTGAAGGTCCACGCGTGGCGACGGATCGCGGCGAGCAGCGCGCGTGCCGCCAGCGGCGCCGGCAGCTGGCGCAGCACCCGCTGCGCCAGCCGCGGAATCCGGTGCGCGAGCAGGTAATCGCCGGTACCGGCGCCGGCCGCGCGGCCCACCTCACGGGCGCTCGTCACCCCGAGTTCGGCGCGCAGCACCCGGTGCAGCGCGCAGACCTCGGCGTCATCGACCATCTGCGTCGGCGGATCGATCCAGTGATGGGTCAGTCCGGCCTGCGCAAAAAGCTGTGCGCCGCGCTCAGCACCGTGCGAGCGCCGCAGCGCATCGGCCACCTGCGTGATCGCGTTGGGGCCGATCCGCGCCGCGGCAGCGTGCGCGGCAGCCGCCTGCGTGCGGGGCCGGCCGTCATCCATGCGGGCGGCCTCAGCGCCGCAGCTCGGCTGCCGTCATCCTGGTCGCGGCGCTGTCGGCAGCCGCCATCGATTCCGCAGTGAGGCGGCCGGTGCGCTCGAGCAGTTGCTGCTGGGCCTCGGACAACTGCTGGTCACCGCCGCCGCACAGCGTGGCCGCCGCCACCGCCGACTGGTCCTGCCGCTTCGGATCGGCGACCTTGCCCACCACTTCCTCGAACTGTCCGCCACCGCCGCAGGCCTTGATCGGCACCTGCACCGTCTTCTCGTCGACCCGCAGCGACTTGCGGCCAACCGGCACGCTGGCGAACTCGACGATCTGCTCCTGCGACAGCTTGCGACCGCGATCGAAGCCGAAGTCGACCTTGTTGACCGACTGCGGCCCGGTGTAGCCGACCCGCCCGAGGTCGTAGAACTTGCGCTCGAAGCCGCTCTTGGCAAAGGCCTTCAGGCAGCCCAGCATGTACTTGCGCTTGACCTTGTCGCGGATCCACGGGTAGCTGAAGAAGGTCTTCTTCAGATAGAAGCGGCGGTAGTTGTGCATCACGCGGTCGAGCAGCTCGCCGCGCTCCATCGCCTCGGGCTTGATGATCGGGGTGACGAAGTTGTACTTCTCGAAGTCGAAGATCTCGACCTTGTCGCCGAGCTCGCGGAACAGGTCGGAAAACGGCCACGGCGTGTACATCGCCCAGTTGGCCATGTCCGGCTGCCAGTCCTCGGCCATCCGGTAGGTCTCCTCGAGCGTCTCGCGGGTCTCGTTCTCCAGCCCGACGATGAACTGCGCCTCGGCCACGATGCCGGCCTTGCGCAGCAGCGTGATCGCCTTCTTGTTCTGCGCGATCGTGGTTTCCTTGTTGAAGCGGTCCAGCTTGAGCTGCGCGGCCGCCTCGGTGCCGAGCGACACGTGCACCAGGCCGGCCTTGCGGTACATCGGTAGCAGCGCCTCGTCGCGCAGGATGTCGGTGACGCGGGTGTTGATGCCCCACAGCACCGGCAGGTCGCGCGCGATCAGCGCCTCGCAGAAGGCAACGAACTTCTTGCGATGGATTGTCGGCTCCTCGTCGGCCAGGATGAAGAAGCCGACGCCGTGGTTGCGCACCAGGTCCTCGATCTCGTCGACCATCTTCTTCGGATCGCGCACCCGGTAGTCGCGCCAGAACTTCCACTGCGAGCAGAAGCTGCAGGTGAACGGGCAGCCGCGCGCGAAGTTGGGGATCGCCACCCGCTTGCCCATCGGGATGTAGATGTAGCGCGGCCAGTCGAGCACCGACCAGTCCGGCTTCAGCGAGTCGAGATCCTTGACCGTGGGCTCGGCCGGCGTGGCCACGATCTGGCCCTCGTGCGCATAGGCAATGCCACGGATCTCCGCGCGCAGCTCGCGCCACTTGCCCTGCTCGATCGCGCGCACCAGATTGACGAGGATGGTCTCGCCCTCGCCGCGCACCACGCAGTCGATCCACGGCGCCTCGGTCAGCACCTGCTGGTACATGAAGGTGCCGTGGATTCCGCCGAGCACGGTGACCGCGTCCGGATGCTCTTCCTTGGCCACTTGCAGAATGCGCTCGGCCTTGTAGATCGCTGGCGTGATCGCGGTGCAGCCGATCAGCCCCGGCTTGACCTTGCGCAGCCGCTCGCGCACTGCATCCTCCGACAGGTTCTCGGTCATCGCATCGATGAACGTGAGCTCGGTGTAGCCGGCCGACTTCAGCGCGCCGGCCAGGTAGGCAACCCAGGCCGGCGGCCAGTTGCCGGCGATCTCCGCCCCGCCGGAGTGATAGTTCGGATGGATCAGGACGATGTGCATGCGGTTTCCACGAGGCCAGAGACACAGGCCACGCTATCCGCGACGCACGAAATTGGGCTTGCTTTATGTCAATTTTGATTGACAGATGGCGATCTGTTGCCTTTGACATGCGGATCAGGGTGGCCGCGTCATGCGGTGCGGCCACGTGTATTTCTGCGCTTGATCGCTACGACTGATCGTCGGGTCGCACGTATGACGAGCGCTTGCGCGCCGGCGCCGGCGTCGATCCGGTCCCGGCAGGCGACCGGGGCCGCTGCGTGTGTGACCCGCGCGATGGTCCGAAGAACCGCTCCCTCAGGGACTTCTCGTCGCGAACCAGGGCGGCGTGCGTCTTTTGCAACTGCTCCAGGAAGGCGTTCATCGCGGGAGACAGCGTGCGGTTGCGCAGTCGCATGATCGCCCACTCGGCGCGCAGCCACGGGAGCTGGAGCGCTGGCACCAGTCGGCCGCGTTCCAGGTCATCGCGCACCATTCCAAGCGAGCCAAACGTGAATGCATCCGACTCGGAAACGATGCGGCAAGCAAGGTCGGCCGTCGGGCACTCGATCGCAGGAAATGGCATCACCGGCCCGGAAGCGGGTCCCCTGCGCTTGGCAAGGATGGGCTTAAGCAAGCGCGGGGGCAGCATCACCACCTGAGCAAACGGATAGTCGAGCAGGTCACCGATTTCCAGCTGGGCGCGGCTTGCCAGCGGATGCCCGGCACGGACAAGCGCGAAGCCATCGACGGGATCGAGGCGGCCCACGACCTCGAAGGCGACCTCGTCATCGAGGACCGTTGCCTCCGCCACCGCAATGTCCACTGCCCGGCTTCTAAGCAGGCGCGCCATGGCGGCAGGGTCGCCCATCGACACACGGAGGCGCACCGCCGGGTGCGCGGCGGAGAACCGGGCACCACAGTGAGGCAAGAGAAACTCGGCCGCATAGGGGCCCATGCCGATCGAGACTTCACCGCTGGCCAAGCCCTTGGCCAGAGCGACCTCGCGCTCCAGGTCGCCAACGCCACGCATCACTTCGGCTGCGTGCTGGAGGAAGACCCGCCCAAAGTCGGTGGGCTCATGTCCAGCGCGACTGCGAGTGAACAGCGGTAATCCCACTCGCGTTTCCAGTTCCTTGATGCCACGGCTCAACGACGGTTGAGTGATGCCCAGGGCTTCCGCCGCACGCGTGAAGCTGACATGTTCGGCGAGCGCTTGCGCCTGCCGCAGCAGGCGTAGATCGATCTGCATTCGGTTCTCCGGAGCCAGACAATCACTATACGTATAACGCATGAAAATCATTCTTTTCATGCCATTGATCAATTGTCCCGCAGCACACACACTCGACTGCCAAAACAACCAGAGGCACAAGGGAGCCGAATGATCTTCACCTCGCGGTTCATGTCCGTCCTTGCAGTCATCGCAAGCTGCGCGCTTCCCGTGGCCACCGCCCACGCACAAACGTCGGCTGCACTGACACCGGCCGAAGCGCGGGCGATTGCCAAGGAAGCGTGGCTGTACGCCTATGCCCCGATCCAGGGCTACCAGACGATGTACAGCCAGACCCAGAGCAAGGACTTCCCCGGCTATGTCGGCGGCTTCAACCGCTTCCGCCACTACGCACGCTCGGCGACACCGGCGGACAAGGACATCGTCACCCCGAACAACGACACGCCCTACTCCTGGGCCTGGCTCGACCTACGCGCAGAACCCATGGTCCTGACGCTGCCGGCGGTACCGGCGCCCCGGTACTACGTGAACCAGTGGTTCGACCTCTACACCCACAACTTCGCCTACACCGGCGTGCGAGCCACCGGTCGCGATGCGGGCACCTACCTGTTTGTTGGTCCGCGCTGGAAGGGCGCCATCCCGAAGGGCATGACCAAGGTATTCCGGACCGAGACCGAGTTCGTGGGAACGCTGACGCGCACGCAACTGACCGGCGCGGACGACGTGCCCGCGCTGCAGGCGCTGCAGGCGCAGTACAAACTCACGCCGCTGTCGCAGTACCTCGGCACGCCGGCCCCGAAGGCCGCAGCGCGCGTGACCTGGCCCGCCTGGGATGCGAAGCGCGCCGAGGGCATCGACTTCATCAGCTACCTCAATGCGCTGCTGCCGTTCATGCCGACCGTACCTGCCGAGAAAGCCGCGTTTGCCCGCTTCGCGAAGATCGGCGTCGGCCCGGGCAAGCCGTTCGATGCGGCCCGGCTCGACCCGCAGACGCGGGCCGCCATCGAGCAGGGCATTGCCGAGGCGTCGCGCGAACTCAAGGAGAAAGCGCTTGCGCAGACCACCTCGAAGGGGTTCTTCGGCACCCGTCAGGAGCTGGGCAAGGACTACGTGATCTACCGTTCGATGGGCGCCATGCTGGGCATCTACGGCAACAGCACGGAGGAAGCGGTCTACGCGAGCCAGCAAACGGGACCGGATGGCAAGGTGCTGGATGGCAACCGAAAGTGGGTGCTGCGCTTCGAGCCCGGACAGCTGCCGCCGGTCAACGAGTTCTGGTCGATCACGATGTACAACCTGCCAGAGCGACTACTGGTCGACAACCCGATCAACCGCTACTCGGTCGGTGACCGCACCGCCGGACTCAAGCAAGGCGCCGACGGATCGCTCGAGATCTACATCCAGAGCGCCAATCCGGGCCCCGATCGGGAGTCCAACTGGCTACCCGCGCCGGCGGGCCCGTTCTTCTTCGTTGCCCGCTTCTATGGCCCCAAGCAGTCGGCGATGGACGGCACGTGGACGCTGCCGCCCCTGGTCGAGCGCCGCTGAGCAGCCGGCTTGCGCCTCGCGCAAGCCCGATGACCCGCTACAACCCGTTGCCCTCTTCGAAGGACCGTCTCATGACCCGCCCTCATTTCCGTGCTGCTATCGCTGTTGCCGCCACACTGGCCGGTCTACTCGCGAGCGGCCTGTCCAGTGCGCAGCCGATCGACACGCGCATGGGCCGGTTGCAGCTGGACAATGGTTATCCATCCCGCGCTGCCCTCTCGACGCTCTATGACGAGATGGACTTCCAGCGCGCCACGCAGGCGTATCTGTGGGCGCTGCCGGCCGTCGGCTTTCACGCGCTGCATCTGGCGCACCTCAATGTGTTTGGCGCCAAGGATGGCGAGATCGTCCTGTACCAGACGCTCAAGGACAAGGCCGGGATGCTCACGCCCAACCTGACCACGCTCTACGCGATGAGCTTCTGGAACATGGCGGAAAAGGGCCCGTTGGTGGTCGACGTGCCGGCGGGTGCCACCGCGGGCGGCGTGCTCGACATCTGGCAGCGTCCGGTCACCGACATGGGCCAGACCGGTCCCGACAAGGGCAAGGGCGGCAAGTACCTGATCCTGCCGCCGGGCAGCAAGGCGGTGCAGGCCCCCGGCTACATCGTCATGCGTTCGCCGACCAACCAGGTGTGGTTTGCCACGCGCGGCCTGGCCGCGGACCGCGCGGAAGCCGAAGCCACGGTGCGCAAGCACCGGCTGTACGCCTGGGCCGATCGCGCCAAGCCGGGCGCGACCCGATACGTCCCGGTGGGTGGCAAGGACTGGGCGTCCCAGCAACCCAACGACCTCAGCTACTGGCAACAGCTCAAGGCGGTGCTCGAGCCCGAGCCTGCCGAGGCGCGCGACGGCTACTTCCTCGCGATGCTCCGGTCGCTCGGCATCGAGAAAGGCAAGCCGTTCCGCCCGGACGATCGGACCCGGAAGATCCTGACCGATGCAGCCGTGGCCGGCGACCTGATGGCACGTGCGACCGCCTACGACAAGCGCTTCCCCGACACGCGCGTCTGGCCGGGAACGCACTGGGAATACTCGAATATGGTCACGCTCGATCAGCAGGCCAGCAACTATGCGCAACTCGACGAGCGCGTGTCCTGGTTCTACGAGGCGATCGGCAACTCCGTCGGCATGCAGGGCAAGACGCTTGGCTTCGGGCAGGTCTACCTTGAAGCGGCGAAGGACCAGTCGGGCGCGTGGCTCGACGGCGGCAAGAGCTACCGGCTGCGGGTTCCGCCCAATGCGCCGGTCAAGCAGTTCTGGTCGTTCACGCTGTACGACAACCTGACCCGAGGCCCGCTGCTGTCGCCCCAAGGCGCAGCGGACATCTCTTCTCGCAAGGAAGGGCTCGAGAAGAACAGCGACGGTTCAGTCGACCTGTACTTCGGGCCCAGCAAGCCGCCCGGTTCCAATGCGAACTTCGTGCAGACCGTGCCGGGCAAGGGGTGGTTCACGTATTTCCGCCTGTATGGTCCAACCGAGACCTACTTCAACAAGCAGTGGACGCTGCCGGACATCACCGAGATCAGGT
>CAZTUT010000092.1:0-11126 GCA_964616395.1 uncultured Burkholderiaceae bacterium
GCCGCATGGCAGGTGGCAGGGGCAACAGCAGGCGCCTGAAGGATGCCGATCAACCTGACGCGACACTCGATCATGAATTTCATGCTTCTGCCAATCCGCGTCGACCGGACACGACGCATCGCCGCGACGGCCGCGGTGCTCTGCCTGGTGGGTGCCGTCGGTCCCGTGCAGGCGGATGGCGTGCTGGTGCGCCTGCTGCGGCCGGCCGATGCCGAGCGGCTGGCGCGCGTCGACGAGACGCGCAGCGCCGCACTGGCGGCCGCGCAGCGTCACCCGGATGCCGCGCTGCGTGCGGAGTTCGCGCAGATGATGGCGGGCGGGCCGCAGACGCTGCGCGACGGCTTCGATGCGGCCGGCGACTGGCAGTGCCGGATCGGTCGCGTGAGCGCCGTCGGTGAACTGGCCGTCTTTCCCTGGTACCGCTGCCGGATCGACGACGACGGCGCCGGCTGGCGGCTGCGCAAACTCGACGGCAGCGAACGCACCGACGGGCGCTTCTACGACCAGGGCGAGCGCGCGATGGTCTATCTGGGTGCGCTCGGCACGCCATCGGCACCCGCACCGCGCTACGGCGAGCAGCCGTCGCGCGATCAGGTTGCGCTCGCGGTTCGCCCCGGACCCGACCGCCTGCGGCTGGAGTTTCCGCGCGTGTCGGCGACCGTGCCGTTCGAGGTCATCGAGCTTCGCCGCGCCCCTGCGCCTGCGATGCCCAGCGCGCCCACGCTCCGCAGCCGCCACGGCCTGACCCTGCAGTGGATCGGCTGGGACCGGCGTGGCGAGGCGGTGGTTGAGCGACGCAATGGCCGCAGCTTCATTCGAGGCGAGCAGCGCAGCGCCGATGGCGCCGACTACGTGACGATCGAGGGCGAGATCGTCGACTTCACGGCCGCGGGCTTCACGTTGCGCGGGCGTGTGGTCATCCGCGTCGGCTTCGAGAACGCCGGCCAGCCGTGCACCCGCGATGGCGATCTGCGCTTCCAGGCGCCGCCGGGGCGTGCCTACTGGCGCCTGCAGGCGATGCGCAGCCCGTGCTCGACGCTGACCGACTACGTCGACATCTACTTCTGACGCCCACCCGCCGGCGGCCTCATTGGCGGCGATCGATCATTCCTGATTGCCTGCGCCCCGCAGCGCGGTCAGCGCCGCGTACAGCCGCTCGCGCGGCAGACCGGTAGCGCGCGCGCCAACGGCCGCGGCCCGCGCGGCTGGCAGCGCGTCGGCGAGCGCGGCCAGCCAGCGCTGCGTCGTCGCATCGATCTGCGTCAGCGCGTCCTCTGCGGCGGCCTCGACCAGCAGCACGTATTCGCCGCGCTGGGGCTGACTGGCGATGAAGGCCGGCAACTGCGCGGCGGGCATGCTGTCGATCGACTCGAACTTCTTGGTCAGTTCGCGCGCCACCACCACCTGTCGTGCGGGCGGCAACGCCGTGGCCAGTGCCTGCGCGGTGGCCTCGATCCGATGGGGCGCCTCGAACAGCACGGTGGCCAGCGTGCTTGCGGCAGCCGCCTGCAACGCGCGCTCCCGCTCGCGCGCTCCCGCGGGCAGGAAGCCGGCGAACGCAAAGCCGCCGGGCGCCAGGCCACTGGCGCACAGCGCGGCCAGCGCGCTGCTGGCCCCGGGCAGCGGAAGCACCCGCTGGCCGGCAGCCCGCACCGCGGCGACTACGCGTGCGCCGGGGTCGCTGACCGCCGGCGTACCCGCATCGCTGACCAGCACGACCCGCTGTCCCGCCTGCAACCGCTCGCAGATCGCCTGCGCTGCCGCGCGTTCGTTGTGCGCATGCGCGGCCAGCAGGGCTGGCGGCCGCAGGCCGTAGCGGTCGAGCAGCTTGCGGGTGACGCGCGTGTCCTCGGCGAACACCGCATCGGCGATCGACAGCGCGTGCAGCACCCGTAGCGTGATGTCGGCGGCATTTCCGATCGGCGTGGCGGCTACATACAATGCGCCCGCAGGCCAGTCCTGCGACGCGACCCCGCTGGCCTCGATCCACGTTGCGCCGGGGGTGTCTGGCGCCGCCTTGTTGTCGTTCATCCGGTCTTCATCCATGCCGCTGTTGCGCAAACTGTCGACGTTTTTGGCTGCGGCCTGCCTGCCATTGTGGGTGAGCGCGCAGGCGCCGGCAAATGCGCCTGCCGCTGCACCTGCCGCCGCGCCTGCGGCTTCAGCACGCAAGGTCGCGCTGCTGCTGCCGCCGCAGAGCGGCCCGCTGGCGCGCGCGGTCGAGGCGGTGCGCGAGGGCATCAGTGTCGCGCAAGCGGCCGCCGGCCAGCCGATCGAGATCCAGACCCTTGATGTCGATGAGCAGCCGCAGGCGCTGATGCGCGCGTTGCGCAGCGCCCGCGAGCGCGGCGCCGAGGTTGTCATCGGTCCGCTGTTGCGTCCGCAGGTCAACGCGGTGTTGAAGTCCGATCCCGGCGTGCCGCTGATCACCCTCAGCCTGCCGGACGGCGATGCCGAGGCACCGACCGACGTGCTGGCGTTCGGCCTGGGCATCGAGACCGAAGCGCGCTGGCTGGCGCAGGCCGCGGTGACCGAGGCGGCATCAACGCCGTCGGCGCCCAGCGGGTCGCCGTCGGCAGCGCAGACCGCAGCGGGCGCTGCGCGCTTCGTGATTCTCGTGGGCGAGGGGCCGCTGGCCCGGCGTACAGCGGCTGCGCTGCAGTCCGAGTTGCAGGCCGCTGGCGAGCGCGCCACCGCGATCAACCTGGCGGCCGGCTATGACGCGCTCCAGCAACTGGCCGATCGCCTGTTCAAGCTTGCGCCCCGGGGGATATTTCTTGCGCTCGATGCGCGCGAGGCGGCGATGATCCGTCCGCGTCTGGCGCACGACGCCGCGCTGTACGCCACCTCGCAGGTGAATGCGGGCGGCGCCGAAGGCGCGCTGCTGATGCCCGAGCTGGAAGGTATCCGCTTCGTTGATGCGCCGTGGCTGGTCGAGCCCGATCATCCCGCCGTGATGGCCTATGCCCGCCCGGCGCAGCCGCTTTCGGCCGAACTGAACCGGCTGTACGCGCTGGGCATCGATGCGTTTCGGCTTGCGCTCGAATGGGCCAATGGCTGGCGCGAGTTTTCGGTCGATGGCGTGACCGGTGCGCTGCGGGTCGACCGCGCACGCAGCGTTCGCGTGGAACGAACGCCGGCATTTGCGGTCTTTCGTGATGGCAAGGTGCAACGCTGGGACACGCCGCTCGGGGAGCGGCCGGCCCGATGACGACGCGCCGCGGCGTTGCGCCGCCGCTCACTCCGACCGCGGCTGGTCCGCGCACGCCGAAGCAGCGGGCCGGCGAGCGTGCCGAGCAGGCGGCCTGCGAATACCTGATCGCGCAGGGCTGTAGCATCGTGGCGCGCAACCAGCGGTTTCGCGAAGGCGAGATCGATGTCATCGCGCGCGACGGCGACTGCGTTGTCTTTGTCGAGGTCAGGCTGCGCAGCAGCGCGCGCTTTGGCGGTGCGGCGGCCAGTGTCGATGCCTTCAAGCAGCGGCGCCTGATCCGCGCCGCTCAGCACTGGCTGCAGCGAACCTATGGCGATCAGCCGCAGCGTGGCCGTGGCCGCGCCTGGCCGGCCTGTCGGTTCGACGTCATCACCGTCGATGCCGGCGGCATCAGCGGCTGGATTCGCGATGCGTTCGGCGCCGGATGAGACGATGTGATTGAGGTTGCAAGCGTTCCGAATTCTCAGGAGAGCGATCAATGACAAGCAGCAAGACGATTCGCAGCCTGGTGCTGCTGCTGGCGGCCGGTGGTGCCTCCGTGCTGGGAACAGGCTGCGCGCCGCTGCTGGTGGGCGGCGCCGTGGCGGGTGGCGTGATCGTTGCGACCGATCGCCGCTCCGTCGGCATCCAGGTCGAGGACGAGGCGATCGAGGGTCGCGTATCGCGTGCGCTCGGCAGCCGCTTCTTCGATGGCAACACGCATCGGATCTCGGTCAACGCCTACAACCGTCGCGTGCTGCTCACCGGTGAGGTGCCCAGCGAGGCCGACAAGGCCGAGGCCGGCAAGCTCGCCGCTGCCATGGAGAACGTGCGGGTGGTCAGCAACGAACTGGTGATCGGCACGGTGTCGACCCAGGCCAACCGCAACAACGACGCGGCCATCACCACGAAGGTCAGGGCGGCGCTGCTGGCCGAGAAGAACGTGCCCAGCGGCACCGTGTCGGTGACCACGCGTCGCAGCGTGGTCTACCTGATGGGGCGCGTCAGCGCGGCCGAGGGCGATCTGGCCGCGCGCGCCGCCAGCCGTGTCGAGGGCGTGCGCGAGGTGGTCAAGCTGTTCGACCTGCTGAGCGAGTCGGAGATCAAGGCCATCAAACCTGCTGCTGCACCGGCGGCCGCGCCTGCGGCCGAGTCGCAGCGCAAATAGCAGCCCAGCGCGCCCCGCACTCGCCCCTTGACCCGCACCGCAAGCGGCGGCGCACCCGCACTGCCGACGCCGGCGTGCATCAGGGCGGCAGCACCGGTCGGCGCAGGCGGATCGCGCCGCGCACGGCGGACGGATCGTCCGGCACCGTGCTGCTGACGCCCGCCGATTGCATGACCTGGGTGTCCCCCGCGATCGTCGTTGCCCCCTGGGTGATGCGCAGTCGTCCGGTGCGCGCCATCCCGAATGCCACGCGCCGCACCGCCGGCATCAGCGCGCGCCAGCCGTCGGGCCGAAGCCGGCGCGCCGCCTCCGACGGGCAGATCGATGCCTCTGCGCGGCGCGTCGCCAGCAGCGCTTCGATGGCGTGGGCGATCTCGTCGTCGGTGGGGTCCATCGCGTTCATCCAAAAAAACCGCTTGCATGTGGCGCGCATTTTCTTATAGTGCGCGTCCCGATCGACCCCGGCGTCGGTCGCGCGTCCCGCGTTCGTGCTGGCGCTTCCGTCCGGTGGCTGTCTTTGTGAAAGGATGTGTCATGGGCTGGCTGATTCTTCTGGGCCTGATTGCGGTCGTGGTGTTTTGGGCGATCGGCGCCTACAACCGGCTGGTGGAACTTCGCAATCGCTTCAAGAATGCGTTCGCGCAGATCGATGTTCAGCTCAAGCGCCGCTACGACCTGATTCCCAATCTGGTCGAGACCGCCAAGGCGTACATGAAGCACGAGCGCGAGACGCTGGAGGCCGTCATTCTGGCGCGCAACAGCGCGGTCACGGCCAACCAGGCCGCTGCTGCCAACCCCGGCAGCCCGTCGGCGATGCAGGGCCTGATGAGCGCCGAAGGCGCGCTGACCGGCGCCCTGTCCAAGCTGTTCGCGCTGTCGGAAGCCTATCCGGACCTGAAGGCCAACCAGAACATGATGCAGCTCACCGAGGAGCTGACCGGCACCGAGAACAAGATCTCGTTCGCGCGCCAGGCGTTCAACGATTCGGTGATGACCTACAACACCGCGACCCAGCAGTTCCCGAGCAACGTGCTGGCCGGCATGTTCGGCTTCACCGCGGCGGAGCTGCTGCAGGCCACCGAGAGCGCCGACGAGCGCAAGCCGGTCCGGGTGCAGTTCTAGGCGCAGGCAGGCGACGCGCGCGCTGCCGCCAACAGGCGGCACTAGGGCTGCGTCGCCTCTGATGTCGCACCTGTTCTCGTAACGCCCGGCCGCGCTCGCGTGGCGGCCGGGGTCGGGGTCTCACGGTCTGCATCGATGGGTCCGTCATGAACTTCTTCGAACATCAGCAGCAGGCGCGCGTCTCCACGCGCCGGCTTGTCGTGCTCTTCGCGCTCGCCGTGGTCGGCGTCGTGCTGGCGGTCAACGTGGTGGCTGCCGTCGTGCTCGGTTCGACCGTGCATCGCGTCGATCCTGGCCTGCATGTTCTGGTCACGCTGGTCACGCTGGTCGTGATTGCTGCTGGTACGACCTGGGAGACCCTGAGTCTTCGCAGCGGCGGCGATGCCGTGGCGAAGATGGTGGGCGCGCGACCGATTGATCCCGGCAGTCGCGACCTGCTCGAGCGCCGGCTGCTCAACGTGGTCGAGGAGATGGCGCTGGCCTCGGGCACGCCGGTGCCGCGCGTCTACCTGATGGACGGCGAGCCGGGCATCAACGCGTTTGCCGCGGGCCACACGGTCAACGACGCCGTGGTCGCGGTCACGCGCGGCACGCTGACCCGGCTGACGCGCGACGAACTGCAGGGCGTGGTCGCACACGAGTTCAGTCACATCCTGAACGGCGACATGCGGCTGAACGTGCGCCTGATTGCGGTGCTGTTCGGGTTGACGATGGTGTCGATGGTCGGACGCTTCATGCTGGAGGCGTCCGGCCGCAGCCGTGACACCAAGGGCGTGGCGCCGGTGGTGATGGTCGGGCTGGCGCTCTGGGTCATCGGCTACGTCGGCGTGTTCTTCGGCCGCATCATCAAGGCCAGCGTGTCGCGCCAGCGCGAGTACCTGGCCGATGCCAGCGCGGTGCAGTTCACCCGAAACCCTGACGGCATCGGCAGCGCGCTGCGCAAGATCGGCGGGCTGACCGCAACTGCTGATTTCGCCGAGGCCGGGGGCACGCTCGGTACCGAGATCCAGCATCCGCATGCGGAGACGCTGTCGCACCTGTTCCTGGGGGCTGCGCGCGCGAACTTCGCCAGCGGCATGCTGGCCACGCATCCACCGCTGGCTGACCGCATCCGCCGCATCTACGGTCGCGCGATGGGCGTGATGACGGCCCCGGAGCAGCCGCTGGCGGTGGCGCTGGCGGGCAGCGCTGCTGCAGACGCCGCTCCAGCCGCCGATGCGCTGAAGGCGCTCAGCCCGCTGGCCGGCTTCGGGCGCGGTGCGCAGCCGCTGGCCGACGCCATCGGCCAGAGCACGCCGCAGTCCCAGGCGCAGCCCTATGTCGAGTCGTGGCGCGACCGGGTGCGCGCGCTCGGGCTCGAGGCCGCGCTGCGCGATTCGGCGCAGGCGCAACTGCTGGTGCTGGCGATGCTGGTGGACAAGCGCAGCGACGTGGCGGTCACGCAGCGGCAGGCGATCGCCGAGGCGTTTGGTGCACCCGCTTCCGCCGTGACTGACCGTCTGCACGCGACCGTGCAGTCGCTGCCGCCCGGCGCGCGTTTGCCGCTGCTCGACATGGCCATGCCGGCACTGCGCAAGCTACCGCTGACCGAGGCCGACCGCCTGCTGCGTCTGGCGCATGCGCTGATCGCTGCCGACGGCCGCATGACATTGCCCGAGTTCCTGCTGTACACGGTGCTGCGCCGCCGTCTTGGCAGTGCGGCGCAGGTTCCGGTTCGGCCAAGCTACGCCTCGGTGGCGGAACTGCCGGAACACGCCGCGCGTGTGTTGTCGCTGCTGGCGCACCTGCGCACCTCGCGCAGCGCCGAGCAGGCGTTCGAGGCCGGTCGAGCCGCGCTCGGCGGCATGGCGCTGACGCGCCTGCCCGCCTCGGCGCTGTCGGTCGAGGCGCTCGGCGAGGCGCTCGACCGGCTCAATCGGCTGATGCCGCTGGCCAAGCCAGCCTTCATCAAGGCCTGTGCGGCGGTGGTTTACGACGAGGGCAGTACGAGCATCGACTGGCAGGCGGCCAGCGCGCTGCGAACCCTCTGCGCCGCGCTCGATTCGCCGATGCCGCCGCAAGTGATGGACGCGGCCGACCGCGTGCATTGAGTCCGCGCTGCGCGATCGCTATCGACCTTGCCGTCAGTTCGCGGCAGGCGTAGCGGTACCCGCGGACTGCGCTGCCGTCCGGAGCATCACGAGCTCGTCGGGTTCGTCTCGATAGGTCGCTTGCTGCGTTGCGTTGCCATGCGCGAATCCAAGATGTCGCAGCAGAGCCTCGGAGCGGAAGTTCCTGGCCTTGAGCACCGCGATGAAGGTGTGGACGCCGTATGAAGCCGAAAGCTCCGCCATCATCGCCCGCACAGCGCTGCTGCCGATGCCCTTGCGCCAGTGTTGGCTGTTCAGTTCGTAAGCCACGAAAGCGAGACCGGTTGACAGCACGGTCGCCTGAACATACCCCGCGAGTTGGCCGTCCGGCAGGCGGATGACCCAGTTCAGCCACTGTTCGGTTCCGTCGGGGGAGGCGCGGGTTTCCAGCTTGGCGAAACGGATGGAGAGTTGCTCGAGCGATCGGGGCGGCTCGTTCTCGAACTCGTAAATCGCAGGGTCGGCGAGCACTGAGTACATCTCAGGCGCATGCATGGCGGTTTGCGGCTCAAGCTGGCAGTGCGATGCGGTGATGGATCTCATGCAGGTCAGATTTGCCAGCAATCGCGTCAGGATTCAGCGGACCGGTATCGTTGCATCACAGGTCGCTTCTCGCCCAGTCTACGTGCTCAAATTGTCTGTCGAGGACGCCAAGCATCGAGCGGCCGCAGTTCGCGCGCTCAGGGCGTGAAGCCGCTCGTCACCAGCAGCGCAGCCTCGCCCCAACTGTTGGATTGCCGACCCATGACGATGCCCAACTGCCCAGCGGAGTTGACGGCAACGCCTGTTGGAAAGGTAAGCCGCGCAGGGAGGGCGCCAAGCTCTACCCCGGCGACCCCGATCTCGCCCGCGACTTTGTCGACGCGAGTGAACGATGGGTTTACCCGCAGAATGATGTGCGCCGTTGCGACGGTTACGAAGATCGCGCCGTTCGCCGCGACCGTGACCTGCCCTGGATAAGTCACCGCAGCCCCCCGCAGGCCCGTCGTCGTCCAGGGCAATCTTGCCTCAAGAACAGGCGTCTCACCGGTGATGGAGTATCGGTCGATCGAAAGCGACTGAGAGCCGCTACCTGAGCTCACAACGAATAGCTTGCGGCGCACGCTATCGATGGCGATCGACGGCATGTTGGAGGACACGAGACTGAGCGGCGTGCTGACGTTGCCGCGCAGTCGCCGGATGCCATCGAAGGCGTTGTAGTAAATGTCACCGTTGGTGCTGTCGACGGCGATACTGTTGAAGTCATCCCACCCGAGGTTTCGAGACACCGTGTTACCGGAGGCGAGCGTTGTCACCACACCTGCCGGAGTGATCTTCCTGATGGCGTCAGGTGGCCGGGTGTGGGGTCCCAAACCTACCGCAGGGATGGTGTTCGGACCGCGGTCGGCGACGTATAGGTTGTCGCTCGCGTCGATCGCGATGGCGCTGAACTGGAACGAACACTGCCCCGTTGCGAGGGTGCAATTCGACGACTGAAATCGCGCGGCGGTGCCGATGCCGTCTGCAGTGCCCGTCTGTCCGAACGAGCCCGCGAAGACCGACACCACTCCAGCCGGGGTGACCTTACGAATGGCGGAATTGCCGGCGTCCAGGATGAACCAGTTACCGGTGCTGTCGGCTACGACCTGCTGGGGCCACGTAAACCTAGCCGCCACCCCTGCGCCATCGATCGCCCCAGTTCTGTAGGTTGTCCCCGCGAGGGTGGTGACGATGCCCGTGCCCATCCCGATGGCGCGAATGGTGTGGTTTCCCGTGTCAGCGACGAGGACTCGGCCGGTGGCCGAGTTGCAACTGATGGCGCTGCCAAAGAACCGGGCGCTAGTGCCGGGTCCGTCCACGTTGAGCGGTTCAGGAGCAACGGTTAGTGCGCTACTGTCTCCAGCCACGATCATCGCCGCCCCACCTGTCGCGGCAACTCGCCAGAAGCGGACATAACTGCCGGATTGAGACACCCAGAGGTTGTTCGAACCATCGAGGCAGAGGTCGGACAGCGAGCCTTCATTCCAGCGGGCGACGTTTGAGGGCGTCACGCTCAGGACTTTCGTGATGGTGGCGCTGGCGGTGTTTATGGTTAGGATTTCCGCCCCGACGAGCATGTAGGCAAGCCTGCCGTCAGTGCTGACGGTGAGCCGGCCAATCGAGTTGGGGGCCGCAGCCACGCCTGCGGCGACGCTCAGCGCAGTCGAGGTGACGACGCCTGCTGCGGTGACTCTCACAAGGCACCTGACAGAAAGGTCGGCAGGGTTGCTAGGACACGGGCCCGCTAGCCATAGCGTCCCGCTCGCGTCGATGGTCATCCCCGTTGGAAAATACTGAGGATCCGCCGCGAGTGTGGCAACCGTAGAGACGGCGCCAGTTGGCGTCACTTTTCGAATGCTGCGAGTGTCGAACGCAAAGAGATTGCCCGAGGCGTCGACAGCCAGGTACTGGGCATTAGTGAAGCGCGCTGTCGAACTTACGCCGTCGTTGAGTCCAGGTTCTCCGCGGCGGCCCGCCAGCGTGGATACGACCCCATTCGCCGAAATCTTGCGAATTGTTTGTCCGCTGCTGACATATACGTTCCCTGAGGCATCCCCCGCGACTGAGCTAGGGGAATCGAACCGGGTATTCGACGATCCATCGACGTAGCCTGGCCCACCAAGCGCTCCCGCGAGCAGCGTCAGGTCGCCGCCGCCGGTTACCGTCAGTACGGCTTCGCTGCTGGTCGTGCTGCCGACACCGTTGCTGACCACGACGCTAAATGTCGCGCCGTTGTCGCCAATGGCAACGGCCGGCGTGGTGTAGCTAGCGCCGGTGGCGCCGCTGATGTTGGTGCCGCCCTTGCGCCACTGATAGATGAGCGGCGCGTTGCCGGAGGCACTAACGCTGAAGCTGGCGGTCTGTCCGGCTATGACCGACGCATTTACTGGCTGCGCAGTGATGGTCGGTGTGCTGTCGGACGTGCTGCTCCCACCTCCGCCGCCGCAGGCTGACATCAGGGTTGCCAAACAAAGTCCGCCAAATGCAGAGCGAACAAGAGCAACAAAGCGGGCGCAACAGGATTGCATTACCTAGCACCTCCACTGTATTGAGAAACGCCTACGAGGAGAGAACGTCGAACAATGCGTATCAAGTTCTCCAGCCGGCTGGTCGGCAGCGTTGAGTACTTCGTACAGCGATGCTTGTTAGGCGTGCGGCGTTGCCCTAAGTGACCGCACGCGAAACTCGCGGCGACGGGAGGTGCTGTGCACGTCACCGCAATGAACCACAGCGTAGGTGGATTAGCGGTATACGCTTCTGACTTATGCCATTTTTGAACAAAAGTCCCCGCCTGGGCGTCACACGTTCTTGTTACGCACGCCTTGATGCATCCGATGTAGGCCGCGCTTTCCAAGAACCGTCTCCACCTGAAGCGGAACGAAATTGCCGCAACGCACCTTGGCGCTGCATTTCGTGTGAGTAGGCCGCCGCTATTCTTGGCGGCGCCCCAGCCGCCAGACGATCACGCCGACGGCCACCGGCGCCAGCGCCCACA
>CAZTUT010000093.1:0-10987 GCA_964616395.1 uncultured Burkholderiaceae bacterium
CGGCGCCGGCCTGCACGTACAGGGTCTGGTTCTTCACCACGCCGGTGCGGATGGCAATGGCCACGTCCATGTCGCCGGCAAAGCTCAGGTAGCCCACGGCGCCGCCGTAGATGCCGCGCTTGACCGGCTCCAGCTCGTCGATGATCTCCATCGCGCGCACCTTGGGCGCGCCGCTGAGCGTGCCAGCCGGGAAGGTGGCGCGCAGCACGTCGAGGTTGCTCATGCCCGGCTTGAGCTCGCCTTCGACATGGCTGACCAGGTGCTGCACGTGCGAATAGCGCTCGATCACCATCTGCTCGGTCACGCGCACGCTGCCGGTGACCGCGATGCGGCCGATGTCGTTGCGCGCCAGATCGATCAGCATCAGGTGCTCGGCGCGCTCCTTGGGGTCGGCCATCAGCTCGGCGGCCAGCACCGCGTCCTGCTCGGGCGTGCCGCCGCGCGGGCGGGTGCCGGCGATCGGCCGCAGCGCGACGATGCGGCGCGTGCCCTGCGGCGTCACGCGGTCCTCGCTGCGCACCAGGATCTCGGGGCTGCTGCCGACGATCTGGTGGTCGCCGAAATCGTAGAAGTACATGTACGGCGACGGATTCAGCGTGCGCAGCGCGCGGTACAGGCTCAGCGGCGCGTCGGCGTACTGTTTGCTGATGCGCTGCCCCAGCACCACCTGCATGGCATCGCCGGCGGCGATGTACTCCTTGCAGCGCTCGACCATCTTCAGATAGTCGGCCTTGGCGAACTCGCGGATCTCGGGCCGCCGCACGCTGGCGCGCGTGTGTGGCGGCTCGATGTGGCGGGCCAGCCGGCCGCGCAGCTCGCGCAGCCGCTCGCGCGCGCGCTGGTAGCCCTCGGGGTGGCTGGCATCGGCGTACACGATCAGGTACGCACGGCCGGTCAGGTTGTCGATGACCGCCAGTTCCTCGGTCAGCACCAGGTGGATGTCGGGCAGGCCGAGATCGTCGGCGCGCGGCCGCGCCAGCTTCTTCTCGAACAGGCGCACCGTGTCGTAACCGAAGTAGCCAGCCAGCCCGCCGCAGAAGCGCGGCAGCCCGGGCCGCACCGCGACCTTGAAGCGCGCCAGGTAGTCCTGCACGAAGGCGAGCGGATCGCCGCGCTCGCTGGCGACCACCGCGCCATCGGTCAGCACCTCGATCCGGTGTTGATTCGGCGTGTCGCCAATGAACGCGCGCAGCGCGGTGCGCGCCGGCAGTCCGATGAACGAGTAGCGGCCGAAGCGCTCGCCGCCGACCACCGATTCAAGCAGGAACGAGTTGGCGCTGCGGGCCTGGCTGCGCGCCAGCTTCAGGTACAGCGACAGCGGCGTGTCGAGATCGGCAAAGCTCTCGGCGATCAGCGGGATACGGTTGTAGCCCTGCGCCGCGAGCGCCTTGAATTCGAGTTCGGTCATGGGTCACCTGCCGGGGTCCGCGGCGCGAAGTTCGGCGGCTGCGGGAAAGGACATTGAAACGAAAACCGGAGCTGCATCGTGGATGCAGCGGCGCGCGTCTAGCGACGCCAGCACCAGGCTCCCCGCGCGTGCCAGCCCGAGGGCTTGGCCAGGCGCCGGATCAGCGGCAGGGTTTCGTCGGTGTGACTCATGGGTTGGGGTGCAGGTCGCGCGGCGCAAGAGGCGCATCAACGACTGCGCAGCACCCGCGCAGCCGCGTCGACAAGCGTGGGGACTATAGCATCGACCCCCGGCTCGCCGGCCAGCGACGACACCGGTTCGCCCTCGTTGTAGCCGGTCTCCACCAGCAGCACCGGACAGCCAGCCGCGCGCGCGGCCAGCGCATCGTTGACCGAGTCGCCGATCATCGTCACCTGCGCCGGCGACAGCGCGAGCCGCTCGCAGGCCGCCAGCAGCAGCGCCGGGTGCGGCTTCTTCTCGCGTACGTCGTCGCCAGCCACCACCGCCTCGAACCACGGCGCCAGCCCCACGCGCTCCAGCAGCGGCAGCGTGAACTCGCGCGGCTTGTTGGTCACGCAGGCCAGCCGCAATCCGGCGGCGCGCAGCGCGGCCAGCGCCTCGGGCACGCGATCGAACACGATCGCCTGCACGCCGTTGTAGCGGTGATAGTGGGCGTAGAACGCGCGCCGGCCGCGCGCGAAGTCGTCGTCGGACGCAAGGCCGTCGGAATCGTCGGTCAGCGCGCGATGCACCAGCACATCGGCGCCCTTGCCGACGAACGCGGCCACGCGCGCCTCCGGCAGCGGCGGCAGGCCGGCCTCGGCACGCATCGCATTGGCGGCCGCGGCCAGGTCGGGGGCGGTGTCCATCAGCGTGCCGTCCAGATCGATCAGCACGCCCTGCAGCGCAGGCCGACTCATGGCCGGCGCGCCAGGAAGTCCACTTCGACAAGCGCGCTGCGCGCCAGCGCGGTGACGCCGATGCAGGTGCGGGCCGGCAGCCGGCCCGGCGCGAAGTAGCTGCGGTAGACGGCGTTGAACGCCGCGTAGTCGGTCTCGAAGTGCGTCAGGTAGGCACGCGCCGACAGCACGTGCGACAGGTCGAGCCCGAGCCCGCCGAGCACGATCGCCAGGTTGTCCATCACGCGCCGCGTCTGCGCCTCGATGCCGTCGGGCAGCGCGCGGCTGTCATCGTCGGGGAAGGTCGGCATCTGGCCGGTGACGAACACCCAGCCATCGACCTCGGTCGCGTGGGAGAACGGCGCCACCGGCTGCGGCGCGCCGGCGATCATGTGAAACAGCGGTTGGCTCATCGGGGTCCTATCCTCTCAGGCACCGCCGAACAGGCGGCGCTCGTCGTCGGCGCGAGCGCGGCGCGCTTCGACCTGTGCGTTGGCGACCGCGGCGCGCATCGCCGCGATCGTGGCCCGGTAGTCCTTGGCGCCGAAGATCGCGCTGCCGGCCACGAAGGTATCGGCGCCGGCTGCGGCAATGCTGCCGATGTTGTCGACCTTCACGCCGCCATCGATCTCCAGCAGGATCTGCCGGCCGGTTGACTGCGTATAGCGGTCGATGCGGGCGCGCGCATCCGCCAGCTTGGGCAGCACCGCCGGAATGAATGCCTGGCCGCCAAAGCCCGGGTTCACCGACATCAGCAGCACGACGTCGATCTTGTCCATCACGTGGTCCATCCAGTCCAGCGGCGTGGCCGGGTTGAACACCAGCCCGGCACGGCAACCCTGCTCGCGGATCAGCGACAGCGTGCGATCCACGTGGCGCGAGGCCTCGGGGTGGAAGGTGATCACGTTGGCGCCAGCCTTGGCGAACATCGGCACGATGGCGTCGACCGGCTCGACCATCAGGTGCACGTCGATCGGTACCTGCACGTGCGGCCGGATCGCCTCGCACACCAGCGGGCCGATGGTCAGGTTGGGAACGTAATGGTTGTCCATCACGTCGAAGTGGATCCAGTCGGCGCCGGCGGCCACGACGTTGCGAACCTCCTCGCCGAGCCGCGCGAAGTCGGCCGACAGGATGCTCGGGGCGATGCGACAATCCATGTGTTCTCTCCCTGAATCAGCGCCATTCTATGAGGGGCGCGCCCTCTCCGCAGTGAGGCCTTTCAATGGCGAAGTACGAGTTCACGGTGACCGCGCAGCCGCGCTTCCTGGCCGAGCAGTCCGACCCCGAGCGCCAGCAGTACGTGTTCGCTTACACGATCACGGTGGCCAACACCGGCGAGGTGGCGGCGCGTCTGCTGTCGCGTCACTGGATCATCACCGACAGCGATGGCAAGGTCGACGAAGTGCGCGGTGACGGCGTGGTCGGCGAGCAGCCGGAATTGCAGCCGGGCGAAGCGTTCCAGTACACCAGCGGCTGCCCGCTGGCCACCCCGGTCGGCTCGATGCGCGGCAGCTACCAGTGCGTGGCCGAGGATGGCACCGCGTTCGAGGTGCCGATTCCGGAGTTCGTGCTGTCGATGCCGCGCGTGCTGCACTGAGCGGGGCAGCGGCAGCGCCTGAGGTCAGCGGCCGTCTGATGCGTCGTCACGCTGCTTTTCGGAAGGCGGTCCCTCGCCGGACTTGCGCTTGCCGCGACGCAGCTTGCCCCCCAGCGTCCACCAGACGATGAAGATCGCCAGCGCCAGCGCCAGCAGCATGTTCAGATATACGACCCACATGCGGACGGATTCTATGCGCAGCCTCCGGCTGACAACGTCCGCGCGCAGCACGGGCGCGCAGCAGCCACGCGCGGGACGGCGCTTGGCACTTGGCGCCGCGCTTGCCGCCGCGGTACTGAGCGGCTGCCAGAGCGTGCCGCCGCCCCCACCACCGCCAGCACCACCGACCGCCGCGCCGCCGGCGATCAAGACGATCACCACGGCGCGCTACGAGCGCGCTGATGCGACCCGACTGCCTGCGCTGACTGACGCCGACCTGCTGGCAGCCTGGCCGGCGTGGCTGGCCTCGTGCCGCGCGTTCGAGCGATCACCCGCGCGGCGCGCGCTGTGGCAACCAGCCTGCGCCGCAGGCGCCGGCGTGCCGCGCGATGCCGCTGCGATCCGCCGCTTCTTCAACAGCCAGTTCGAGGCCTGGGCACTGCGCGCGGAGTCCCGCGAAGACCCGGCGGCCAGCAATGGCGCGGCCGCGAACGGCGCACAGCCGCGTGTGCTGAACGTGGCTGACCGCGGCCGCATCACCGGCTACTACGAGCCGTTGCTGGCCGGCAGCCGGCAACGCAGCGCGCGCTTCGCGGTGCCACTGCACCGCCGACCGGACGACCTGCTGATCGTTGATCTGGGCAGCCTGTATCCGGAGCTGGCCGGCAAGCGCGTGCGCGGCCGGCTGGTCGACTCGCCCGGCGGAAAGCGGGTTGTGCCCTACCCGTCGCGTGCCGAACTGGCTTCCGGACTGGCCGGCCATGAGCTGCTGTGGGTCGATGACGCGATCGAGGCGTTCTTCCTGCAGATCCAGGGCTCGGGACGCGTGCAGTTCGCCGATGGCTCGCAGGTCCGGGTCGGCTATGCCGACACCAACGGGCACGCGTACCGCTCGATCGGCCGCGTGCTGATCGACCGTGGCGAGCTGACCTTCGAGCAGGCGTCGATGCAGGGCATCCAGGCGTGGGCGCGCGCCAACCCGGCGCGGCTACAGGCGCTGCTCGACGAAAATCCCAGCTACATCTTCTTCCGCGAGTTGCCGCTGGGCGACCCGACCGCCGGTCCGCTGGGCGCGCTGAACGTGCCGCTCACGCCCGGCTACTCGCTGGCCGCAGATCCGCAGTTCGTGCCGCTCGGCGCGCCGGTGCTGATCGACACCGTGCATCCGTCGAACGCCACGCCGCTGCGCAGGCTGGCGCTGGCGCAGGACACCGGCGGCGCGATTCGCGGGCCGATCCGCTTCGACTTTTTCTGGGGCTTTGGCCGCGAGGCTGGCGAGCACGCAGGCCGCCAGCGGCACGACGTGACCGCCTGGGTGCTGCTGCCAAAGGGCGTGACGCCCGAGGCAGCGCTGGCAGCGCGCTGAGCTCAGGTCGCGCGCGCTGCCTTAAGGAAAGCCGGGACTACTTCTTCGCTGCCGCGAAGCGCTGCTCGATCGCCTCGACCGACGAGGCGCCCGGCATCCGGCTGCCGTCCTGGAAGATCAGTGTCGGCGTGCCGTTGACGCCGAGCTTGCGACCGAGTTGCAGGTTCGCTTCGAGCGGGTGCTTGCAGTCGGCCGGTGCCGGCGGGGGCGCCTTGCCTTCGAGCATCAGCGCATTCCAGGTGGCACCGCGGTCCTTCGCACACCAGATCGCCTTGGCTTTCTCGGTGGAGTCAGGCGACAGGATCGGGTAGAGGAAGATGTACAGCGTGTAGTCGGTCAGGCCCTTCAGGTCGTTGTGCAGCTTGCGGCAGAAGCCGCAGTTCGGATCCTCGAAGGTGACGAACTGACGCGTGCCCTTGCCCACGCGGATGCGCACCGCCTGGTCGAGCGGCAGCTTGGCGTAGTCGACCTTCATCAGATCGTCCTTGCGCGCCTGCGTGAGGTTCTGGCGGGTGCGGGTATCGATCACCGAGCCGTTGAACACGTAGTTGGCCTGGGGATCGACGTAGTAGACCTCGGCATCCACGATGATCTCGTACCAGCCGAAAGGCGTCGGCGAGACCTTGCTCGGCTTCAGGTTGAACGTCTGTTCGAGGCGGGCGCGGATCGTCTGTTCCTCAGCCGACGGTGCAGCCGCAGGCGCGCCCTTCTTGCTGTTGGTCGCGCCCTGCGCAAACGCTAAACCGGTGGTCAGGGCCAGCACGGCGGCCAGCACGAGGTGTTTCATCGGAATCTCCTTGGGTTCGTCGGATGTCGATGTCGAGTTCGACATCGACACACTCACGACGAGCACGACGCCCTGGAGTTCCCCGCACTTTCACGGGCAAGGACAAGCGGTCAGCCGTTCACGATTGATGGCAACGAACCTGCGGTCCTGTCCGCAGAACGACCCAGCTCCACAAGGGGACGAGGCGCTCTAAAGGTCAACCTTGTGGAGCAGCACGCGCCCTGTCGGACAACGATGCCCGCAAGCGACTCGAAGGCCATGCGAGCACCCTTTGGTGCCGCAAGCTCCGCCGACCGAACGCCGGGACTACTTCTTCGCTGCCGCGAAGCGCTGCTCGATCGCCTCGACCGACGAGGCGCCCGGCATCCGGCTGCCGTCCTGGAAGATCAGTGTCGGCGTGCCGTTGACGCCGAGCTTGCGACCGAGTTGCAGGTTCGCTTCGAGCGGGTGCTTGCAGTCGGCCGGTGCCGGCGGGGGCGCCTTGCCTTCGAGCATCAGCGCATTCCAGGTGGCACCGCGGTCCTTCGCACACCAGATCGCCTTGGCTTTCTCGGTGGAGTCAGGCGACAGGATCGGGTAGAGGAAGATGTACAGCGTGTAGTCGGTCAGGCCCTTCAGGTCGTTGTGCAGCTTGCGGCAGAAGCCGCAGTTCGGATCCTCGAAGGTGACGAACTGACGCGTGCCCTTGCCCACGCGGATGCGCACCGCCTGGTCGAGCGGCAGCTTGGCGTAGTCGACCTTCATCAGATCGTCCTTGCGCGCCTGCGTGAGGTTCTGGCGGGTGCGGGTATCGATCACCGAGCCGTTGAACACGTAGTTGGCCTGGGGATCGACGTAGTAGACCTCGGCATCCACGATGATCTCGTACCAGCCGAAAGGCGTCGGCGAGACCTTGCTCGGCTTCAGGTTGAACGTCTGTTCGAGGCGGGCGCGGATCGTCTGTTCCTCAGCCGACGGTGCAGCCGCCGGTGCGCCTTTCTTGCTGTTGGCCGCGCCCTGCGCAAACGCCAAACCGGTGGTCAGGGCCAGCACGGCGGCCAGCAGAAGCTTCTTCATCAGGTTCTCCAGATCAATGTCGCCGGCAAGGCGCCGGCCCGTGTGTTGTTCGTCTTCAGCCCATTGCATGGCGGACCAGCGCCCGCTTGAGCGGCCCGGCCGCGTTGACCATCGACAGCCCGGCGTTGCGCGCCGTGCGCAGCAGCGGGTCGTCGTGGCCGAACAGCCGCGCCAGCGTATCGGTGGTCAGGCGCATCAGGTCGATCGGCTCGGCACGGCGGCGCGCGTAGCGTCGCAGCAGCAGCGGATCGCCGAGGCGACGCCACGGCTCGCGCGTGCGCAGCGTGTCGAGCAGCATGGACACGTCCTGCAGCCCAAGGTTCAACCCGTGCCCGGCCAGCGGATGGATGACATGCGCAGCATCGCCGATCAGCGCCACCGAATCACCGGTCAGCCGATCAACGCGCAGCCGGCGCAGCCGAAAGGCATGCGGGCGGCTTGGCGCGGCCGGTGCGCCCAGCGGCGTGAAGGCGGCGCCGCCGATCGGCAGCGCGGAAGCTGAGGCGGCAATCCGGGTCATCAGCCGCTCGGCGAGCGCCTCGGGCGCCAGCGTCTTCAGGTGCTCGCCGAGCGCCTCGGGCGCCGACCAGACCAGCGAACGCGCCTCGCCCGGAAGCGGCAGCAATGCCACCACGCCTTCATCGGTGAACCATTGCCAGGCCACGCCCTCGTGCGGCACCGAGCAGTCGTAGTTGGCCACCACCGCGGTCTGGCCATAGTCGAACATGTCGGCAGCGATGCCGGCCGCGTCGCGCACTGCCGACTCGGCGCCGTCGGCGCCGATCACCAGTGCCACCGGCAGCACGCTGCCATCAGCCAGTTGCAGCGTAGCGCCGCCGTCGCCGTGGAACTGCAATGCGGTCATGGCCAGCGGCACGCGGCGCACGCCAGGCGCAAACTCGGCGGCCAGCGACAGCACCCGCAGCAGTTCGCTTTCCTCGGCAATCGTCGCGATGCGTTCGGCCGCCACACTCCAGGCGTCGAACCGCAGTTCAGCCCCGGTGTCGCCGAACACCCGCATCTTCTGCACCGGCTGCAGACGTGCCACATCGACCTGCGGCCAAACCCGCAATTGCTCGAGCAGCCGCACCGACGCTTGCGACAGCGCGTAGATGCGCGCATCGAAGGCGGGCGAGGCGGCCGCCCGGCGCGCCGGCGGGCCAACCAGCGCCACCGACAGGCCGAGCTGCGACAGGCCGATAGCCGTCGCAAGGCCGACAACGCCGGCACCAACGATGGCGACCTGGGGCGCGCGGGAATCGAGAGGATCGGGCATGGCTGAGGTTCCTGCGCGCATTATCGCCCGGCGGCCCACGGGGCCCGCCGGGGTCCCGCCGGAGCCGGCCTCACCCGCTGTCCTGTCCCGGCCGGCCGGTCAGTCCGGCGTAATACGCTGCGCGCTGACCGGATCGAACCAGTGCACGGCGCCGGTTGCGAAGCCGAGGCCGATGCGCGCGCCCGCTGCCGGCATTGGCGCGTCCCCGGCGCGGACCACCAGGTCGCAGCGGCCGGCACGCGCATGGATCAGGTGATCGGCACCCAGCGACTCGACCATCTCGACGTCCACCTGCAGCGCATCGCCCCCGAGCTGCAGTTGTTCCGGCCGCAGACCGAGCACGACCTGTCGCCCGGCCAGCGCGGGTACGGGCACCGGCAACTGAACCGCGAGTCCGTCGGCCGACAGCGCGGAACCATCGGCCGATACGGTACCCGGCAGCAGGTTCATCGGCGGCGAGCCGATGAAGCCGGCAACGAACAGCGTGGCCGGCTGGTGATACACCTCCGCTGGCGTACCGATCTGCTCGGCGCGACCGCTGTTCATCACGATGATGCGGCTGCCCAGCGTCATCGCCTCGACCTGGTCGTGCGTCACGTACAGCGACGTCACGCCGAGGCGCCGATGCAGCTTCTGCAATTCCAGCCGCATCTGCACGCGCAGCTTGGCATCCAGGTTGGACAGCGGCTCGTCGAACAGGAACACCTGCGGCTGGCGCACGATCGCGCGGCCCATCGCCACCCGCTGCCGCTGGCCGCCGGAGAGCTGGCGCGGCTTGCGCGCAAGCAGCGCGGTCAGCTCGAGCATGCGCGCGGCCTCCTGGACGCGGCGGTCGGTCTCCGCCTTGTCGGTGCCGCGAATCTTCAGGCCGTAGGCCATGTTGTCGTACACGCTCATGTGCGGGTACAGCGCGTAGTTCTGGAACACCATCGCAATGTTGCGGTCCTTCGGCTCGACGTCGTTGACCCGTTCGGCGCCGATCCGCACGTCGCCGCTGCCGGCGCGTTCCAGCCCGGCGACGATGCGCAGCAACGTCGACTTGCCACAGCCCGACGGCCCGAGGATCACGACGAATTCGCCGTCCTCGATCGCGCAGTCGATGCCGTGAATCACCTTCACGTCACCGAAGGACTTCGTGACGCCGCGCAGTTCGACCCGGGCCATCTTTGGCTTCCTCCCTACTTTTCCGTTTCCACCAGGCCCTTGACGAACCAGCGCTGCATGACGACCACCACCAGCGCCGGCGGCAGCACCGCCAGCACCGTGGTGGCCATCACCAGGTGCCACTCAGTCAGCGCATCGCCGGTCCCGATCATCTTCTTGATGCCGATGACGATGGTGTCGAGGTTCTTGTCAGTGGCCATCAGCAGCGGCCACAAGTATTGATTCCAGCCGTAGATGAACAGGATCACGAACAGCGCAGCGATGTTGGTGCGCGACAGCGGCAACACCACATCGCGAAAGAAACGCATCGGACCGGCGCCGTCGATCTTGGCCGCCTCGACATACTCGTCGGGAATCGTCAGGAAGAACTGGCGGAACAGCAGCGTCGCCGTGGCGCTGGCGATCAGCGGGATGGTCAGTCCGGCAAAGCTGTTGATCAGGCGAAGATCGCTGACCACCTCGTAGGTGGGCATGATCCGCACCTCCACCGGCAGCATCAGCGTGATGAAGATGCACCAGAAGAAGAACATGCGGCCGGGAAAACGGAAGAACACCACCGCGTAGGCGCTGATGATCGACACCGCGATTTTGCCGGCGGTGATCACCAGCGCCATCAGCAGGCTGTTGAACATCATCGACGCCACCGGCGGTGACAAACGCATCGTCGTGCCCTCGAACAGCGCCGCCGCGTAGTTGGGCACCAGGTGTGATCCCGGCACCACCGGCATCGGCGCCTGCGCGATTTCCTGCGGGGTCAACGTGCTGGCCACGAACGCCAGATACAGCGGAAACGCGGTGATCGCGATCCCCAGCCACAGGATCGCCTGCGGCAGCCAGTCCTGACGGGCGGCAGCGCGCAGCATCAGTAATGCACCTTGCGCTCGATGAAGCGGAACTGGACGACGGTCAGCGCAACGACGATCGCCATCAGAATCACCGACTGCGCGCTCGAGGAGCCGAGGTCGAGCGCATGCACGCCGTCGTAATAGACCTTGTAGACGAGGATCTCGGTTGCTTTCGCCGGTCCGCCGCCGGTCACCGCGTGCACCACGCCAAACGTGTCGAAGAACGCGTACACAAGATTGACCACCAGCAGGAAGAACGTGGTGGGCGACAGCAGCGGAAACACCACGGTCCAGAACTTGCGCGCTTCGGATGCGCCATCGATGCTCGCCGCCTCCAGCAACGAACGCGGAATCGACTGCAGCCCGGCCAGAAAGAACAGGAAGTTGTAGGCGATCTGCTTCCATGCGGAAGCCAGGATCACCAGCC
>CAZTUT010000094.1:0-10780 GCA_964616395.1 uncultured Burkholderiaceae bacterium
GCCAGCCGGCGAAGTACTTGGTCAGGCCACGGATCGTGATGTGGGTGCCCGCCGGCCCGGGCCGGAACGCGGGCCGGGGTACGTCGGCGTACACCGGGCCATTGATCACTTCGGTCATCTTCCGCTCCAGTGGACAACGCGCCGCTCGAGCGCGAGAAACAGCACGTTGAGTGCATAGCCCAGGATGCCGGCCGCCATGATGGCGGCGTACATCGTGCGCACGTTCATCACCTGCTGCGCGTCGATGATCTTGTGGCCCAGGCCGTTTTCGGAGCCGATGAACATCTCGGCCACGACCACGATCACCAGCGCCATCGAGACCGCCGAGCGCAGGCCAACGAACGAGGGCTGCAGGCTCTCCCAGAAAAGCACGTCCTTGAAGATCTGCCAGCGTGTCGCACCCATTACCTTGGCCGCCGCCATCCGCTGCTTGCGCGCGTTGATCACGCCGTAGGCACAGTTGAAGATCACGATCAGGAAGGCGCCGAAGGCGGCGATCGCGACCTTGTTCACGTTGGAGATGCCGAAGATCAGCAGGAACAGCGGGATCAGCGCCGACGCTGGCGTGGAGCGGAAGAAGTCGATGACGAACTCAACGCTGCGGTAGGCGCGCTCGTTGCTGCCGAGCAGGATGCCCAGCGGCATGCCCACCGCGGTGGCGATGCCGAAGGCCAGCAACGTGCGTTCGAGCGTGACGAGGAAGTGCGGCAGCAGCTTGGCGCTGGTCATGCCCTCGATCAGCGTAATCAGCGTGTCGATCGGCGGCGGCAGCAGGATCGGCTTGATCCAGCCGACCCGCACCACGAGGTCCCAGATCACCAGCAGCAGCACCGGTCCGAGCAGCGGCAGCGCGCGGCCCCAGTCGATACGGCGCCGGGGTGCAGGCGCCGCGGCCGGGTTGGCAGCCGTCCAGGGGGCCGCCTGCCCCTCGCGGGTCGGGTTGGATGCCATCGGTCAGCCTCGGTACAACATGCCGGCCACGTCGACCTTGCGGCTGAACACGCCGCGCTCGGTGAACAGGTCGAAGAATTTCTGGAAGAAGGCGATGTCCGACGGCTTGAAGTCGGTCGACATCATGTAGTCGGCCATCGGCACCTCGTTGGTCAGCGCGCCCTCGATCGCGGTGTAGCCCTTCAGGAACGGGCGCGCCTCGGCCGGGCTGTTCTTCACCAGGTCCACGCCGCGCTTGTAGGCCGCGATGTAGCGGCGGGTCACCTCGGGATGCTTCTTGATGAACTCGGTGGTCAGGCTGGCCGAGCCGCCGTGCCACGGCGCCATCGGGTCACCGAGCACGTACTTGGCGATCACGCCGACTTCCAGGTTGCGCGTGGTGCCATTGAGACGACCCACGGTGCCGGTCGGTTCCAGCGTGTAGCAGGCATCGACCTGATTGGCGGCGATGGCGGCGATGTGCTGGCCGATGGGAAGCTCGACCACGGTCGCACCCTTGGCCCCCGCGCGTTCGAGCACCGTGCGGGCCAGCACCACGTTCTGCACGCCGGGGCCACAGGCGACCTTCTTGCCGCCGAGGTCGGCAATCGACTTGATCGTGCTGTCCTTCGCGACGATGAACTGGTCGAGTACGAAGCGCGCGTTGGTGGGGTTGGTGCAGAAGATCTTCAGCAGACCCGGCTGCGCGATCTCGGCGATGCCGAGCGCCGCCGACCCGGTGCCGTTGGAGCTGCCCTCGGCGCGACCTGCGATGATCGCCTCGGCGATCTGCTGCGGGCTGGCGAGCTTGAGCGGCTCGACATCGAGACCGGCCTCCTTGAAGTAGCCTTTTTCGACGGCGGCATAGAACGGGATGCCAGAAGCCACTGGCCAGAAGCCGACGCGAATCTTCGGGCTTGCCTGCGCGCGAACAATGGCGGGTGCGGCAATCGTCGCGGCGACTGCAGCCGCGGTCTTGAGCGCGTGGCGGCGGCTGCCGGCAACGCTGTGGGCACTGGGGCGGGCGTGGGTGCGAGTGTCTGACATGGCGATCTCCGTGATGGATGGCGACAGGGTCGGGTGTGATGGGTGGGTTGCCGTTACGTCGTGAGCGGTTGGTGAGGCTGATCGGTGCGAGTTCATGCGGCGCGGCGGCTGGCAAGGAAGGCGCGCCAGCCGCCGTGGTTGCTGATGTCTTGTGCGCCGGTCAGTGCGTAGGGCTCGCAGACGAAGCCCTGCACCGCATCGCCGTCTTCCAGTTCCAGACTGCCAATGCCCAGCGGGGACGGAATCAGCGCCACGAACGATCCGTAGGCGCTCTGCGGCATCTGCCAGATTTCCACTTCGATGGCCGTGCCTTCGCCGGTTGCCACGCGCAGCAGGCCGGGCTTGGGCGGCTGGGTATTGGCCAGCGCGTAGAGCCGGTAGTGCGGTGCGGTGCGGCTGCGTTTGATCAGGCGGGCGCCGCGCTCGGTCAACTGACCGTTCAGCGGCATGCCCGACAGATGCGCGCCGACCACAGCGACGCGCACCGAGGGTTCGGTATCGGGCGGTGGAGGTGGCAGGCAGTCATCGGCGGACAGCGTCTGCGCGGTGGCGCCCAGGGTCAGACCGGTGGCGGCGTGGTAGCGGGTGCCCAGTTCGACCAGCGGCCAGTCCGCGCCGGCTGGCGCGATCAGCGTGATGCCAAAGGGCAGGCCGTCGGCGCGGATCGACGAGGGCACGGACAGCGCGGCGTAGTCGAGCAGGTTGACGAAGTTGGTGTAGTGGCCGAGGCAGCGATTGAGCTCGACCGGATCGGTCTGCATGGCCTCGATGCTGACCTGCGTGGGCGCCGTTGGCACGACCAGCAGGTCGATGTCGTTCCACATCGGCCGGACCTGCTGCGCCAACGCCTGCAGTTGCGCCTGTGCGTCGAAGACATCGGTCGCGCTGAAGCGCCGGGCGGCGCCGATGATGCTGCGGACCGGCTCGATGACTTCGCTCTCGTGCGCGTCGAAGAACGGGCGTATCGCCGCATGACGCTCGGCCACCAGCGCACTGCCGTACAACAGCTCGGCAGCGCGCGCCAGCGGTGCGTACGGAATCCGCGTGATCGTTGCGCCCAGAGCGCGCAGGCGCTGCAGTGCTTCATCGAACGCCGCTTCCGCCAGGCGATCGCCGAAGAATTCCAGTTCGTCGGGAATGCCGATGCGCGGGCGCGCGGGGAAGGGCGTGGCCCGCCACGTCAGCGTGCGCGAGTATGGATCGCGCGGGTCGCTGCCTGCGGCCGCTTGCAGCACGCGCCAGGCGACCGGGACCGTGCGCGCGAAGATCGACACCACGTCGACGCTTCGCGCTGCGGGCACGACGCCGGCGGTGCTGATCAGGCCACGGCTGGGCTTCAGCCCGACGATGTTGTTCAGGCCGGCTGGCACACGGCCGGAGCCGGCGGTGTCCGTGCCGAGCGCGAAGTCGACCTGCCCGGTTGCCACGACGTAGGCCGAGCCGGAACTTGACCCGCCGCTGACGTAGTGCGGGTTGAATGCATTTGGCACGACGCCGTAGGGCGAGCGTGTGCCGTTCAGGCCGCAGGCGAACTGGTCAAGGTTGGTCTTGCCCTCCAGCAATGCACCGGCATCGAGCAGGCGACGCACCACGGTGGCGCTCTCGGTGGCGGCATAGCTGAAGGCGGGACATCCGGCAGTTGTGGTCAGGCCAGCGACGTCGATGTTGTCCTTGACCGCAAAGTGCAGGCCCGCAAGAGGCGTTGGCGCAGATGAGGCGTCGGCGAGCGACGCCGCGAGCGGCGCCGGCGGCCGCACGATCCAGGCCTCGGGTGCCAGTCGAGGGTCAGGCAGGGCATGTAGACGATTCATATTAGTGCATCCATTCTTGTATACAAGAACAAGGCAATGTCTGTGCCAGCCTCGGTGTTGAGGGCAACGGCGCAGGAGCCCGTGGCGGGGCGACGACACCGGTGTTCAGCCAGACGCGGCTGCAATAGCATCCCGATTTGCCCGGAGTTGCCATCGCCATGGCCGGGCTCGGTCCGTCCTGGAAATCGCCTTGTCCCACGCCACGCCGCCCCGGGCGGTCTCTGCGCGCTTCACCTATGCCGAACTCGGCGTGACCGACCTGCAGGCGCGGCTGGCCGGCGGTCGACTGACGTCGCGCACGCTGGTCCTGGCCTATCTGTCGCGGCTGGAAGCACACGACCAGCTTGGCGAGCGCCTGCAGTCGGTGATCGAGACCAACCCCGATGCGGTGGCCATCGCTGCCGAACTCGACCGCGAGCGCCGGCTCGGCCGGCTGCGCGGACCGCTGCACGGCATTCCCGTGCTGCTGAAGGACAACATCGCGACCGCCGACCGGATGCAGACCACAGCCGGGTCGCTGGCCTTGTCGCGCAACTTCGGCGGCGTGGCGCCGCCGCGCGATGCCTTTATCGTGACCCGGCTGCGCGAGGCAGGTGCGATCGTGCTGGGCAAGGCCAACATGAGCGAGTGGGCCAATATCCGCTCGAGCCGCTCGACCAGTGGCTGGAGCGCGCGCGGCGGGCTGGTGCGCAACCCGTATGCGCTCGATCGCAATGCCAGCGGCTCCAGTTCAGGTACGGCCGCCGCGATTGCCGCCAACTTTGCCGCGGTCGGCGTGGGTACCGAGACCGATGGCTCGATCGTCTCGCCGGCGGCGGCCAATGGCCTGGTGGGCTTGAAGCCAACGGTCGGGCTGGTCAGTCGAGACGGCATCATCCCGATCTCGTGCACGCAGGACACGGCCGGCCCGATGACACGCACCGTGGCCGACGCGGCGGTGCTGCTGTCGGCCCTCGCCGGCCCCGATGCGCGCGATGCAGCCACGGCGGGGGCGCCCGCAGGGATCGACTACACGCAGTTTCTCGACGCTGACGGTCTGCGCGGCGCGCGCATCGGCGTACTGCGTCAGTGCATGACCGATCATCCCGCCACCGACGCGCTATTCGACCGTGCGCTCAAGGTGCTGGCCGCGCAGGGCGCCGAACTGATCGATCCGGTGTCGATCGCGACCGTCGATCAGCTTGCCGCCCATGAGATCGAGGTGCTGCTGACCGAGTTCAAGGCCGGTCTGGCGGACTGGCTGCGCGAGTTTGCGCCGGGCGGGCCGATCACTACGCTGGCCGATGTCATCGCCTTCAACGAGCGGCATGCGGCGCGCGAGATGCCGTACTTCGGCCAGGAACTGTTTCTGCGCGCGCAGCAGTGCGGCGGGCGCGATGATCCGCGTTACCTCAACGCGCTGGCCGCCTGCCGGCAGCTTTCGCGCGAACAGGGGATCGATGCGGCGCTGCGCGAGCATCGGCTCGATGCGCTGGTGGCGCCCACGCGCGGACCGGCCTGGCTGACCGATCTGCTGCATGGCGATCGACACGGTCGTGGCTTTTCCAGGCTGCCGGCCGTTGCCGGCTATCCGCACCTGACGCTGCCGATGGGGCAGGTGGCCGGGCTGCCGGTCAATCTGTCGTTTACCGCGGGTGCCTGGAGCGAGCCGGTGCTACTCCGGTTCGGCTACGCGTTCGAGCAGGCTACGCGCGCGCGATTCGCTCCCGGATTTGCGCGCACCGCGTTGATATAGCGCACGACCTCGGGACCCGGCGGGTCCTGCACGGTGCATGCAGTCCGTCGGCAGGTCGCCCGTTGCCAGCGGACCCGAACCTGCCAGAATGCATGCTATCGCTGTCGGCGTGGCGCAGGCAGTGACCGCCCGGCACCATGGTCATTGCGCGCGGGCGCAATCGTTACTGTTCTCGCTTGTTCCCGAGCGCGTCTGTCCGGTCGCCTCGCCGTTTTCGAGACTCTGCTTGAGGTGCTGCGTGCCCACCGTCCGACTGCCTGACGATCATCCGCTGCGCCGACCGCTCGCCGATGAAGTGCATGCGCGTCCTCCGGCACCGGTCACCGTACCGGCGGTCGTCTCGTGCCTGGCGCTGTTCGATACCGACGCCGACGCCGTGTTCGACCGCGTGGCCGAACTGGCGCGCAGTGCCGGTGTGCCAATGCCCGAGCGCGGCGGACACGCAGTCGTTGAGTTGCCAGACGTTCGCGTCAAGTGGGAGCGCCATGGCGAGTTCTCCAGCCTGACCTTCGTTCGCTCGCTCGCCGGCCAGGTCGAGGCTCTGGCGGCGATGACGGCCTTCCCCTCCGCGTTTGATGCCGTGCCCGGCGACTGGCTTGCGTCGCTGCCCGGGCGAACGGTGAGCGCGGCCGATATCGTGCTGCTGCCGGCAGGCGGTGAGGGCGTCCAGGCGCGCTGGGATCATCTTTCGCGCTGGTTCGTGACTGATGCGATGGCGGGTAGCAGCGTGCTCGACGACGCTGCGTTGATCTTCACCGACTTCGTGCTGCCGCAGAACAGCAGTCGCACGCGCTGGCTGGTGCTGGACCGCCAGGGCATGAGCCGCGCACAGACCGCACGCGTGGTCCAGCGCATCATCGAGATCGAGATCTACCGGATGGCCGCGCTGCTGGCGTTTCCGCTGGCGCGCAGTGCCTTTCCCGAACTCAACCGGATCGAGCAGCGGCTGGCGCAGATCACGGCGCAGACGGCCGAACTCCATGGCCGTAGCGCTTCGCAGCAGACACAGGACGAAGAGCGTGCGCTGCTCGACGACCTGACGCGCGTGGCCTCCGAGGTCGAGCGCTCGGTGGCGCAGACCGACTTCCGTTTCTCCGCTGGCGAGGCGTACTGGGGGCTGGTGCAGGCGCGCGTGCGCGAGTTCCGCGAGCAGCGCATCGGCGACCTGCGCACGCTCGGCGGCTTCCTGTCGCGCCGGCTGGCGCCGGCGATGAACTCCTGCGCGGCAGCGGCGCGGCGGCAGGAGGAACTGTCAGCCCGGATCGAGCGCGCCAGCGCGCTGCTGCGCACGCGCGTGGACGTGGCGCGCGAGGAGCAAAACCAGCAGTTGCTGGCGGCGATGGAGCGGCGCGGCAAGGTGGCGTTGCGGCTGCAGCAGACGGTCGAGGGCTTGTCGGTGGCGGCGCTGACGTACTACCTGGTGGGGCTGGTCGGCTATGCGGTCAGGCCGTTGAACCAGATATGGCCAGGACTTAACACCGAGTGGCTGGTGGCGGCCTCGATTCCGATCCTCGGCTTTGTCGTCTGGCGCAGCGTGGCCCGGCTGCGTCGGCGTCTGATGCACGACTAGTTGCGCATCAGGTGGGCGTGCTGCGATTGCAGCACGCCCGTGCGGCGCGCGCCAGCGATTGCGGGTGGATTGACCGCCATTTCAATGCTTCGCCGCCGCTGGGCAGCGCGATCATTTTCCATATCGAGGACCGGCCAGTGCCGGTTTGGGGAGCCTCTGTGATCGGCGAAGGTTTCGACTCTGTCCACAACTACTACGAGCGCCTGGTGATCGAGGAAGTGCAGCGCGCGGCCGATGGCTGGCCGCAGCCGGTCGCCCCCGGCCTGCTCGCCGACATCGCCTGCGTGGCATTGAACAAGCTGCCCGCCCGCTACATTCGTCATGAGGTGGATCACGCGTTCTTCATGAGCGGCGACGAGCGTGAAACACATCGCCGCCGCGTGACCCAGGCGGTCGAACAGGCGTTCGCCTACGTCAACAGCGGTGAGTCGCGCGTCGCCGCCTGACCGGCGAAAATCGGGGTCAGGTACAGATTTCGCCCTACGTTTCGCCCGATAACTGGGCATCGTGGCGGCGAGACAGCAGCAGTAAAGCGGCGATGGCGCCGATCAGCGCCATGAACATGTCGGACTGCGTATCCCACGGATCGCCCTGGGTGCCGAGAAACTCGTCGGCCCCCTGGCCGAGCGCCAGCGCCGCAGCCCACTCGATCAACTCGTAGCTGGCGCTGATCGCAAGCACCACGCAGACAACCAGGAAGGCAAGCATCCGGCGGCCCTGCACGAAGCCGCCGCGCAGCAGGATCTCGCGCGCAGCAATCGCGGGCACGAAGCCCTGCATGAAGTGCCCCAGCTTGTCGTAGGGGTTGCGCGACAGCGCGAACAACTCCTGCACCCAGAAGCCGGCAGGTACCCGCGCATAGGTGTAGGCGCCGCCGACGATCAGCACCAGCGCGTGCGCGAAGATCAGCGCATACAGCAGCGACGTCAACGGATAGCTGTGGCGCGTGATCGCAAGCAGCGGCAGCACCACCAGCACCGGCGCGACTTCCATTAACCAGGTGGCGCGGTCGTACGGCTGCCAGCCGGACGCCAGCAGCGCGGCGACCAGTGCCAGCGCGCCGGCAGCCAGCCAGCGCGGATCGGTCGGGGATGGATGGCTCGACATCACGCGCCCACCCTGCCTGCGCCGACAGGTAAACGCACGGCTTTTGCGCGTTGCCGAGCGCGGGACAGGGGTCGATGCATCGCGCGGCGCGGTTCGCGACGTCAGTCGCCCAGCGTCACGCGCGTGGCGATGCGCCCGGCCCGGTCATGCCACGCCGACAGTTCGATCACGCTGCCAGCCGGCGCGCGGATCACCCAGTCCACGTGCGCGCGATCCGCGGTGGGCTTCTTCTGGCCCCAGAAGCTGACGCCGGTGTGCAGGTAGGCCCAGCCTTCCAGCTCGCCCAGGCTTTCGCGCGACTTGCCGCCCACCAGCTGCGCGCCCTCAGGCAGCGCGATCTCGGCCAGCACACCGCGGGTGAGCTCGCGCTTGAGCGTCATCTTGCTGACGTAGCTGGGCAGCCAGCCGGTGTTCTGAACCGTCAGCCGAAGTGACCAGGTGCCGTCGCCTTGCGACTCGACCTCCACGCCGTGAAGCTCCAGCCGGGGCGAGATCAACGCATTGAACAGCAGCCAGCGCGGGAAGCGCGCGATCTCTTTTTCGCGCAACGCCGGGGGCGGATTGGTGAACACCGCCATCCGGTTCCAGCCGCCGATTTCCACCTCGCCAAGCTGCGGATGCGCGAACGGCTTCCACGCCACGTGGCCCTCGCCCGGCGCGATCCGCTGCGCCCACTGAAACACCTTGAGGTCGTCTTCGATCGGGTGATCGCGGAACCAGTGGATCCACTCGTTGTTGTCGATGCCGGCTTCCTTCTTCGGATTCCAGATCTCGATCGTCCACGTGTACATGCCGAGGTGCTCGTAGATCCAGTCGAAGGCGCCCGAGATGTACTCCTTCGGGTAGTACTGGAACTCGTGCCAGACGCTGATCGCCGGATAGCCGGTCAGTTCCTCGCCCTTGCGGCCCACGGTCTGGTAGGTCCACAGGTCTTCAGCGGGCAGCGTGTCGTCGGGCGCATGGCCGAACGGCCGCAGCAGCACGCCACTGAATGTGTGCAGGCTGGTGCCGCCGCACAGGTTCGGATGCGAGGTAAAGAACTCCACCACCGCACGCACCTCGGGCTCGCTGGTGGGGAAGGGGCCGGCGCCGAGCTGCTCGAACTCCTGGCGCCAGCCCGACGGAAAATTGCGGTTCAGGTCGAGACCCTGCGCGTTGCCATTGACGCCGGCCACCGTGATCGACTCGCCGTCGTAGTTGACGATGCGGCCCTCGGGCATCACGCGGTAGTAGTCGCCGCCGGGCGGATCGAGCGGGTCACGTCGCACCAGCAGTTGCGGTTCCGCCGGATGCTTCTTCCACGGGCCGTTCGGGTCTCGCACGCGCATCTGCAGCAGGCGGCCATCGCCGTCGATGTCCTCTGCCAGCAGGCCCTCGACCGGCTCCTCGTCGTACGGATAGCGGCGCGTCGACGAGCGCACGTAGCGCGGCCGGTCGGCCATCGCCCATTCGGCGCCATCGGGGTTGATGCGCGGCGCCACGTACAGCGTGCGGGTGTCGAGTTGGCGCGTCACCTGTTCATCGTGGCCGTCGTGCTTCAGCAGCCAGTCGATGAAGTACAGGCAGGCGCTCGACGCCGACAGCTCGACCGAGTGGATATTGCCGTCGACCCAGTACGCAGGCTTGTTTTCCGGCGCGCCGGTGGCGAAGCGGGTCAGCGTCAGCAGCGGGATCGCGCGGCCTTCGTGGCTGCGGCCGATCTCGCTGTAGGCGGCGACGTCGGGCCGTTCGGCAGCGAAGGCCTTGAGCAGGCCGATCAGGTCGTCGTAACGGTAGAAGCGGGAGAAGTCGATGGTGGGCATGGAGCTGCGGCCAGGCGCGGGATGGAATCAGAGAGCGGATCATAAGGGCCGAAAGCGCTGCGGCGCCTCGGCTGCGGGCAGCGATCAACGAGCGGACACACGGGTAAGTTTTCGCATCGAGTCCGCCTATCATCCGCAAAGGTCAGGCGTTCGAATTTCATCCTCGCAAGTCATCAGAGACGACGTGTCCGAGCCACCCATCTCCGAAAACAGCGGTGCACTCAAGGGCAAGCGCGGCCTGCGCCGGGTGCTCAATGCCGCTCGCTACTCGCTCGACGGATTGGCAGCGGCGTGGCGCAACGAAGATGCGTTCCGGCAGGAGGCGGTGCTCGCGGCGGTCCTGATCCCGGTCGCGCTGCTACTGCCGGTGGGCCTGATCGAAAAGGTGCTGCTGATCGGGGTTGTGCTGCTGGTGGTGATCGTCGAACTGCTCAACAGTGCGATCGAGGCAGCCATCGACCGCGACAGCATGAACATCGACGAACTCGGCAAGCGCGCCAAGGACCTGGGTAGCGCGGCAGTGATGCTCGCGTTGCTGCTGGCTGGCGGCACCTGGGTCGCGATCCTTGCTGCGCGCTTTCTGGGCTGATCTCGACGCAGGCCGGCCTCAGCGGTCGGCGCGCAGCAGCGCTAGCATCATTCGGGCGCTGCCGTTGGACTGCGCCAGCATCGCCTGACCGGCCTGCTGGACGATCTGAGCGCGGGTCAGCGCGGCGGTCTCGGCGGCCACGTCAGCGTCGGTGATGCGCGAGCGCGAGGCGGTGAGGTTGTTACCGGC
>CAZTUT010000095.1:0-10769 GCA_964616395.1 uncultured Burkholderiaceae bacterium
CCTTCGAACTCAGGCCGAGGTGCGGGCGCCGCGTTGATGCACTTCCTGCACCAGCGCCAGCAGCTGCTCGAACACGCGCGGTGCGCCGCAGACGATATGGCCGCTGGCCAGGAAGTCGGGCTCGCCGTCGAAGTCGCTGAGCATGCCACCGGCTTCCTGGATCATCAGGCTGCCCGCGGCCATGTCCCACGGCGACAGGCCGAACTCCCAGAAGCCGTCGAGCCGGCCGCAGGCCACGTAGGCCAGATCGAGCGCGGCCGCGCCCGGGCGGCGGATGCCGGCCGTGCTCTCGGTGATGCGCTTGAACATGCGCACGTACTCGTCGAGGTGCTCGAGCTGGCGGAACGGAAAGCCGGTGCCGATCAGCGACTCGCTGAGCTTGGTCCGGCGCGACACGCGGATGCGGCGATCGTTGAGAAAGGCGCCGCGGCCGCGGCTGGCGGTGAACAGCTCGTTGCGCGTGGGGTCAAACACCACGCCCTGCGTGATCTGGCCGCGATGCTGCAGGCCGATCGACACCGCGTACTGCGGAAAGCCGTGGATGAAGTTGGTGGTGCCGTCGAGCGGATCGATGATCCACGTGTACTCGTCACCGCCCTCGGGATTACTGGCGCCGGACTCCTCGGCCAGGATCGCGTGGGTTGGATAGGCCTGCTTGAGCACCTCGATGATCGCGGCCTCGGCGGCGCGGTCCACTTCGGTGACGAAGTCGCTGCGGCCCTTGCTGGCGACCTTGATCAGGTCGAGGTCGAGACTGGCGCGGTTGATGATCGAACCGGCCTTGCGCGCGGCCTTGATGGCCGTGTTGAGCATCGGATGCATGAGGGCTGCGACAGTGAAAGGAGCGGGGCGCGACCGGAGGCGGTCTCGCTAGACTGCGCGCATTGTACGGGCTCGCCATTCGGCGGCCCGGCCCGGCGATTCGCGCACGGGTGCTGACCCGAACCTCCTTCCCTGGCTTGCCCGCGCTTCATGGCTGCATCGAATTCATCGAACGACCCGGCACCGGCGGCGGGTACGGCTGTCAGCGCGGATGCAGCGTCGGGGCTGCGTGCGCGCGTGCGCGTTGTGCTGGTGGCGCCGAGCCACCCGGGCAACATCGGCGCGGCCGCGCGCGCGCTCAAGACCATGGGCCTGTCGCAGTTGCACCTGGTCACGCCCGGCGAGGCCGGCTTTGCCGACCACCCCGAGGCGGTGGCGCTGGCCACCCACGGTATCGATCTGCTGCGCTCGGCGCGTGTGCACGCGAACCTGACCGAGGCGCTGGCCGGCGTGCGGCTGGCTTTCGCGATGACCGGCTACAGCCGCGAGTTCGGCCCGCCGCTGGTGGAATTGCGCGAGGCGGCGGCCGATGCCAGCGCCTGTCTGCGTGCAGCGGCCGAGGGCGAAGTGGCGTTCGTGTTCGGCACCGAGCGCTCGGGGCTGACCAACGCCGATGTGGCGCGCTGCCAGATGAGCTGCGCGATCCCGGCCGATGCGCTGCATGGCTCGCTGAACCTGGCGCAGTCGGTGATGGTCACCGCCTACGAGTGCCGGCTGGCGCTGAGCGGCGGCGCGGTGGAGGCGGCCGCGCGCCGGTTCGATGACGATGCCCCGGCCGACGTGGCGCGGCTCGAGGGGCTGTACGCGCATATGGAGCGCGCGCTGGTGGCATCGGGCTTTCTGGACGCCGAGGCGCCGCGCCGGCTGATGCCGCGGCTGCGCCGCCTGATGGCGCGGGCGCGGCCCAGCGACAAGGAGATCGACATCCTGCGCGGCATCTTCGCCACGCTGGAGCAGCCCAAGCGCGAGCGCATCGGCACCCGCGTTCTCCGTTCCGCGCCGCCGGAGCGCGACGACGGCGCTGCGCCCTAGAATCGCGCCTCCTTCAACGCCTGACCGCCCATGTTCGCCCGACTGCGAGAGGACATCCGCTGCATCCTGGACCGCGACCCCGCGGCCCGTTCCGCATGGGAGGTGCTGACCTGCTATCCGGGCCTGCACGCGCTGTGGATGCACCGGATCGCCAACGCCTGCTGGCGACGCGAGTGGCGCTGGCTCGGCCGATTCGTGTCGCACCTGGGGCGCTGGTTCACCGGCATCGAGCTGCATCCGGGCGCGACGATCGGCCGGCGCGTCTTCATCGATCACGGCATGGGTGTGGTGGTCGGCGAGACCGCGGTGATCGGCGATGACTGCACGATCTACCAGGGGGTGACGCTGGGCGGCACCTCGCTGGCCAAGGGGGCCAAGCGCCATCCGACGCTCGGGCGTGGCGTGATCATTGGCGCGGGCGCGCAGGTGCTGGGCGGCTTCACGGTGGGCGAGGGCGCGCGCGTGGGCTCCAACGCGGTGGTGGTCAAGGAGGTGCCGGCTGGGGCGACCGCGGTCGGCAACCCGGCGCGCATCCTGCAGCAGCAGGCCGACGCGCGGCGCGAGGCCGCGGCCAACCAGATGGGTTTTTCGGCCTACGGTCTGGCCAGCGGCGACGATCCGCTGACACAGGCGCTGCACGGTCTGATCGACCACGCCGCCGCGCAGCAGCGCGAGATCGAGCGGCTCAAGCAGGCGCTGGCGCAGGCGGGCATCGCGGTGCCCGACGAGCCGGCCGCGGCGATCGACGCGCAGCAGTTGAACAAGCTGGTCGACGACTGACCCGCGACGGCGGCGGCACGGGGTGCCGCCCGCGAAGCGTTGTTTCGCGACCTGGCGTGGGAATCGACGCGTGCGCGGCTGCGCGCGCTTACGCCGCCGGACTCAAGCCAGCGCGTGCACCTGCCAGTGACCGTCGCGGATCGCCAGGTAGCCGCCGCGCGGCGTGGCGGCGTCCAGATCCCAGTCGGGCAGCACCCAGCGCTCGGCCTCGGCCCCATCGAGCGTGAACCGGTGCGTGGCCGGCCGATGCGTGTGGCCATGGATCACGCAGTTCAGGTCGGCCTTGCGCAGCGCCGCGTCGACCTCGGCCGGCGTGACGTCCATGATCTGCATGTCCTTGGCGGCCTTGCCGGCCTCGCTGGCGGCACGCGCCTCGCCGATGAATTCCTTGCGCGCGGCCAGCGGTTTGGAAAGAAACTGCGCCTGGAACGCCGGATTGCGCACGTAGCCGCGGAACTTCATGTAGTCCAGATCCTGCGTGCACCAGGCGTCACCATGCGCCAGCAGCACCTGCCGCGCGCCGATCAGCGCGACGGTGGGATCGGCCAGCAGCCTGGCGCCGGCGCGCGCGCAGAAGTCGCGGCCAAGGAGCAGGTCGCGGTTACCGTGCATCACAAACACGTGCACGCCGCTGTCGGCGAGTCGGCGCAACTGCGCGCTGACCTGAAGGCCGACCGGATCGTCGTCGTCGTCGCCGGCCCAGTACTCGAACAGGTCGCCGAGGATCACCAGTTCGGCAAAGCGCGGCGCAACCTCGGTCACGAAGCGGTCGAACGCCGCGCGCGTGGCCGGCAACGCGGCATTCAGGTGCAGGTCGGAAATGAAGACCGGCGCCGACAGCGCGATGCGGTCGGCCTGCGCCGCCTGCGCCGGCACCGGAGCGGCCGCCGAGCTCACTCGACGATCTCGGCCCGCTCGATCACGACGTCGGCCTCGGGCACGTCCTGGTGCATGCCGATGCGGGTCGTGCGCACGCCCTTGATTCGATCGACCACGTCGAAGCCGTCGACCACCTTGCCGAACACGCAGTAGCCCCAGCCTTGCGCGTTGGGGGCGGTGTGATCGAGGAAGTCGTTATCGGCCACGTTGATGAAGAACTGCGCGGTGGCCGAATGCGGGTCCGAGGTGCGCGCCATCGCGATCGTGTAGCGGGCGTTTTTCAGGCCGTTGCGGGCCTCGTTCTCGATTGGCGCGCCGGTGGGCTTCTGCTTCATGCCGGGCTCGAAGCCGCCGCCCTGGATCATGAAGCCGTTGATCACGCGGTGGAACACCGTACCGTCGTAGTGCCCGCTCTTCACGTAGCCGAGGAAGTTCTCGGCGCTGCGGGGTGCGCGCTCGGTGTCGAGTTCGAGGGCGATGACCCCGTGGTTCGTATGCAGGCGAATCATTTCTTCTCCGTGGTTGAAGCGGTCGGGCTGGCGGCTGCCAGGATCTGGGCCTTGCGGATCACGATCGGCTGCACCGGCAGATTCTGGTGCGGGCCGTCGGCCTTGGTGGGGGTGTCGCGGATGCGGTCGACGATATCCATGCCGGCGACCACCTTGCCGAAGGCGGTGTAGCCGTGGCCGTCGAAGCTCGGAAAGTCGAGGCGGGCGTTGTCGACCACGTTGATGAAGAACTGCGCGGTGGCCGAGTTCGGATCGCTGGTGCGTGCCATCGCGATCGCACCACGCTCGTTTTTCAGGCCGTTGCGGCTCTCGATCGGGATCGGCGCGCGCGTTGGCTTCTGCCTCAGATCGGCGGTGAAGCCGCCGCCCTGGATCATGAAGTTGCTGATCACGCGATGGAAGATCGTGCCCTCGTAGTGGCCGGCACGCACGTAGGCGAGAAAGTTCTCCACGGTCTTCGGCGCGCGCATCGCGTCGAGCTCGAGCGTGATGTCGCCCTCGCTGGTGGACAGCAGCACGCGCGGCGCGGCCGCGGTTTGCGCCCACGCCGGGGCGGCAGCCGCAGCGGCAAGCGCGGCGGCAATGAACAGACGTCGGATCATCGTGCGGGAAGCAAAAGGAAGGTGAGGGAGGGTGACTCAGCGCGCGCTGCGCAGGCGGCCGGCAGCTTCGGTGGCCGCCTGCAGCCGCGCCTTCAGCGAGGCGTTGTTGGGGTCGAGCGCCAGCGCGCGGGTGTAGATGTCGGCTGCCATCGCGATATGCAGGTCGCCCAGGTTCTCGCGCGCGGTCAGGTAGTTGGGCGCCACGTCGATGGCCCGCTGCAGCAGGCTGCGCGCCAGTTCGTAGCGGCCGGCGGCGGCGTGCATCACCGCGAGGTTGTTGTATGGCTCCGGCAGTTCCGGAAACTCGGCGGTCATCGCTTCCAGCGCGGATTGCGCCTCGGCGGCCTTGCCGGTCTCGGCCAGCGCGATCGCGCGCAGGAAGCGCACCTGCGCGTTGCGTGGATTCTTGACCAGCCAGTCGTCGGCGCGCTTGAGCGCATCGGCGTACTTGCGCTCGCGCACCAGTTGCTCGATCTGCTGCGGTTCGGTCAGTGGCGGGGGCTCGCGCGTCGTCGTTGCCTGAGCCAGCGCGCCGCCAAGCCAGGCGCACAGCAGCAGGGCCAGCAGCGGACGGGTCAGGCGGGTGCGCGGGAACACGGGTCGGTCCAGGGAGACGCTGTTGTCGGGTCAGGCCACTGCCAGTGTCGGACGGGGTGTGCGAGACGCCGGATGACGACGGATGCCAGCAGAAACGCGGTCGTCGGTACGCTGCGTGAGCACAGACGCGACGATATACTGCGATTCTACTCACGCGCGCTGGCTGCGCATTCGCGCCGCGTTGAATGCCCAGCCACGCCGCAACCGACCTCGATGCCTGCCACCCTGCGCCTGCGCCGCTGTTGACGCTCCCGCTACCGTGCGCCGCTGCGCGGTGCGGCCCCTGATGGCTGGCCGCGCCCCGTTTCAACGATTTTCCGCAGGTCGATCCCCATGACGCTTTCCATTTACAACACGCTGTCCCGCCAGCCGCAGCCGCTGGTGCCCCGCGAGCCCGGCCAGGTTGGCTTGTACGTGTGCGGGATGACGGTCTACGACTACTGCCATCTTGGTCACGCACGCCTGATGCTGGCCTTTGACGTGGTGCAGCGCTGGCTGCGTGCCAGCGGCTACACGGTCACGTACGTGCGCAACATCACCGACGTGGACGACAAGATCATCAAGCGCGCCGCCGAAAACGGCGAGACGCCAGGCGAGCTGACCGAGCGCTTCATCCGCTTCATGCATGAAGACCTTGGCGCGCTCGGCGTGCAGCCGCCCGACATCGAGCCGCGCGCCACCGAGTTCATTCCGCAGATGCTCGACATCATCGGCCTGCTGGAGAGAAACGGTCTGGCCTACGCGGCCGACGATGGTGACGTGAACTTCGCGGTGCGCAAGTTTCCCGGCTACGGCAAGCTGTCGGGCAAGTCGCTCGACGACCTGCGCGCCGGCGAGCGCGTGGCGGTGGCCGATGCCAAGCGCGACCCGCTCGACTTCGTGCTGTGGAAGCACGCCCGCCCCGGCGAGCCGCAGTGGGCCTCGCCGTGGGGCCCGGGCCGGCCGGGCTGGCACATCGAGTGCTCGGCCATGGCCAGCCACACGCTGGGACGCAGCTTCGACATCCACGGCGGCGGCCCCGACCTGATCTTCCCGCACCACGAAAACGAGATCGCGCAGAGCGAAGGCGCGTTCGCGCAGCCCTTCGCCAACCTGTGGATGCACTGCGGCGCGCTGCGCGTGGGCGACGAGAAGATGTCGAAGTCGCTCGGCAACTTCAAGACGATCCGCGATGCGCTGCGCGACCACGATCCGGAGGTGCTGCGCTTCTTCCTGATCCGGCCGCACTACCGGCATCAGATCAACTTCACGCCCGAGATGATCGGCGAGGCGCGCGCTTCGCTGACGCGGCTGTACCGCGCGCTCGACGAGGTGATGCCGGCCGACGGCGGCATCGATTGGTCGGAGGCGCATGCCGAACGCTTCAAGTCGGCGATGGACGATGACTTCAACACCGCCGGCGCGATCGGCGTGCTGTTCGATCTGGCCGCCGAGGTCAACCGCGGCAAGTCGCCGCAACTGGCGCGCCAGCTCAAGGGCCTGGCCGGGGTGCTGGGACTGCTTCAGCGTGATCCGAAGGCGTTCCTGACCGGGGATGCGAGCAGCGACGACAGCGCCCGCATCGAGGCCCGGATCGCCGAGCGCAACGCCGCCAAGAAGGCGCGCGACTTTGCCGCTGCCGACCAGATCCGTGCCGAGCTTCTGGCGCAGGGCATCGTGCTCGAAGACAAGCCGGGCGGCCTGACCGTCTGGCGGCGGCAGTAGTGCGCGGAGCCGGCGGCGATGACCCGGCCTGCCTGGTGGCCCCGCGCGCGGCGCGCGCTCAGTCAGGCCGATCCGGTGATGGCGGCGATCATCCGCCGCCATCCGCGCATCGCGCTGACGTCGCGCGGGGATGCCTTTGCCACGCTGGCGCGCTCGATCGTCGGCCAGCAGATCTCGGTCAAGGCGGCCGATGCGGTGTGGGGGCGGCTGGTCGCGGCCTGTCCCGACATGGCACCGCGGCCGGTGCTGCGCCGGCGCGCTGCCACGCTGCGCAATTGCGGGCTGTCGGAGCGCAAGGTCGAGTATCTGCGCGATCTGGCGCAGCACTTTGCCAGCGGCCGCATCGATGCGACGCTGCTGCAGTCGGCCCCTGACGACGAGGTGATCGCGCGCCTGACCGAGGTGCGTGGCATCGGCCGCTGGACTGCGGAGATGTTCCTGATCTTCAACCTGCTGCGGCCCGACGTGCTGCCGCTGGACGACTTGGGCCTGCTGAAGGCGGTGGGCCTGCACTACCTGGACGGCGAGCCGGCCGCCGCGCTGCTCGGTCGCGACGGTCGCCAGCGGGTGGAGGCGCTGGCCGCCGCCTGGGCCCCTTGGCGCAGCGTGGCCACGTGGTACCTTTGGCGCAGTCTGGATCCCGTGCCGGTTGCGTACTGACCGGCCCCCGCCCATGAGCAAGACGACATTTCTCGATTTCGAGCAGCCGATCGCCGATCTGGAGGCCAAGATCGAGGAACTGCGCTTCGTGCAGGACGACTCCGCGGTCGACATCTCCGAGGAGATCGAGCGCCTGCAGAAGAAGAGCCAGCTGCTGCTGAAGGACATCTACGCCAAGCTCACGCCGTGGCAGGTGGCGCAGCTGGCGCGCCATCCGCAGCGGCCTTACACGCTCGATTACGTCAACGACATCTTTACTGACTTCCACGAGTTGCACGGCGACCGCAGCTTCGCCGACGACCTGTCGATCGTCGGCGGCATGGCGCGCTTCAACGGCCAGCCGGTGATGGTGCTGGGCCACCAGAAGGGCCGCGACACGAAGGAGCGCACGATGCGCAACTTCGGCATGTCCAAGCCCGAGGGCTACCGCAAGGCGCTGCGCATCATGCAGCTGGCCGAGAAGTTCGGTCTGCCCATCTTCACCTTCGTCGACACGCCCGGCGCCTATCCGGGCATCGACGCCGAGGAGCGCGGCCAGTCGGAGGCGATCGGCCGCAACCTGTTCGAGATGTCGCAGTTCAAGGTGCCGGTGATCGCCACCATCATTGGCGAGGGCGGCTCCGGCGGCGCGCTGGCGGTGGCGGTGGCCGACCACGTGCTGATGCTGCAGTACGCCACCTACTCGGTGATCTCGCCCGAAGGCTGCGCCTCCATCCTGTGGAAGAGCGCGTCCAAGGCCCCCGAGGCGGCTGAAGCGCTCGGCCTGACCGCGCACCGGCTCAAGGCACTCGGGCTGATCGACAAGATCGTGTCCGAGCCGCTTGGCGGCGCGCATCGCGATCCGACCCAGCAGGCGGCGCTGCTCAAGCGCGCGCTCGGCGACAGCCTGCGCCAGTTCACGGGCATGAAGACCAAGGACCTGCTGGCGGCCCGCCATACGCGCCTGATGGGCTATGGCAAGTTCAAGGAAATCGCGCCGGAAAGCTGAGTCCGGCGGCGATGCCGTCGGCAGCCTGACCGACGCCGTGCGCGCCGCGCTCGCCGCTGCGCCCGACGACGCCCCCTCGGAACTGCACGACGACCCCTTCGCGCGTCCGCGCCGCCGCGCCCGCGCCGGGCCGCTGGTGATCGGCTTCAGCGGCGGGCGCGACTCCACGGTCCTGCTGCACGCGCTGTGCGCGCTTCGCGCTGTGCGCGGCGCCGGCGCGCGCGAGCTGCTGGCGGTGCATGTCCATCACGGCCTGCAGCGCGATGCCGATGCCTGGGCCGAGCACTGCCGCGCCACCTGCGAGGCGTGGCAGGTGCCGTTCGAGCTGCGCCGGGTGAGCGTGGTGCGCGCCGGCCGCGGCATCGAGGCGGCGGCGCGCGAGGCCCGCTACGCGGCACTGGCCGAGGTGGCGCAGGCGCGGCGCGCCACGCGCGTGCTGACAGCCCATCATCGCGATGACCGCATCGAGACCTTCCTGATCCAGTGGCTGCGCGGCGCCGGGCCTGATGGCCTGGCGGCGATCCCGGGCGCGCGCCCGTTCGCCGATGGCAGCCTGCGGCTGCTGCGTCCGCTGCTCGACGTCAGCCGCGCCCAGATCGAGGCCTACGCGCAGGCGGCGCGGCTGACCTGGGTCGACGACCCCAGCAACGACGATCCGGCGCTGCTGCGCAACGGCCTGCGTCAGCGCGTGATGCCGGCGCTCGACGCGCTGCGGCCCGGCTACGCGGCAGCGGCCGCGCGCAGCATCGATCTGGTGGCCGATGCATCCCAGGCGTTGCGCGCGCTGGCCGCAGACGATCTGGTCGCGTGCAGCGCGGGGGTGGCTGGCGGCGCGCTGCGGCTCGATCGTCTGGCCTTTCTTTCGCCGCCTCGGCAGCGGCTGGTGCTGCGGGCCTGGCTGGCGCAGGCCGGCATCGAGGCGCCGTCGCTGGCGCGGCTGAACGAGGTGATCGCCCAGGCACTGACCGCGCGCAGCGATGCACGGCTGCTGGTGCGCCTGAGCGGGCCGGGCGGCGGCATCGAGGTGCGGCGGCATCGCGGGCTGCTGGTGCTGCACGCGCCGGCGCCGGAGGCGTCCGGCAGCGAGCGCCTGATTCACTGGCAGGGCGAGGACGAGGTGTCTCTGCCCGAGTGGGGCGGCGTGCTGCGTTTCGAGCCGGCCGGCGAGGCCACGCGCGGCGAAGGATTCGATCCCGACTGGCTGCGCGCGCAGCCGCTGGCCGTGCGTGTGCGCGGGGGCGGCGAGCGCTTCAAGCCGCACCCGACCCGGCCCTCGAAGACGCTCAAGCGGCTGTTCCAGGATGCTGGCATCGCCGAGTTCGAGCGCGCCGCGCTACCGCTGGTGTGGCGCGGCGATCGGCTGATCTTCGTGGCCGGACTTGGGCCCGATGTACGCCTGATCGATGCCGACGGCCCGCGCGTGATGCTCGCGTGGCGCGCGCATGCCGGGCTCATTGCCGGCTAACGCGGCCGGCTGACCCCGCCGCGCACTGACACGTCGGGCGGGTCATGTCCGCCGATCCCGCCGGTCGACCGGTGCTGTTGTGCAGGCATCGGGCCCGGTGCTGCGATTTTTGCTGCGCTGCACGACTATAATCGTGGGCTTTGCAGTTTCATCATGAGAAAGACCGGCACCTGCACTGCGTGAATGCCGGCAAGGGATCGGAGCATGGCGCTCATCGTTCACAAGTACGGCGGAACCTCGGTCGGCAGTCCGGAGCGCATCCGCAACGTTGCCCGGCGTGTGGCCAAATGGAGCCGCGCCGGCCACCAGATCGTGGTCGTGGTCTCGGCCATGAGCGGCGAGACCAACCGGCTGATCGCGCTGGCGCGCGAGATCCAGCCCAACCCCGACCCGCGCGAGCTCGACGTGGTGGCCTCGACCGGCGAGCAGGTCACCATCGGCCTGCTGGCGATGGCGCTCAAGGAAGAAGGGCTCAAGGCCAAGAGCTACACCGGCCCGCAGGTGCATGTGCTGACCGACAGCGCGTTCACCAAGGCGCGCATCCTCGAGATCGACGAGAAGAAGATCCGCGCTGACCTGCATGACGGCACCGTGGTCGTGGTGGCTGGCTTCCAGGGGGCGGACGAGTTCGGCAACATCACCACGCTTGGCCGCGGCGGCTCCGACACCTCGGCGGTGGCGCTGGCCGCTGCGCTGAAGGCCGACGAGTGCCTGATCTACACCGATGTCGA
>CAZTUT010000096.1:0-10753 GCA_964616395.1 uncultured Burkholderiaceae bacterium
GGGCGCGGTACCGTGGGTCGCCTCGAACATCGCGATCGAGTCCGACAGGTTGGCACCCGGCGCGATGCCGATGCCACCCACTTGAGCCGCCAGCGCATCCGAGATGTAGTCGCCGTTCAGGTTCATCGTGGCGATGACGTCGTACTCAGCCGGGCGCAGCAGGATCTGCTGCAGGAAGGCGTCGGCGATGACATCCTTGATCACGATGTCGCCATGCGCGGCATTGATCTTCATCCACGGCCCGCCGTCGAGCAGTTCGGCGCCGAACTCCTTCTGTGCCAGCGCGTAGGCCCACTTGCCGAAGGCGCCTTCGGTGTACTTCATGATGTTGCCCTTGTGGACAATCGTCACCGACTTGCGCTTGTTGTCGATCGCGTACTGCAAGGCCTTGCGCATCAGACGCTCGGTGCCCTCGCGCGTGACCGGCTTGATGCCGATGCCCGAGGTCGCCGGGAAGCGGATCTTCTTGACGCCCATCTCCTTCTGCAGGAAGTCGATGATCTTGCGCGCCTTGTCGGTCTCCGCCTCGTACTCGATGCCGGCATAGATGTCCTCCGAGTTCTCGCGGAAGATCACCATGTCGGTCTTCTCGGGCTCACGGACCGGGCTGGGCACGCCCTTGAAGTAGCGCACCGGACGCAGGCACACGTACAGGTCGAGTTCCTGGCGCAGCGCGACGTTGATCGAGCGGATGCCGCCGCCCACCGGTGTGGTCAGCGGACCCTTGATCGACACCACGTAGTCCTTGATGACCTGCAGCGTCTCTTCAGGCAGCCAGACATCGGGGCCGTAGATCTTGGTGGACTTCTCGCCCGCGTAGATCTCCATCCAGGAGATCTTTCGCTTGCCGGCGTAGGCCTTGGCGACCGCCGCATCGACCACCTTGATCATCACCGGGGTGATGTCGAAACCCGTGCCGTCGCCCTCGATATACGGGATGATCGGCTGATCGGGGACGGTCAGGCTGAAATCCTGATTGACCGTGATCTTCTGGCCCGTGGCGGGCACCTTGATGTGCTGATACATAGCCTCTCCGGCGCTGTCGTTGTTTTGAAGATGATCCGACGGAATCGCGGCTCCCCGGCGCTCCGCCCCGGCGAGAGTCTACTCGCGGCGGCGCGCCGCTGCACCGGCAAGCCAGCGCCGCGGTCAACCGCCGCCGACCCGGTATCGTTACGGATGAAGCGTTGCTGACGGACCCGTCATCCAAGCGCATCCCAACGCCTTCAACAGGCGGCGGCGCACGCAACGCAACAACCCGAGGAGAACCTGATGAACAAGCTGATCGCGACGCTGGTCGCCATGCTCTTTGCCGGCACCGTCGCTGCGCAGTCGGCTGCGCCGGCTTCTCCCGCAGCGCCGGCGACCAAGCCCGCCACGCAGGCCAAGGCCGAAACCAAGAAGAAGGCGCCGGCCAAGAAGGGCAAGAAGTCGAAGGCCAAGAAGTCGGCCAGCCCCGCCAAGTGATCCTGGCACACCGCATATTGCCGGGTCGCCCGGCAAACCGACGCACCGCGACGCGCCGCGCGTCGACACACGGGCTCGGCTGGCGCGTTCGGCGGATCGCTGTCGCGGCGATCATGGCACTGCTGACCGTTCTGGCCCCGGCCGTGAGCCAGGCGCAGCAGCCACTACCGATGGTCAAGCTGAACTTCGGCATCCATCTGGTGACCGCGGAACTTGCCGACAACGACGCCAGCCGGATGCGCGGCCTGATGTTTCGCGAGCGGCTGGCGCCGAACCACGGCATGCTGTTCGTTTTCGAGGCGCGTACGGTGCACTGCATGTGGATGCGCAACACGCTGATTCCGCTGTCGGTGGCCTTCATCGACGACGACGGCAGCATCGTCAACATCGAGGACATGCAGCCGAAGACCGAAGTCAGTCACTGCGCAGCCCGGCCGGTTCGCTACGCGCTGGAGATGGACAAGGGCTGGTTCGCGCAGCGCGGCCTGAAGGCCGGGGCAAAGATGTCGGGCCTGCCCGCCGCGCGCTGAAGCCGCCTGCAGCACGCAGGCTCATGAAAGCGAAAGCCGGCGCGCGGCCGGCTTTCGGATCGCATGGCGGGACGTGAGCCCCGACCCAGACGTCAGGCGAAATTGCGCGCCGCAAAGTCCCAGTTGACGAGGCTGTTCAGGAACGTCTCGACAAATTTCGGCCGGGCATTGCGATAGTCGACGTAGTAAGCGTGCTCCCACACGTCGATCGTCAGCAACGGCTTGTCCGCCGTGGTCAGCGGCGTGGCGGCGTTGCTGGTGTTGACGATGTCGACCGAACCATCGGCCTTCTTCACCAGCCAGGTCCAGCCCGATCCGAAGTTGCCGACGGCGCTCTTGGTGAACGCTTCCTTGAACGCGGCGTACGAACCCCACTTGCGCGCAATGGCTTCGCCGAGCGCGCCGCCCGGCTCGCCACCGCCCTGCGGCTTCATGCTGTTCCAGAAGAACGTGTGGTTCCAGACCTGGGCCGAGTTATTGAACACGCCACCGGACGACTTGCGAACGATGTCTTCCAGACCCAGCGACTCGAACTCGGTGCCCTTGATCAGGTTGTTCAGATTGGTCGCGTACGCCTGGTGATGTTTGCCGTAGTGATACTCGAAGGTCTCCTTCGAGATGTGCGGCGCCAGCGCGTCCATCGCGTACGGAAGCGGCGGGAGCGTGTGTTCCATGGGGAATCCTTGCGCAGAGCAGTTGGAGGAAATGGGCATTCTATCCGCGGCTGCTTGCGCCGCCACGCGCAAGACCCCGCATGTCGCAGCGGATTGCCGCGGCGTCCGCCCCCGGGGCCGGCGCTAGATGGAGCGCGACGCGCCGCCGGACAAATCGCGCGATGCCGGATCCTGGCGGACTTCCTCGACCCTGACCGCCGCCCGACCGCGCGCCAGCCGCAGGTCGAGGCGATCACCTGACCGAAGCTGGCCGGTATCGGTCACCACGTGGCCCTCGGCGTCGAGCGCGAGCGCATAGCCGCGCCCCAGAACGGCGGCGGGATCGAGGTGAGCAAGCGCCTGCATCGCGCGATCAAGCCGCGCGTGCCGGCTGTCCTGGGCGGCCATCAGCGCGGCACGCAGGCGATCGTTCAGCGCGCGCGTGGCGGCAACGGCAGCGCCTACGTCGGGGCGATACCGTTCGAGGCGCAACCGGCTTGCCGCCGCCGCTGACTCCGAACGCGACGTGGTGGCGGCCAGGGATGCGCGCAGCCGCAGCCGCAGGTGCTCGACCCGCGCGCGCAGGCCGGCAATCGGCGCGCTCGGCCGCGACAGCATCCGTGCTGCGTAATCGAGCCGCTGCTGCGATTGCTGAAGGCGTTGTTGGACGAGCCGGCGCAGGCGCTGCGCCAGCGCGACCACCGACTCCCTCAGCACCGCCTGCTCGGGCGCGACCAGTTCGGCCGCTGCAGTCGGCGTGGCCGCCCGCAGATCGGCCGCGAAGTCGGCGATGCTGATGTCGGACTCGTGACCGACGCCCACGACGACCGGCAGCGCGCAGGCGCGAATCGCGCGCGCCACGGGTTCCTCGTTGAATGCCCACAAGTCCTCGAGCGAGCCGCCGCCGCGCACCAGCAGCAGCACATCGGCCTCGGCCCGTGCCGACGCGCGCGCCAGCATCGCCGCGATCTGCTCGGCCGCGCCGGCGCCCTGCACCGGCACCGGGTAGACGATCAGCCGTGCATAAGGCGCCCGGCGACGCAGCGCGGTCAGGACGTCGCGCAAGGCCGCCGCCTGCGGCGAGGTGACGATGCCGATCGTGCGTGGCAGCCTCGGCAACGGCCGCTTGAGCGCCTCGTCGAACAGGCCTTCGGCTGCCAGACGGCGTTTCAGACGCATGAACTCCTCGAACAGGCGCCCCTGACCGGCCCGCTGCATCGACTCGACCGTCAGCTGAAACTCGCCGCGCGCTTCGTACAGACCTACGCTGGCACGCAGTTCGACCTCGTCGCCTTCGCGCGGCGCGAAGTCCAGCAGCGCATTGCGGCCGCGGAACATCACGCAGCGCACCTGCGCGGCGTCGTCCTTCAGCGTGAAATACCAGTGACCACTGGCGGCGCGCGTCAGGTTGCCGATCTCGCCACGCACGCGGACCAGCGGAAAGCCGCGAGCCAGCACGCCGGCAACGGCGCGATTCAGCGCACTGACGCTCAGCGGCTCGGCACTCGCGGATAACGGCGGAAGACTGGACATCGGTTGGACAACAATTGACGCGACGTAATGGGGCCGCACGCTAGCACTTCACGCCGGTGGCCACGCGCGTTGGCAACGACCGGCAGGCTGCGATCAGTGCCCGCAACCGAGGCAGCCAACGCAGGATCACGGCGCGACGAGGGCTTGCAGCCGGAATTCAGCGCTTTTCAACATGGTTTTCCACAGGCCCTGTGGAAAACGTCAGGCGCGCGCCGCACTACACTTGCGACTTGCGATTTCTTAACCGCCGGCAGGAGGCTGCTTGTTCTCGATCGTTGTTGCCATCGGCTGGCCGATCTGGCCGCTGATCCTCGCCTCGGTGATTGCGCTGGCGTTGATCATCGAACGTGGTGTTGCCCTGCGACGCAGCCGCGCGCTACCGCCGCGCCTGCTCAACGACGTGCTCGCACTGCACGGCAAGCGCCAGGTCAATGCCGACGTCATTGCCAAGCTCGAGGCCAACTCGCCGCTGGGCCGCGTTCTTGCCGCCGCTCTGCGTAACGAACGGGCCGGGCGCGAAATCGCGCACGAAGCGGTGTCCACCGCGGGTAGCCATGCCGCTCACGAGTTGTCGAAGTACCTGTCGCTGCTGGCCTCGGTCGGCTCGATCGCGCCGCTGCTGGGGCTGCTTGGCACCGTGATCGGCATGATCGAAATCTTTGCCTCGCAGCAAGCAGGCTCCAGCCCGCAACAACTCGCGCAGGGCATCTCGATCGCGCTGTACTGCACGGCCTTCGGCATCATCGTCGCGGTGCCGGCGATCATGGCGTACCGGCACTACAAGTCGCGTATCGAGGATTACCTCGTCGACATGGAAGACGAAGCGCAAAAGCTGCTCGACACGCTGTTCGCGCCGCCTGCCCGCTAGGTCCGCCATGCGCTTCCGCCGCCGCCACGACGAGGAACCGGAGATCAACCTGATCCCGCTGATCGACGTGATGCTGATCGTGCTGATCTTCCTGGCGGTCAGCACCACATACTCGCGCTTCACTGAACTGCAGATCGAACTGCCGCGCGCCGACGCCACCAAGCCGCAGACCCGGCCCAACGAAATACAGATCGCGATCACCGCCGACGGTCGCTACGCGGTTGACCGGCAGATCGTTCCCTTCGCCGAGCCCTCGGCCTTCGCCCAGCAACTGGTCAAGGCCGCCGAAGGACGTAACAACCCGGTCGTGGTGATCAATGCCGACGCCCAGGCGCCGCACCAGTCGGTGATCGGCGTGATGGAAGCAGCACGTATCGCCGGACTGCCGCGCATCGCCTTCGCCGCGCAGAAACCGGCGCCCTGATTCCGCCGGACACGGCGGCGCGGCTCTGTCCCGATGGCTTTCCGTTCCTGGCTGCATGCCCGCCTGCTCGATATCTGGCGACAGCGCCGGCTGGCCGTCGTGCTGCTGCCGCTCGCCTGGCTGCACGGTCTGATTCGACGCTGGCTGACGTGGCGGCATCGCGATGGCGCGGGTGCCCAGCAGCTGCCTGTGCCGGTCGTTGTGATCGGCAACCTCTATGTCGGCGGCACCGGCAAGACGCCGCTGACGATTGAGCTGGTGCGCGCGTTGCGCGCCCGCGGCCGCCGACCCGGCGTGGTCTCACGCGGCTACGGCGCCCGCAACACCGCAGCACGCGCCGTCGATCCCCGCGGCAGCGCCGACGAGTTCGGCGACGAGCCCGTGCTGATTGCGCAAGCCGCCGGCGTGCCCGTGGCGGTCGGTGCCGACCGCGCGCAGGCGGGCCGGCTGCTCCTGAACCTGCACCCGGAGGTCGATGTCATCCTGACTGACGACGGCCTGCAGCATCTGCGGCTGGCGCGCGACGTTGAGATTGCGGTCATCGATGCGCGCGGCCTGGGCAACGGCTGGCTGCTGCCGGCCGGACCGCTACGCGATCCGCCCGAACGCCTCGAGCGTGTCGATGCCGTTGTTTTCCATGATCAGGCGGGCCAACCCCGCCCGGCGGTGCGCGTTCACTCACCGTTCTTTGCAATGACAAGCAGCGCCGGATCGGTGGTGTCGCTGAAGGATCCGTCGCTGCGCGCCACGCTGGCCGACGTCGCACGCGAGCAGCAGCGCAATGCCACCCGGCTGCTGGCCGCGGCCGGCATCGGCGCGCCCGAGCGTTTTTTTGCGATGCTGGCCGATGCCGGCCTGCGCTTTGAGCAGATGCCACTGCCCGACCACTACCCATACCGCGACAATCCGTTCGCTGCGCGCACCTTCGATCTGCTGCTGATCACCGAGAAGGACGCCGTAAAATGCCGCGCAAATCCGGCGCTGCGTAACGACGGCCGCATCTGCGTGGTCACGTTGCAGGCGACCATCGACGAAGCGCTGGCCGATCTCGTCTTGCGCAAGATCGCCGGCACGCCTGCCGCAACCGAGTCAACGAAAGCCTGAGGCCCTCGCCATGGATGCCCGCCTGCTCGAAATCCTCGTCTGCCCGCTGTGCAAGGGTCCGCTGCAGTTCGACAAGGCGGCGCAGGAGCTGGTGTGCAAGGCGGATCGGCTGGCTTACCCGATCCGCGACGGCATTCCCGTCATGCTCGAGTCCGATGCCCGCGCGCTCGACAGGCCCGCGACGCCCGCCGCCGCATGACTGAGGTGCCCACGACTCCGTTCATCGCCATCGTTCCGGCGCGGCTGGCCTCCACGCGACTGCCGCGCAAACCGCTGGCCGACATCGGTGGCCTGCCGATGGTCGTGCGGGTTGCGCAGCGCGCGGCCGCCAGCGGTGCGCTGCGCGTGGTCGTTGCGGCTGACAGCGCGGAAATCGTTGCGGCCTGCCGCGAACACGGTGTCGAGGCGCTGCTGACATCGCCCGAGCACCCGACCGGAACCGACCGGCTGGCAGAGGCCGCTGATGCCCTCGCGCTCGACGACCGTGCGATCGTGGTCAACGTGCAGGGCGACGAACCGCTGATGCCGCCGCAGACCGTGGCGGCCGTGGCGGCGCTGCTCGACCAGCGCGACGACTGCGCGATCGCGACGGCCGCCCATCCGCTGCATGATGTCGCCGAGTTCTTCAGCCCGAACGTGGTCAAGGTCGTGACCGACGCGTCAGGCCGTGCGCTGCTGTTCTCGCGCGCACCGATTCCGTGGTCGCGCGATGCGTTCGCCACCGCACGCGACCATCGTCCGGCCAGCCTGCCCGCCGACCTGCCGGCGTGGCGCCATGTGGGCCTGTACGCGTACCGCACCGGGTTTCTGCGGCGCTATCCCACGCTGCCGCGTGCACCGATCGAGGCACATGAGAGTCTCGAGCAGTTGCGCGCGCTGTGGCACGGCTTTGGCATCGCCGTGCTGCCGCTGGATGCGCCGCTGCCGCCAGGCGTCGATACGCCCGAGGACCTGGCGCTGGTACGGCGGCGGATCGCTTCGGCCACTGACTGACCCGACGCCAGAGGCGGGGGTTTTCAGCGCTCCCCGAGCGCCCTAGACTCGGCGCTCGTTCTTCCGAGGAGGTTCCGATGAAGGCTCTGATCACGTCGACGATCGCCTGCCTGCTGCTGGCTGCTGCCGCGGCCGAGGCCAAGCCGCTGCGCTGGGCATCCCAAGGCGACCCGCAAACCGCCGACCCGCACTCGCAGAACGAGGGCCTGACCAACATGTTCTCCGAGGCGGTGCACGACCGCCTGGTGATGCGCGACAACACACTCAAGCCGATTCCCGGCCTTGCCACCAGCTGGACCCAGGTCAGCCCCACGGTCTGGCGCTTCGCGCTGCGGCGTGGCGTGAAGTTTCACGACGGCTCGCCGTTCACCGCCGATGACGTGGTGTTCACCTTCGAGCGCGCGTCGCATCCGAACTCGCAGTTGCGCCAGTACGCGATCCCGGTGGTCGGCAAGCCGCGCAAGATCGACGACTTCACCGTGGAATTCGTGCAGGAGCGACCCAACCCGATCATGCTCGAGCACATGGCGGCCATCTACGTGATGAGCAAGGCCTGGTCCGAGAAGAACAAGGTCGCCACGCCGCTGGACTTCAAGAACAAGGAAGAGACTTTTGCTTCGCGTAACGCGAACGGCACCGGCGCCTGGATCCTGGTGTCGCGCGAACCGGGCATAAGGACGGTGCTGCGCCGCAATCCGGACTGGTGGGGCATCAAGGAGGGCCGCGCGCCGGGCAACGTCACGCAGGTGATCTACACGCAGATCAGCGCCGACACCACGCGCACCGCCGCGCTGCTGTCGAGCCAGGTTGATTTCATCCTCGACCCGCCGCCGCAGGATCTGCGCCGCCTCGAAGAGAACAAGGAGACCAAGGTCCTGCGCGGCCAGGAGAACCGGGTTGTGTTCTTCGGCTTCGATCAGTTCCGCGACGAACTCCTGTATTCGAACGTCAAGGGTAAGAACCCGTTCAAGGACGTTCGCGTTCGGCAGGCGGTCTACCAGGCGATCGACATCGAGGCGATCCGCAGCCGGACCATGCGTGGCTCGGCGCTGCCCACCGGCGGCATCACACCGTCGATTCTTGGTTCGCACCCCGATGCCGAAAAGCGGCTGCCGCACGATCCGGCGCGTGCGCGTCAGCTGCTGACCGAAGCCGGCTATCCGAACGGCTTCGACGTGACGCTGGACTGCCCGAACAACCGCTACGTCAACGACGAGGAAATCTGCATCGCGGTGGCCGCCATGCTGACCCGTGCCGGCATCAACACCAAGGTGACGGCCATGCCGCGCGCCACCTACTTCCCCAAACTGGAGAAGTACGACACCAGCTTCTACATGCTGGGCTGGGGGGGCGCCGTGACCGACGCGCAGACCACGCTGTCGCCGGTGCTGCGCTCGCTCGACAAGTCCACCGGCCAGGGCAGTTACAACTACGGCCGCTACAGCAATCCGAAGCTCGATGCGCTGATCGACGCCGCCGCCGTCGAGATGAACGCCGACAAGCGGCGCGAGACGATCCGCCAGGCGCTTCTGGAGCACAACGCCCAGGTCCACCATGTGCCGCTGCACCGGCAGATGATCCCGTGGGCAATGCGTCAGAACGTCACTGCCGCGCACCGTGCTGACAACGTGCTGGTCTTCGAGTACGTGAAGATCGACTGACCGCGGCATTCACGGCGCACCGCTGCGGCAGGCGGCGTGCCGTCTGCCTGACGTTGTTTTTTGCAGACCACCGGTTTGCTGCAATGCACGCTGCAGGCTGCTGCTGCACGGGCAGTTAGAATCGACGATCGCGAGGCCGACGGCACAGACCGTTGCCCGCACCCCGGGACGCGGGCGAATGGCGCCGCGGCGACCGGTCAGGACGAAAAGGTAGGCGGGGGATGCGACTGATACTTCTCGGACCACCGGGGGCTGGCAAGGGCACGCAGGCCGGCTTCATCAAGGAGCGCTTCGGCATTCCGCAGATCTCGACCGGCGACATGCTGCGCGCTGCCGTCAAGGCCGGCACGCCGCTCGGGCTGGCCGCCAAGAAGGTGATGGATTCCGGCCAGCTCGTGTCCGACGACATCATCATCGGCCTCGTCAAGGAACGCCTGAAAGAATCCGACTGCGCCAGCGGCTACCTGTTCGACGGCTTCCCGCGCACGATCCCGCAGGCCGACGCGATGAAGGACGCAGGCGTGTCGATCGACGTCGTGCTGGAAATCGCGGTGCCCGATGGCGACATCATCGAGCGCATGAGCGGCCGCCGTGTCCACGTGGCCAGTGGCCGCACCTACCACGTTCGCTTCAACCCGCCGAAGGCCGAAGGCAAGGATGACCTGACCGGCGAGCCGCTGATCCAGCGCGACGACGATCGCGAGGACGTGGTGCGCAAGCGGCTCGAGGTCTATCACGCCCAGACCAGCGTACTGGTCCAGTATTACTCGCACTGGGCTGCCACCGGCATTGCCCATGCACCCCGCTACCGCCGCGTCGAGGGCGTCGGCAGCGTCGACGAGATCAAGCAGCGCGTCTTCGCCGCGCTCGCCTGAGCCGGCGCCGTCCGAGGGGGACGGCGCGGTCTTTCCGCAGTTCACACAACAAACAAAGCAACGCGTAGGAGAACGACATGTCGTCCGGCTTGTTACTTGCGATCGCATGCGGTGCGATTGCCGTCGTATTCGGGGGTCTGTGGACTTCCTGGATCATGAAGCAGCCCGCGGGCAACGCGCGGATGCAGGAAATCGCCGCCGCCGTGCAGCAGGGCGCGCAGGCCTACCTGAGCCGCCAGTACCGCACGATCGCCATCGTGGGCGCGGTGCTGTTCGTGGTCATCGGGGTGGTGCCGGGGCTGGGATGGTCGACCGCGATCGGCTTCGCGATCGGCGCCATCCTGTCAGGTGCCGCCGGCTTCATCGGCATGAACGTGTCGGTGCGCGCCAACGTGCGCACCGCGCAGGCGGCCACCCAGGGCATCAATGCCGCGCTGCATATCGCATTCCGCGGCGGCGCCATCACCGGCATGCTGGTGGTGGGCCTTGGCCTGCTCGGTGTGGCGGTGTTCTACGGGCTGCTCAAGTCGTTCAGCCCGGCAGGCATCAGCCTGCGCGACATGCTGCACCCGATGATCGGCCTGGCCTTCGGCTCGTCGCTGATCTCGATCTTCGCGCGACTCGGCGGCGGCATCTTCACCAAAG
>CAZTUT010000097.1:0-10717 GCA_964616395.1 uncultured Burkholderiaceae bacterium
CCGCCTCAGCCTGCAAATCGCAGCCGCTGCCGCTTGCCCGGCACCTGGTCGTTGACGCGCTGCCAGGCATTGCCGTCATGCACGTCGTACTCGGCGAAGGCGCAGGGCAGGCCCTGGGCTGTTCGCAGATCAGGGCCATCCATCAGCTGGAAGTGCAGGTGCGGCGCGGTGGAGTTGCCGGAGTGTCCGACATCAGCAACGTGCTGTCCCCGCGTGACCCGGTCGCCTGCCACCGCCCTCACCGAGCCGCAGCGCGCGTGCGCGATGAGCGCATGAACATTCGAGGCGGCATCGCGAAGGATCAGGTAATTGCCCAGAAGCGGCCGCAGGTCGGCCGCGTTTGGATCGAACCTGGAGGCGTTGCGCAGCACCACGGCGAGGTCGCGCAGCATGTGAACGCGGCTGCGCTCGGGCCAGCCGTCAGACGACGCCGTCACCACGCCCTCAAACGGCGCGTGGATCGAGGCCGCCCAGCCGAAGCACGCATCGAGCGGCACGCCCACGACCGCGTACCTGAGCGTGGACTGCGCGTGGAACCTGAACCCCTCGGACGCCCAGTCGATGCGCAGGAAGTCGAACGCGAAGCGCTGGCCGAGCTGATCGGTGCCATGGCTCGGCACACGCTCCGCTGGCGTGTTGACCGCCGTCCACTCGCCGCGCAGCGGAAAGGCAACGACGGTCGCCGGTTGATCGTCCATTTTGTGCAACCAAGTCAATGGTGAACGATCGTCTCACGCGCCGGGTGCCTCGGCTTTCGAGGCTTGCGCGAGATGGTTGGCAGAAACAGACTAGCGCGCAGCCTTCTTGAACTCGGGGTCGGAAAAAAGCTTTTGGAGAAGCTTCTGAAAGCCGGCTGCAAAGCCGTTAGCCGCAGCAGGAATCGCAACGGCGCCGATGAATGACGACTCCCAGGTTGACTCGACAGCCTGCTCCTTGTCATACACACGCCGGCCTTCAACATCGAGCTGGAACCTGGCAACGTGCCTCGCCGTTCCCACGCTGAAGCCGCTGGAGTCAACGTCATTCGTGACCAAAACTCCGCTCAGCACACGCGGCGATCTCTCGTCGAGCTTACCGGCTGCGCTCAGGTCAGCTCGCGCCGCGTCGGCGAGGTAGACCGCAAAAGAGCCCTGCGGGTAGCTCAGTCCGTTGGCACGCAACGATACCGAGTCAGCCTGCTTGTTCGCCGGGTCAGGAGTGAACTGACCAATACGCATCGGTTGAATGTCCGACTCGCGAAGGTCGCGTACGTTGCCGAGCGAAGCGGCGGGCGGCGGCAGCGTGATCGCACAGCCACTGGCGAATACACAGACCGCGGCAAGCAATGCGGCGGCAATCAGGCGCGCGAACTGCATGGCCATTACCGTGGGAGTGCCGAATCGACTGACAGGCGCTGCATACCCGTCAGAACCATTTGATTGACGATCTGCTCGACGGCCTCGCGGGCTGACGCAGCAGGCTTCAGGCCCGCTGGCGCCGAGGCAGCGCCAAGCGTTGTAATCAGCGAGTGCTGCACCTGCGTCGTGAACGCACTCGCTCCTGGCACCTCATAGCGAATCGTGCAGACATAGCCGTCGGTCACCGTGCTGCCTACAAGTCCGAGCGTCAGCCCAGTCGCGAACCCGCGCGCCGCGGCGTCTTTCATGTCCCCCACGTTATTGATCGTCACGGTTAGCAACGCTCTTGATGCAACGGGCTCTGTCTTTACCTCGGCAAACAGTCCGGAGTCCTGGACTGCCTTTTGCACCATCGGCAGCACTTCCGTGACAGCGCGCGGGTTGGAAACGCCATTGGTCTGGAAGTCCACGAGCAACTGCGTCGACTGCGGTGCGGCCGGCCGCTTGATCTGTTCCGCCTTAACTTGTGGCAGGGTTGGATCGACGTAGAAGCTGGCACAGCCCGACAGTCCGACTGCGACAGCGAACAGGACAAGCAGACGGACCCAAACCCGCTCGCCCGCCTCGCGCGAAGGACTGAAGTACTTGAACATGGCTCTCTCCTCAATCAGCCCGAAGTTTTGAAAACTCGCTTGTTTGCCGGTTGCATTGCCTAAAGGCTATGACGTGAGGCTTCTCGAAGCAAGCGGCACCACAAGTTCACGCGAGGGACCGTCGCTCGCAAGTCAATAGCAAATGGTTAGCGTTGCCTGAGAGGCAACTCAACGGCGATGGAGGCCTCACGCTACCCTGTGAAGCCATGGACTTGCTGCCCTCTTTCGAGAAAACGCGGCAATGACTGCGGGGCGAGCGCATGTGCAGCTTGAACTGCTTTGGCGCCTCGCGCTGCCGGATTTCCTGCGCATTCAAATGCAAGATTGGTTTCGAGCGCGTTTACCTGTGCAAACAGTCGAAATTCCCGTCAATCTATGCGACGTTGACCCGGGTGCAGATTCATGAGGCTCTGACATGGCACACCCTTCCTGTCAGCCCTGCGCTTAGCGCTTAGCGCTTGCCGACGACCCGCCTCAAGAAATGCCAAAGCTTGAGCCAAAACCTTGCTTCGAGCGCAAGCAGCCTGGCCAGCCACGGTGGCATGTCGACGGGTGCCCGCGCAACCGCATCGCTTACGGCACCGCCCTTGAAAACGGTGCGGTAGATCGAGACCACCACAACGAGTTCAAGCCAGACAAGCGCGGCCAGGCCGACATACCGGAGCGGCGCAACGTAGAAAAGCAGATCCTGCTCGGGCTCCGGAACCAGCTTCAGTGCAAACCATATCCCAAGACAGGCGAGCGCCGCTGCGCGCGTAAGCGCAGCGCGGCCGCGATGCCGGTAGCAAAGCCAGTACAGGCAGGGAATCAGCACGACGAGATCGAACAGCAGCCCCGCCTCGAGCGTCCGATCGATTGACCCGCGCGCATACACAGCCACCGACAGATCCGTCGCAAGCACCAAAGGTGCCGCGAGGAAAAACCAGTGCTGGCGAATGCGATGCGCTGTCATCGGGATGAGTGTAAGGGGCGATCGTCGGCGGTACGGACGAAAATACGACAACGACGATAGCAGCGCCAGGCCAACAGCGGTTCGGCGTCAGTCCTCAAGCGCTGCCACCGACAAATGCAAACCGCGCCCGGCGCTCGCCGTTGTGTTCCACCTGCTCCACGAACATCGCAAACGGCCGCACCCACAGCCCCGCCTCGCCGTACAGCGCGCGATACAGGACCATCGGCTCCAGCGTCTCGCTGTGCCGGACCACGCCGATCACCTCGTACTCGCCGCCCTTGTAGTGGCGGTAGCGGCCGAGCGGGAGGCATGGGAGCGCTGGGAGGTCGTTTGACATGGCAAGTGATTCGGGCCTGATGGTGGGTCACACGACGGCGTTGCATGACTCGACAACCAACGCAGCAAAAACGCCAACTCGACGGCTAACTTCATGCGGAAGTCTTTTCAGACAGCTCAAGAAAACCTAACCGATACTGGATCGAAAGACTGGCGCAGCGATCACAAACGGATAAAACACCTAAAAATAAATAAACAAATGATCGGACAAGTGTGCCGAGAAAATGAGAAAGCAGCTTAAATTACTTTCGATTTGACAAGCGGCCAAATTGAAAACGTAAGCACAGGAAGCAGGATAGTCGCCAAGAAAGTAACCAGACACTCAGCAAGCCATTTAGATTCAACTTTCGCAGTGTTTGGGCTGGACTCAATGTACCTTACGTCAACGCTTTCACCGACTTTCGGCGGTCGATAAAACGTACTCTTGCCAACCCTTCTCTCCACAACGGAATGAAGTTCAAGAAAACTCCAACTTCCGCCCGTTAGATCCGCATAACGAATCGTGGCCCAACCTGCGTTGCCAAGGTGAGACGCCTCAACATTTACAACTACTCCAACGGCTTTCGTGTCATATTGAATTAGCGAAAAGGCCACCTTTGCTATCGAAAGTACGCTCACAACAAATAGCATGCCAAGAAAGTAACGCATGAATGCGAATCCTAGGCAGACACCGAATAAGTCCACGCGCAAATCATCGTAGCTAGCGAGCCACGATAAGAAGCGGCCTGCGCATCCACCCGCTGCAGCACTGGTTCAATCCGGCCGTCGAGGCGATGGCAGAGGCGCCGCAAGGTTCGGCTTCGCCTCGTACCGTGGTCGGCATCGACTTGGGCCGCAAGCCCGTGCCCGATGCCACGCTGCTGGCCGCGACCAGCTCCACCAAGCGCGCCGAGCAGCCTCTTGGGCCGCCTCACTTGGCAGGCGGTGCCGAACCGGGCGCTGCCGGACCAGGACGCTTCAGAGGCTCCCGCTTGCCGTCCTTGTTCTCAAAGGCAGGCGTGGGCTTGCCGTCTTCATGCTCATTGCGATCGAAGCTCAGCGTTCGACCGAAGACGAGTTGCAGCCAGGTCGGGTAGTTGTACGCGGTTCCCTTGCTGTGGTCGATGATGGCGCCGATGCCGCCGCCGAAGATGATGTTGCCGAACATGCCCGGGCCCACACGCGAAGTGACTGCAGCTTTCGCGGCCGGCTGGTTCGGCGCCGTGCAGTCGATTGCCAGATCAACGCTCGATTTGCGGACCGTCACCGACCCGGGCGTCGTGACCTGATAGCTGCCGTTGTCATTGTCGAGCTTGCACTGCGCACCGCGCACCTCTTCGCCGTTTTCCGCGTAGGTCTCGATCCGCAGTGATTGACCGGAGTCTGTCGTGATGGTTGCGCAGCCGCTCAGGGTCACACCCAGGATCATTGCGCAGAAGGCACTACGAAGCATTCTTGTTCTCCTGATGAGTCGTCAAATGACTGATTAGCGTACCGCCAAAAGAATGGCAGTAGTTGCTGATGATTCATGCAACGCATGGCGGGGATTGATCCGTCGCATGCATGTTTCCTGTTAGTGAACAACCGGCTCACTTGCTCGAGAGTGAAACCCGGAAAGCGTACGGGGAGGTCTCGCTGAGGCTGTCAGTCATCGGCCTCAATCGACGCCGGCCCCGCGCCCGCCGAACTGCGACGCCGATCGCGCTCCGCTAGCCCTCGCCACGCAGCAGCCGCATCTGCACGGCGTCGAAGTACTGGTCATCGAACCGCATGGCCTGCGACCCGAAAACTTGTCCCGACGCACCGTGCCCCGGCCGTCATTTCCTGCCGGCGGCGTTTACCTCCTTCAGTGCGTCTTCCAATGCGGTCTTCATCTTGGGCATGATGGACTGGAACATCGACTGGGACAACGCCATCGACTTTTGCATGACGATCGGCATCTTCTCGATGACAGCCTTTCCTGCAGGGGTGGCGTAAAAGGCGAGCATCCCGTCAACTTCCGATTGAACGAAGGTCTCCCGATAGAGCTGGACGTATAGCGGCTTCAATTTCTGCCAGCTGATCTCCTCTTTCATGAGGGCCACAGACCTTGCGAGTGCGGTGTTGACCACACGTTGCTGTTCCTCGTTCAGCGATTTCCCCTGAAGGGCCTCATTGATGCCCTGACGCATCATCTGGTCCATCCCCGCGGATATAGAGTCGATCAGCGCCTCCGCCTTGGTCACCGTCAGAAGAGACTCGATCGACTCCTGGCTCGCCGGAGCAGCCTGTACCGTGAAAGAAGCAAGCAGAGCAACAAAGGCAAGTGCGCGCATATCGACTCCTCTCTGATGTGAACGTGGAAACGCTTTCCTTGATTATCTTCTCAGCCGCTCCAACGCAAAGACCGCTCAGCCGACTGCCCCTGCCTCGGCGCGATCACGTGCTAGCCCTCGTCGCGCAGCAGCCGCATCTGCACGGCGTCAAAGTACTGGTCATCGAACCGCATGGCCTGCGACTTCACCGCCTCGACCCGGAAGCCGAGGCGCTCGTACAGCGCGATCGCGGCATGGTTGTCGGCGCGCGCCTCCAGCTCGATCCGCGTGAGGCCCCGGGCCCATGCCTGCTCGATACAAGCTGCCAGCAGCCGCCGGCCCAAGCCCTGGCGGCGATAGTCGGGATGCACGCCCATGCCGAGCGACCCGCAGTGCGACAGCGCGTAGGCCCAGTGGGGAACGATGTCCGCCCAGCCCACGACCCGCGCGCCGTCGAGCGCGAAGAACTGGATGCCGGCGCTGCTGGCGTTATCGCGGACGAAGGCCTCGACGCGCTCGATCGGCGGCGCCTCGACCTGAGCGATGTACCGTCGCTCGCGGGCGATGACGTCGAGGCAGGCGCGGAAGCTCGCAGCGTACTCATTACTCGCCAAAACTACTGCAATGCGCTGATTCACTTAAGCAACAGGCTGAGTTACCGACAGGGCCAAATGGGAACGATCAAGATCATCCCAATGGAAACACAAGGCCTCACTCCTTAATCGCGCCCCGTCGAGACGCAGATAGCGCCAAGACTGCCGCTGCGATAGCCGCCTCCGGCTCAGACGAGGAGACGGGCACATCGGGAACCAGACCAACATCGTTGATCTGCTTTCCCGAAGGAGACTGCCCGAAGGCGCTTGTGTACGTCATTACCGCCCCGTTAGGTAACGCCGATAGAGTTCGGATGCTTGTAGCGCCTGCGCTTTGCTTACCGATAATAATGCCTCTTTGATGATGTTGAACCGCAGAGGCAATGATCTCTGCTCCCGCCGAAGTAGACTCATCAATCACAACAGCCAACGGGATTGTCCTCGTAGCAGCCGGTAAGTTACGTAACGGATCAGGTGTGCCGCGGCGGGAATAATCATTTGGCGTCGCGCGAAGCTGATGGTTGTTTACAAATGACGAGTTGCTTCGAAATGTAGCGACAATACTATTGTCAGGCAGGAACATCGACGCAAATCCAACGGCGGACGAAAGCTCACCACCGAAATTTCCTCTCAAATCGACAATGATCCCGCGAATGTCGCGCCGCCAATGACGAGAGAGTACCTCAACGGACTCCTTAAGGACTGCATTAGACAGGGCCTGTACGCCTAGTACTAGTATGTCTGGCGCAGGCCAGTGAACTTGGACTCTGCGCGGTAAGTCGGACGCCTTTGGAACATCGATGACGAACGACAGAGCGGAATCGCCACGTCGGACAGTCAACGTTACCCGCTGACGAGGTGACGACAGCAGTTTATGTAGCTCCCATAGCCCCATTCCTTGAGTGTCTTGGCCATCGATTTGTTCGAGTCTGTCGCCGAGTTTCAAGCCCGCGAGCGCTGCTGGCCACTGTGCTCGCGGCACCACTTGTATCTCCCTGTCACGCCGCCGAAAAGACAAACCTAAGTCAACCGTTGGCGACGAGCGAAGAAGGCCAATCTCCTCTTTCGTTAGGTACTGGCCGTGGTCGGGATCAATTTTTCGGAGCAGATCAGCTACGGAATTCGAAGCAATGGTAGCTTCGTCAAGCGGACGAACGAAGCTCTCTCGTAGGATTGAAATTGCTGCAGCAATTACCTGCTCATCTTCGGACGCATCCTGCTGGCAGATGCCGAGGGACGGCATTCCGCCGATAAGCCCGAGCAACATAAGTGCAATCGTAGGCGCGAGACGCATAGTATTGTTTCCGATCCTCGAACAAATGGAAGAGGCCTACCCACCTTGGGCTACTCGCGCAGTCACGGGATACGCCCAGCAGATGCCACGACGAAATGCTCGACCACTCCTTAACTCATCTGCGAAACAGGAGTAACAATCGTATCCGCTGGTGTCGGCCTCGCTAACAACGTCTTTGCGGTACTCAGAGTCAAAGTATCAAGTCAAGCGTAGCTCGTGTGCCTAGCTGCGTCGCGACACCAGACCGCATCTGGGTCGTGATCATTGCGTCGGAGATTGAACGCCCCACCGCAGTCGACCGACTCGCATTCGACCGCTCTTGATCATCGACTGGGTTTGGAGAGAAGACCGTTTGGACGTCGGGAAGAAGACCACTCCTACCGGGACGTCCTGGAAACAGCCCATTGCCCGGATCGCGGTCCATGCAGCATCTGTGCTTGCGAGACGGATGGGCGAGCAGCTTGTCGCCCCTTCAATGAATTTCACTCGAGAGGTCATCCCTCATCACGGGACGTTTCGAACTGACCGACGGCCCTCAGCCCGACGCCGGTCGGTCGATTAGCCATTCCTCCACTCTCCGCCTTGACAACTAAACACGTACGCGCCCCCATTCCGTGAGGGAACACAGCCTTCGGTCCCTTTAACGCATCGTGTAGGAAAATGGCTGTCGAACGCGGTACGGGACTGGCCGACCCTCCTTGTGGGCCGGTTCGAAGCGCCATGTTTTAAGTGCTGCAATCGAGTTTCTTGCGAAACCAGCCGACGATGCCGACACCACGACAAAGTCGGCCGTCTCTCCCGCTTCCGTCACAGTGAATTCGATGACGGCGTCCCCCGCGCCCCCACGCATGAGACTATCCATGGGATAGTTTGGCGCATTTCCGCTGATACGCCGCGGCGCCAACACCCCGCGGGCGTCGGGCAGGACGTGCGCGTCAACGACTACCTGCGGGGCCATCCCCCGACTGGCCTCTGGGCCATCGGCCGGCGAGTTCGTCGCACATCCCGTCAGGGATGCGACTGTCAGACCTGCAGCGAGGCGAACTGCGAGATTGAGCATCTGATGTTCCCTAGATAAAAGCACGACCGAAACCGTGGCTCGGGTCAGCAAACAACCGAATAGACGTTAGCGGATGCGCGCAGCACAGAGGCCGCGCGTGCAAACACAAGTTAGATACTACCGACCAACACAAAGACGATCGCAGCAAACGCCCATAAAGCGACAACGCACAACTGGATGATGGTTAACCACTTCAGTTCAACCTGCCGAACGTGGCGATCAAGCCCAAACCTGGAAAAAGCAAGCGCAAACGCAGCGCCGCCGTTCATTGCTGGCAGGGGTAAGAGCTTGATAGCAGCCATCTTGGCTGCGACAAGGCCCAGAGTCTCGAAGGGCCTGGATGCCCTCACAAGGGAGATGCCCCCCGAATCGATCTCTGCGCTTCGTCTGGCGGAGAAAGCACGCCGTGAATAGCCTGGTAGAAGCCCGACAAAGAGGCTGAACATCCCTCCGCGCCCAGGGTCGCCAGAGCAATTGCAAGTAGCACCAGCGGTCCGGTGAAATGTCAAAAGCAACTGAGCGAGAAACGGCTTTGAATCCAAAGCCGCGTGGGAGAAAACTCGTGGGATCTGTTCACCAGCAGAGTGGCGAAATCTAACGTGGCTAGAAAGCGGAAACGCACGAAGCTTAATCCATGAGAAGTTCGCGAGCAGCGGGCCAAGGCCTATGCGAACGTGAGTGATCGCCACGCCCATCGCCCTACCGACAAGAGCAACGACGACACAGCGCGACAGGATCAACGCCGCGGAGGCGCCCGCGATAGATGACAGGGCCGACATGTTCAGTGCCTAACGCCGAAGTCAGCCGACCGCGCGGGCGCAGCTCCCGCGAGTCGGCTGCACTGACATGTTGAGGCAGGCCACACTGGCCGGCGAGGCGAGGCTGAACTGTTGACTTCAGGGGGAATTCCTTCCAGATGGGGTTAGGCCTCGCCCGCGTTGACTTGTGTGTATTCATACGTGACCGCGCAATATGGCCAGACGGTTCAACGGTGCGTCTGGGGCCATGAACGCAGGAATCGTTTGTTCGGTACGACGAGGACGGGTGAGGAACTCGACCGGCCACTCAGCTACGCGTTCTTCGCGGACATGCACGTACTGTCCATCTTCCGGTTCGTCGATGTACTCGCGTTGGAGTACGAGTGCGAGCGGTTCTTCGGTTCCCGGGCTTGACTTCGCGAACTCTTCGGCCTCCTCGTAGGAAGTGAACGCGTAGAAGTAGTCATTGCCATCTGCTTCGTCAGGTGCTCCGTGTTCAGGATGGCACCAGACCCGATACTCAAGTACCTCGTCCCAGACATAGCCACCCCCAGCCTTGGCTACTGCGCTATAGGTTCCCACCAACTGTGGGTCAAGGACGGTCGGGTAGGACATCTTTGGATGCGAGGCCTAACGTTTTAGTTAAGCGGCCCACCGCAGCATGACGCGGAAGGCCAAGAATGAAATGACGGCCTGTAGCGGCAGGCTGCGGTGGGTCCGCTTGAACGAAGGGTTAGAGCGCACTCTTGCCCTCCTGAAAAACGCCACCTGATTCCAAATGTTGAATGAGCTTTAGGACCATGTAGCCATACACAACCTCTGGTTTGGTGTCGTTCTGGACGTACCGAATATGAGATACGGTGTGAAATGTTCCGAGCCGCGTATTGGCCTCCGCAACGCCTTCGAGAACACAAGACACAATTTTTGTGTCGCTTAAAGGCTCATGCCGACACTCCCCTTGGGCCGGCAAGCACTCACAAATTGGTGCACCTTGCACTCCAGTACCAAGCCGAACGTGCAACAGGTTGTGCTTCGGACCTGTGACCATTGAAACTGCCAGAAAGTCGCCAACACGGACGAAATGCATTTGATGCGCTCTAACGCAATTTGGGAGGCACCCTCCCACCGGATAACCTGGACCTGGTGGCGGTCAACCGGGAGGCGTCATACGCCGGAAAAGCCGAGCTACGCTGGAGATCGGACTGAGAACTGTATTTAATTACAGTACTAAATGAGGCCATGAAATCCGGCACCTGAAGGATCGCCGACAGCGCTACCGCGTCACGATGAGGAAGCTGCTTCGTGAAAGCAGGCTAGCCGTTCCCTTGCCGTCCGTCTACGGCGTTTGCGATCTACGGCCTCACATGGATAGGGAACGCCTTCATAGCGAAGGCAGCACGCGCCAGCAGCCACCCCAAGGCAACCTCAGGCAACCCGCTAACTATCAGCAAGTTGCCTGAT
>CAZTUT010000098.1:0-10693 GCA_964616395.1 uncultured Burkholderiaceae bacterium
CGTGTACTTCTTCAGCGCCTCGCGCTGGCCCTCGGCCTCCGCGCTGCCGACCTGCGCACCGCCGCGCACTGCATCGACCGCGGCCTCCAGCGCCTTACGGGTCAGCCCGTGCTCGCGCGCCAGCTTGCCGGCGGGGCCCTTGTCGTCGGCCAGCGCCAGCAGGAACATCTCGCTGGCGATGTAGGCATCGCCGCGCTTCTGCGCTTCCTTGTCGGACTGGTTCAGCAGGCCCACCAGGTCGCGGCCGACCTGCACCTGCCCGCCAGTGCCGCTGACCTGCGGCAGGCGCTTGAGCTCAGCCTCCGCAGCGGCAGTCAGCGGACCCACATTGACCCCGGCGCGCGACAGTACCGACCGCGCGCCGCCGTCTTCGGCTCGCAGCATGGCGGCCAGCAGGTGCACCGGCTCGATGTACTGGTGGTCGTTGCCGACCGCGATCGATTGCGCCTCGCCCAGCGCTTCCTGGAACTTGGTGGTGAACTTGTCCTGACGCATGGTGTCCCTGACTGGCTGATCTTGTTGAGGGGTCATTCCCCGGTTGCTGTCAAGCTGGGGGCGGAGCGGGCGCATTTCAACTGACCGATAAAATCAGATCCTTGCGGTTTTCCGCCAGGCCATGCCGCAGGTCATGCTTTTTCCTGACGTCTCCCGACGCCCCGTCTTGCGCCTTTTTCGATTCCTGACCCTCGCGACATGCTGCAGCCACGGGCTGGCGGCCTCGCTGGCAGTGTTGCTCAACCTCACCGCCGCGCTCGCCGGCCCTGGGGCCGCAGCGCAGGAACCCGCCCCGGCCAGCGAGCGCCGCGCCGAAATGCGGCTGGCCCGCTTTGTGGCGGCGGAGGGAACCGACATCAAGGCGCTCGAGCCACTGCTGGCGCGGGTCATCGCGACCGCCGACACCGGCGACCAGGTCGACGCCGATGACGACGAGCGCGTGCTGCGCCGGATCCGGAACAGTGCCATCGACGTACTCGCCACAGAAGGCTATTTCAACCCGAAGGTGACTGTCAGCGTGGGCAGCGATGGCAGCAGCCGCTATCTGCTGGTACTCGACCCGGGTCGACGCACACGCGTATCTAACGTCGAGGTCACGCTGGTCGGCGCCATCGAGAAGCAGCCTGTACGCCTGGGCGAACTGCTCGCCACCTGGGAACTCGATGTCGGCCAGCCGTTTCGTGATCCCGCCTGGGCCAGCGCCAAGGCCAAGCTGCTCGCGCGGGTCCAGGAACGCGACTACCCGGCGGCCCGACTGGTGGAGTCGAACGCCGATATCGACGTCGATGAGGGCACGGCACGACTGCGGGTGCAGATCGACAGCGGTCCGGCGTTCACGCTCGGCGAGATCGAAATCGTGGCCGAAGAGGGCAAGGGTCTGGTGCGCTACAGCCGTACGCTGGTCGAGCGCTTCAACGACATCAAGCCCGGTGACCGTTACGACAGCGTGCGGCTGCTGGAACTGCAGCGGCGCCTGCAGGGCGGCCCCTACTTCTCCACAGTGCTGGTCGAGGTTCCGTACGACCCGGCGAAACCCGACAACGTACCGATCCGCATCACGCTGACCGAGGCGAAAAGCAAGCGCCTGAGCGCCGGTCTGGGCTATTCGACCAACACCGGCCCGCGCATCGAAGGGATGTACCGGCATGTTGGGCTCTTTGGCCTCCCGTACACGCTGCAGACCGGCATCGGCTACGACAAGACCCGGACCATCGGCTTCGCCGACATCCTTCTGCCGCCGAAGCCGAGCGGTGCGGTCGACAGCTTTGGCGTCCTCGGCGAGCGCACCGATATCCAGAACCTGATCACGCAGCGGGCTGCGATTGGCGCCGCACGGGCGTGGGCAACAGATCCTCAGGCGCACGAGAAAGGCTTCAGCTACGAGAACCGCTTCTCGCTGAAGCTTCAGCGCGAGACAACCCAGGAAGTGCAGCAGGTCGGTGCACCACCGACTGAAAAGTTCACCAACGACACGCTGTCTGCCGCCTACAGCTGGACCCGGCGCACCGTCGACTCGATCACCAACCCGCGCCGAGGCGATGTGCTCACCCTGGTCGGCGCTGGCGGCATCAGCCGCACCGGCTTGTCGACCCTGCTGTCGCAGTCATTCGTCTATGGCTATGGGCGTTACGTCCGCTATTTCCCGATAGCCGACAGACACCAGCTGATCATGCGCGGCGAGCTGGGACACGTTGCCAGCGACGACCTGCGCTACGTGCCCATCGACTACCGCTTCCGCGCAGGCGGTGCCGGCAGCGTTCGCGGCTACCCGTACCAGAGCCTGGGCGTGCGCGCAGGCGACAGTGTGGTCGGAGCCAACTCGCTGGCGATCATTTCGAGCGAGTATGTGCACTGGCTGACCCCGACCTGGGGCGCGGCGGCCTTCGTCGACGTTGGCGATGCGGACAACAACATCGCCAAGGTGAACTGGGCACGCGGTTACGGTGTGGGACCACGCTGGCGCACCCTGGCCGGCCCGCTGGCGCTCGACCTGGCGTATGGCGAGCGCGACCGCCGGTGGCGGATCCACTTCACGATCGCGATCTCGTTCTGATCCGCGCCGCGATGATTTCACCTTCCGCGCCAGATGACACCCCGCCCGCCCGACCAGTTCGGCGGTCGCGGTGGCGCCTGCCCGTCGCCAGCGCCCTGGTGCTTGGTGCGCTGATCGCGGGCGTTGCAGGATGCGGCGCATGGGTCTGGCGTTCGACCGGTGGCCTGGAACTGGTGATCGCCGCGGTCAACCGGCTGACGCCGGTCAAACTGACCGCACAAGGCGCAACCGGATCGCTGGCCGATGGATTTGGCTTTGAGCGGTTCACCTACGAGAGCCCGACCGTTGCGGTGAAACTGGAACGCGTCGCCGTCCGCATCGACGATCTCGAGGTCGGCCGCACGCTCAATGGGGTGCGCATTGCGCTGGCGGAACTGACCGCCGACCGCGTGTCGGTCGAGGTGCGGCCGTCGGAACCGCCCTCTGCCGGACTACCCACCACCATCGCCTCGCCGGTCCGGGTGAGCGCTGACCGCTTGGCGGTCGGCCAGTTCGATCTCGACACCATTCGAAAGACAGCGACATCGCGCCTGAGCCTGCGCGGGATCGAAGGCAAGGTCGCGATCGGCCCGGACGGCTATCAGGTTGACGGCGGTCGCGTTGGCATCGGACCGCGCGGCGCTGGCCTCGACGCGGAGTTCGACGGTCGGCTCGCCGGTGCGCCTCCGTTTGCGATCGACGTTCGCGGCCGCCTGCGCGGCCAGCTCGCGCCCAAGCCCGCCGCCGCGGCTCGATCTCAGGCAGGAACGGTCTCGCACGTGCCCTTGCAGGCTGACTTCAAGGCGGCCGGCAGCCTGGTGAACCTCATCATCGACACGGAAGTGCAGCCGCTGGCGGGCACCGTCGTGGGCACGCTCAGTCCACGCGGAACGGCGCGTGCGCAGATCACCAGCTTCGAGGCGCCCTACATCCGCGAACTCGTTGCCGACCTGAAAGACATCGATCCGTCCGCCTGGGTCTCGGGAGCGCCGATCGCGCGACTGGACCTGCACGCGGAACTCAAGCCGGTCCCGGGCCCGTCATTTGTTGCGCGCGGTCCGGTTCGCGCAAGTAACGCGTCGCCTGGCACGATCGATTCCGGACGGCTGCCGGTCCGGCTGGCCAGCGCAACCGTGGAAGCGTCATCCGCGGCGCTGCGAATCAGCAGCGCCACTGTCGAGCTGACCCGCGGAAGTGCGCGCGGCGGGTTCGAACTCGAGTTCGCGCGGGCTGATCAATGGAAAGCCCAGGCGCAGTTCGTCGGCATCGACCCGTCGACCGTGCACGGCCGGCTGCGCAGCGGCGCACTTGATGGCCGTGCCGACGTGATCCATTCGGCGGGCGACACCTGGGTGCGCGGGCAAGCACGCAGCATGCGCGGTCCGCCGCTCGCTGCCGAATTCGACCTTCGCGTCAATCCGGCGCGCGTGAAGATCAGCACCGCCGAAGTGCGCCTTGGCGACGGGGTCGCTCGGGTCAACGGAGAAGTGAGACTGACTGGCAGCGCAGCAAGCCGTCTCGAGGGCACGCTATCCCAGTTTGATCCGTCGCTGCTGATACCCGAACTGCCTGCGCGGCTCAACGGCAGCTTCCTTGTGGATGGGTTCATCGCGCCCAAGCCCACCGGTACCGTCCAGCTTGCGCTGGTCGACAGTGTGGCGCTGGGCCGGCCGCTGGCGGGCCGTGCACTGGTCCGGATCGATTCGAGCAGCCAGCTCGACGTCGACGCGGATCTGAAGGTGGCCGACGCAACACTGGTTGCCCGTGGCGGGCTCGGTGCAGAGGGCAAGTCACTGACCATCGATCTGACAGCTCCGAGTCTCAAGGCGCTGGGTCTGCCGATGGAGGGGCGTGCCGCTGCGCGCGCACGGCTGGCCGGCGCGCTGATGACACCGGCAGTGGATATGACGGTCGAGCTGTTCCGGCTGCGCTTCGACCAGCACCAGATCGACGAGGTGCAAGCGGTCGCGTCGTACAGCGGTGGCTCGGATGGCACGCTGTCGCTTCAGGCGAGCGCGGCGAATCACCGCTTCATGCGCAACCCGATGCTGTCGCTGCAGACCGTGACACTGCGCGCCGATGGCCGACTTCGCGATCATCGGATCGAGCTGCGTGCCAACAACGAACAGGCGCAACCGATCAACGCCCTGCTGGTCGGCGGCTGGGTGACGCCAGCGCCCGCCCGTCCCGGTGCTGCGCCGTCGGGCACCGAGTGGCGCGGTGAGTTGCGCAGTGCCAACGCAGGCCGCCCGCTGGAACTCGAACTGCGCGCGCCAGCGCCGATTCGCACCAACTTCCGAAACGGTTCGTTCGGGCCATTCGATCTGAACCTGGCCGGCGCACGCGTCGAGCAGGTGCGCGTCGATCTCGCCGACGGCGTGTTCTCGACGGCGGGCCGCTTCACGGATTTCCGCCCGAGTGCATTGCGCGGCGCCAGTGGCACCCTGATTCCGGCAACCGAGCGGCTGACGGCACGCAACGGCACACCCTCGCCCGGACCGATTGCACTATCGGGCAACTGGCAGCTGCGGCTCGGGGCACAGGCAGACGGCAGCTTGCTGATTGAACGTACCAGCGGCGACATCGATGCCGGCGGGACGGCCATGGGCATCAGCGAAGTTCGCATTGCAGCCACGCTCAAGGCCAACCGGCTGCAGGCCAGCGCGCGCATGACCGGCGTACGCGCCGGCCGGCTCGACGCCGACGTCAGTGCGGAGGTCGAGCCGACCGCAGAGGGATGGCGTATCGCCCAGCGGCGACCGCTGACGGCACGCGTCGACGCCGACCTGCCGTCGATTGCCTGGATCAATGCGCTGCTGTCGGAAGCGGTCCGTGCGAATGTCCGGCTTGGCGGCTCGGCATCCGCCCGACTGCGGGTCGAAGGCACGCCGGAGTCGCCGCGGGCCGAGGGCACGATGAACGGCGACAACCTGCGCGTGGCCTGGATCGATCAGGGCGTGCGACTGGAGAACGGCAAGCTCGCCGGGCGGGTCGATGGCGGCACCATCATCCTGGACGAGCTGCGCTTCTCCGGGAAGCCGCAGGTCGCGCCGGCGGGCCGACGGGTGCGCGACTACATCGCGCGCGAAGGGCTCGAAGGCGAGGGCTTCGTCGAGATGAACGGACAGCTCGAGCTGCGCAGCCTGTCCGGCGTTCTGCAGGTTCGCGCGGTGTCGATGCCGTTCCTGCAACGCGCCGATCGCTGGGTGCGCGCAAGCGGCGGTGCCAACATCGTCTTCGACCAGCGCAAGGTGCAGCTCAACGGCGCGGTCGCCGCCAACGCCGGCTACATCGACTTCAGCCGCCCCAACCTGCCGTCACTGTCCAGCGATGTGCAGGTGGTGCGCGGCACCGACGCCCCCCCCGCGCCCCGCGAGTCGGCGATCGGCCTCAACCTGGATCTCGGGATTGACCTCGGTCCGGCATTTCACCTGCACGGCATGGGCCTGGATTCGCGCATCGACGGCCAGCTGCGGCTGCGCGCCGAGGGGCCGACCTCGATTCGCGCCAACGGTGTGGTCGAGGCAAAGGATGGCGTATTCGAGGGCTTTGGCCAGAAGCTGGCCATCGAGCGCGGCCGCGTCAATTTCCAGGGACCGCTCGACAATCCGGGACTGGACATCCTTGCCGTGCGCCGCGGCCTGCCGGTGGAGGTTGGCGTCAGCGTGACACGCAGCGCGCAGAACCCGCTGATCCGCCTGTACTCCGATCAGGCGCTGCCCGATTTCCAGATCCTGTCGTGGCTGGTGCTCGGTCGACCGGCCGATGAATCAGGACAGGACCGAAACGCGCTGGCCACCGCGGCGCTGGGACTGTTGTCAGGCACCGGTGAAGGTATCGGCTCACAGCTGTCGCGGCGTCTGGGCATCGACGAGATCAGCCTTCGATCCGGCGAGTTCAGTTCGATGGGGTCGATCCTTCCGCGCTCATCGGTCGCCGGCAATGTTCGCGGTACCGGGACCGGCGTTTCGAGTGACATCATCACGGTCGGAACGCGACTGTCCGAAAACATCACGGTCAGCTACGAGCGCGCCATCTCCGGAACGGCGAATCTGGTGCAGGTGAGCTACCAGCTGACGCGGCGCCTGTCCGTGCTGGCCCGCGCGGGTACGGAAAACGCGATCGACCTCGTCTACACGTTCATGTTCGATTAAGGCCGGGACAGAAGGCGCAGGCCCGCGCGGTCGAACGCCGTGGCCATGCGCTGATCACGACCAGATCAGCCGCGCAGTGACCAGTCCCAGGAACGTTGCGATCAATGAGCCGGCCAGATGCAGTGCGATGTGCGTGAACGCCGCCATCAGCGCGCCGGATTGAAGCAGCGCGACCGACTCGGCCGAGAAGGTCGAGAACGTGGTCAGGCCGCCGAGAAAGCCGGTGATCAGCAGCAGCCGCCAGGCCGGCGCCACCGAAGGATGGCTGGCGAAGAAGGCCACTGCGATGCCGACCAGATAACCGCCGACCAGGTTGGCGGCCAGCGTGCCGAGCGGCAGGTGCGCAACGCGCGGGTTGAGCCAGTACGACAGCCCCCACCGCAGCCACGCGCCGACCACTGCGCCAGCGGCTACCGCAGCGAGCACCAGCCACAGCGGCCCGTCGCGCGTCACGCACCCTCCCGCGACCCGGGTTCGCTCCAGCGCGCACGGGCAGCGTCGTCGGACTCGCGCGCATCGACCCAGCGGCTACCGGACGGCGTCTGCTCCTTCTTCCAGAACGGTGCCTCGGTTTTCAGGTAGTCCATCACGAATTCGCAGGCCGCGAAGGCTTCGCCGCGATGGGCGCTGGTCACGACCACCAGCACGATCTGATCGAGCGGTTGCAGCGGCCCGACGCGGTGGATGACCAGCACGTCGAGCAAGTCCCAGCGGCGGCGCGCGCGCTGGCAGATGTCTTCCAGCGCCGCCTCGGTCATGCCCGGGTAGTGCTCGAGCGTCAGTGTGGAAACGTTGGCGCCGTCGTTGATATCGCGCGCGACGCCGATGAAGCTCGCCACCGCACCGACCTTCGGATTGCCAGCACGCAGCGCGGCAATCTCGTGGCCGACATCGAAGTCCTCGGTCTGCACACGTACGGGCATGGTCGACTCAGCGTGCGCGAAGATGCCGATCAGCCGCCGGTCACCGGCGGGAAGAAGGCCACCTCGGCGCCGTCGGACAGCGGCGCGTCATCGTTGACCATCGCCTGGTTGACCGCCGCGCGGATGCGGCGGATTTCGCCGAATGCGCTCGCATGCGGCTCGCCGCGCGCCACCAGCCAGGCACGCAGATCGCCGACGGTGACCACGGTTGCCGGAATCTCGAGCGTCTCGCGATCGCGGCCGAGTGCCTCGCGCAAGCGTGCAAAGTAAAGGAGGTGCAGTTTCATTGCGTCATTCAACCCAGCAGCGCCGAAAGCGGCAGGTAGCGCACGCTGTCACCGCGCGCAATCGCCTGTCCAGCCGGATTGTCGATCAGTCCGTCGGCCCACGCGACCGAGACCAGCGCCGAGGACATCTGGTTGCCGAACAACTCGAGCTGACCGTCGGCATTCGACCGCGCGCGCAGGAACTCGCGGCGCTTGTCGGCACGCGGCAGATCGAAGTCCGCTGTCAGCGGCAACGGCGCCGGCTCGCGCCACTGCGCGCCCTGCCGCCGCAGGATGAACGGGCGCGCGAACAGCAGGAAGGTCACGAAGCTGGATACCGGATTGCCGGGCAGCCCGATGAACGGCACCGCGCGCACATGACCGAAGGCAAGCGGCTTGCCCGGCTTCATCGCGACCTGCCAAAGATCGAGCGCGCCTTCAGCCTGCACCGCCGGCCGCACGTGGTCTTCCTCGCCCACGGAAACGCCGCCGGAGGTGAGGATCAGATCGCAGCGCGACGATGCCTCGACGAAGGCCGCGCGCGTGGCCTCCAGCCGATCGGACACGATACCCAGGTCGACCACCTCGCAGCCGAGCGCCTGCAACAGTGCGGCCAGCATCGTGCGATTGGAGTTGTAGATGCGCCCGGGCGGCAACGGCTCGCCGGGCATCACCAGTTCGTCGCCGGTGGAAAACAGCGCCACCCGCAGCCGACGCCGCACGGTCAGCGTGGCGCAGCCAACCGAGGCGGCCAGTCCCAGTTGCGGCGCGTGCAGCCGGGCGCCGGCATCGAGCAGCGTCTGCCCGATCGCGATATCGGCACCGGTCCGGCGAATCCATTGACCTGCGCGCGGTGGCTCGGCAATCTCGATGGCGGCCTCGCCGGCAGCGCGGGTTGCCTCCTGCATCACGACCGCGTCGGCGCCGGCCGGCAATGGCGCGCCGGTGAAGATACGCGCCGCGCTTGCAGACTCCAGCGGCACGCCGACCTGCCCCGCCGCGATGCGCTGGCTGACCGGCAGGATCGCGCCTGCTGAGATCGCGTCGGCGGCGCGCAGCGCGTAGCCGTCCATCTGCGACACGTCCATTGGCGGAACCGCCACGGTCGATACCAGTGGCGCAGCCAGCACCCGGCCCTGCGCTTGCAGCGTGGGCAGGGTCTCGAGGCCTTCGATGACGACGGCCTGCGCGAGCAGCCGCTCGCGCGCCTCTTCGACAGTCAGCATCAGCGGTTGACCGGCAGTTTCAGGTGGTCGATGACGAACTGCGCGATGGTAGCCGCATCGTTGAGGTCGAGCACCGGCAAGGCCGTATCGACCGCATGGTCGGCAGCCACCGCGATCACGTTGGGGTCGCGCGGGAAGATCGGCGGCTCGGTGTTGGCGTTGCGGCGGACCTCGATGCGCGGGATCTGCCCCTCGCTCTTGAAGCCTTCGATGATCACCAGATCGCAGGGGTCGAGGCGGCCGATCAGATCGTCCAGCGACGCGGGGGCCTGCGGTGTCTCGCTGAGCAGCGCCCAGCGCAGCCCGGTGGCGATCAGCACCTGCCCGGCGCCGGCCTCGCGGTAGCGGTAGGAGTCCTTGCCGGGCCGGTCCATGTCGAAGCCGTGGTGCGCGTTCTTGATCGCCGATACCCGCAGGCCGCGCGCGCGCAGCAGCGGAATCAGCTTCTCGATCAGCGTGGTCTTGCCGGTGTTCGAATAGCCGATGAATCCGATCGCCTGCATGGCCTGCTCCGGTTGCCCTGCTCAGCCAACGCGCTCGGCGATGTAGCGCTTGACCGCCTCGACATCGACCGCCATCGACGCGCAGCGTTGCGGCCGCGCCTCGATCCCGTCGAACGCGGCGGGCCGCGGCGGCTGAACGCCGATGGCCTCGACGATGGTCTCGGCGAACTTGGCCGGCAGCGCGGTCTCCAGGCAGATCACCGGCGCCGCGCCCGCCTGGCCGGTGGCGCGCAGCTCGCGCGCGACCTTGATGCCGTCGGCGGTGTGCGGATCGACGATCAGCCCGCTGGCCGCATGCAGGTCTCGGATCACGCGCAGGCGGTCCGCATGATTGCTGCAGCCAGAAACGACGCCGCTGGCCTGCACCTTGCCCCAGATCGGCGTGCCGGCCAGATCGAACTGGCCGGCGGTATCGACCTGCCACCAGAGCTCGCGAACGAAATCGGGATCGCGACCAACGAGATCGAATACATAGCGCTCGAAGTTCGAGGCCTTGGAGATGTCCATCGACGGGCTGCTGGTCAGGCGCGTCTCGGCACTGGCGCGCACGCGGTAGCGGCCGGTGCGGAAGAACTCGTCGAGCACGTCGTTCTCGTTGGTTGCCACGATCAGCCGCTCGATCGGCAGGCCCATCTTGCGCGCGACCCAGCCGGCGAACACGTTGCCGAAATTGCCGGACGGCACGCAGAAGGACACCTTCTGCGCATTCGACGTGGTGGCCGCCAGATAGCCTTTCACGTAATAAACGACCTGCGCCACCACGCGTGCCCAGTTGATCGAGTTGACGGTACCGATCTTCATCTGCCGCTTGAAGTCGAGATCGGCCGACACCTGCTTGACGATGTCCTGGCAATCGTCGAACGTGCCGTCGACGGCGATGTTGAAGATGTTGGCATCGTCCAGCGAGTACATCTGCGCGCGCTGGAATGCGCTCATGCGCCCCTGCGGCGACAGCATGAACACCCGGATGCCGCGTCGTCCTCGCATTGCGTATTCAGCGGCCGAGCCGGTGTCGCCGCTGGTGGCCCCCAGCACGTTGAGTTCCGCGCCTCGCTCGAGCAGGATCTGGCAGCTTTCGCCGAGTTCAAACCCGA
>CAZTUT010000099.1:0-10675 GCA_964616395.1 uncultured Burkholderiaceae bacterium
GCGACGCCGCGGATGTTGCCCTGGCCGAACGGCGGACTCGCCTTGGCGCCGGCGATTTTCTTTTCCATCGTGTAAGCGGCAAAAGCCGCCAGCAGTGCGCCGCCGCCGGGCAGGATGCCGAGAATCGAGCCGAGCAGGGTACCGCGCGCGACGGCCGGGGCGGCCTGCTTGGTCTCGCTCCAGTTGGGCAGCAGCGAGCCGACCTTGCTCGTGAAGACTTCGCGCTTGTCCTTCTTTTCGAGGTTGACAATGATTTCGGCAAAGCCGAACACGCCCATCGCCACCGCGACGAAGCCGATACCGTCGGACAGTTCCGGGATATCGAACGAGAAGCGGGCGACGCCGGAATTGACGTCGGTGCCCACCAGCCCCAGCAGCAGGCCGAGGATGATCATCGCGATCGCCTTGAGCAGGCTGCCGGAGGCCAGCACCACCGCGCCGATCAGGCCCAGCACCATCAGCGAGAAGTACTCGGCCGGCCCGAACTTGAACGCCAGCTCGGTCAGCGGTGGCGCGAAGGCTGCGACGAGCAGCGTGGCGAAGGTGCCGGCGACAAACGAGCCGATCGCGGCGATGCCGAGCGCGGCGCCGGCGCGGCCCCTGCGCGCCATCTGGTAGCCATCGAGACAGGTCACGACCGATGACGATTCCCCCGGCAGGTTGACCAGGATGGCCGTGGTCGAGCCGCCGTACTGCGCGCCGTAGTAGATGCCGGCGAGCATGATCAGCGCGCTGGTCGGCTCCAGCGCATAGGTGGTCGGCAGCAGCATCGCCAGCGTGGCGATCGGGCCGATGCCCGGCAGCACGCCGATCAGCGTGCCGATCAGCACGCCGGCGAAGCAGTAGAACAAGTTGGAAAACGTCAGTGCGGTGGTGAAGCCCAGCGCGAGGTTCGACAGAAGATCCATGGTCGGCGTGCTCCGATCAGTCGCGCATGAAAACCGGCCAGACCGGGATCGTCAGTCCGAGGCCCTTGATGAACACCAGCAGCACCAGCGCACACAGGCCCAGCGCCAGCAGCACCGTGTCGCGTGCCTTGAACTCGTGACTGCCGAGGCTGGAGATGCCGATCAGCGCCAGCAGTGCCACCACCAGGCCCGCAGGCCGCAGCAGCAGCGCAAACACAACGACCGACCCGAGCACCCAGGCGATCGGACCAAAGTGGAAGGGCTCGATCTGGCCGTCGAGGGTCTCGGCGGCCATGCCCTTGAACGCGATCACCGCACCGAGCACCGCAAGCAGACCACCCAGAATGGACGGAAAGTACGCGGGCCCCATGCGCTGCGCGGTTCCCATGTCGTACTGCTGCGCAAAGCCCGCGAAGGCAACGCCAAACGCGATGAACATCACGCCTGACCAGAAGTCTTTGGGATTCTTGATGCGCACGTGCTCCTCCAAGCGGTATGACGCAGTGTTGCCCTTTGAACGACGCCCCGCTTGCGCTGGAGCCGCGAGGATTCTACGGGCCAACCCTTAGCGCATCCCAATGCTGCGCTGCGAAAATCTCGGGCTGACTCACGCGCACAACGCTTTACCAGCAGCGCGCCTGCGACCGCGGGTCAATCGACCCGTGCGCCCGAGAACTTCACCACGCGCTGGTACTTGCCCAGTTCGCTCTGGATGAGTGCAGCGAATGCCGCCGGCGTGGTCGGGGCGGGGTCCGCACCCATGCGCGCCAGCCGTTCGCGCATTTCGGCGCTGGCAAGTCCATTGCGGAACGCCGTATTCAATCGCTCGACAAGCGGCGCTGGCGTGCCCGCCGGTGCCAGGACGCCGAACCACGTGCTGATGTCGAACCCGGCGAGATCAGCACCGCCGGCCTGCGCGATCGTCGGCAGGTCGGGCAGCGCGGAGGCGCGCTGAGCGGTGGTGACCGCCAGCGCCTTGAGCTTTCCTGCGCGGATCTGTGGCAGCGCCGAGGCGAGGTTGTCGAACATCAGGTCGGTCTGGCCTGCCAGCAGTCCGAGTTGTGCCGGTGCGGCACCCGCGTAAGGAATGTGAACCATCGACACGCGCGCCATCGACTTGAACAGTTCGCCGGCCATGTGACCGGCGCTTCCGTTGCCGCCCGACCCGTAGTTGAGGCGACCCGGGTTGCGACGCGCATAGCCCACCAGGTCTGCGGCCGAGCCGACGCCAAGGCGCGTTGCCGTTTCCGGTGTCATCACCAGCACGTTGGGCACGTGCGCGATCAGCGTCACTGGCGCAAAGTCCTTGACCGGGTCATACGGCAGCTTCGAGAACAGCCACGGGTTGATCGCGTGGGTGGCGACCGCGCCGATCACCAGCGTGTAGCCATCGGCCGGTTGCTTGGCCACGTAGTCGACACCGATGTTTCCGCCCGCACCCGGGCGGTTCTCCACCACGACCGTGCCCAGGCTCTCCTTGACGCGCTCGGCCAGGGTGCGCGCCGCAGTGTCGAGCGGACCGCCGGGCGGATAGGGCACGACCAGGCGGATCGGCCGCGTCGGGTAGGTCTGTGCGGCGACCGGCGCAGCGCGGCTGCTCAGCGCGAGCGCGGCAGCAGCGGGCAGGGCGGCGATCAACTGGCGACGTGTGGTCATGTCATCTCCTGCGGATTCGGGGGCGGTACGGCGGACGCGGCATCCGGCCGGCGCCGGATGTGTGCCGTGATTAGACCGCATTTGCGCTCCGGCGCCGGGCAGAGCGAACGACTGGGCCATTTTCGGGCGCCTTATCGCGTCATTCGGCGGGGTGTCGCTGGCTACAGTGGAAGGATCATGTTTGCTGCCCTGTTCGATCGCGTCGCTGCACGCTGGTCACGTCCCCGTCAGCCTGCTCGCCGCCCGCCAACGACGGTGGTGCCGCGCTCCGCGGCGCCGGCGATCGCCGAGCGGCCGGCCACGCTGGCGGCTGCGGTACCGGCCGTTGCGGCCTCATTGGCCGGGCTGGGGGCGCGTCGTCCGCTGCTTTCGGCCGATGGTGCCGTGGCAGGCTTCGAATTCCGTCTGTCCGACACGCTGATGCAGCGCGCCCAGGGCCCTGCGCAGAGTGCGCATCTGCAAGCGATCCTGCTGGCCATGCGCGCCACGGCCGTGGCGGGCCGCGTTGCCCTGACCGAGCTGCCGGCAAGCTGGTTGCTCAAGCCGCAGGCGGCCCCGTTGCTGTGCCCCGGCATGCTGATCTGTCTGCGCCGCGATGAGGCAAGCCTCGAACCGGCCGCGTTCCGGCATGCGGTGGACGCGGTGCGAGCGGGTGGCGCGCACGCCGGCTGGACGGCCGATCCGCTCGGCGGGCCGGGCTGTATCGATCCCGAACCTGACTTCCTGCTGTTCCGCCCGACCGAGTCGGTGCCGATCGGCGCGACCGTGCAGGCGGTCAGGAACGCCGTCGCGAGCATGCCGCGGCTGTGCCTGGTGGCGACTGACCTGCCCGGTCTCGAAGTCATTGAGCTCGCGCTCAAGCTCGGCGTGCGCTTTGCCAGCGGCAGCATGTCCGCCGCCTCGGAGCCGGAGACGGCGCCGCCGATCTCGCCGGCGATCCAGCGCCTGGTGCAGTTGCTCAACCGGCTGTTGCGCGAGGAAGATCCGGCGCGACTGGCCTCCGACATCAAACGCGACGTCAGCCTGTCGCTGCAACTGCTGCGGCATGTGAGCAGCGTGCGCTATGCGCGTGGCCGCACGATCGATACCGTGGAAGCGGCCGTGCTGCTGATCGGCCGCGATGAGCTGTATCGCTGGCTGTCGCGCGTACTGGTGCGCTCGGCCGGCGGTCGCCGCACCAGCCGCGCGCTGCAGGAAGTGACGCTGGCGCGCGCGCGCCTGCTCGAGCTGCTGGCCGCCCAGCGCGGCGAACCGCATCCGGCCAGCCTGTTCACGCTGGGACTGGCGTCGATGCTGCCGACGCTGCTCAACACCTCGGTCAAGGAGGCGCTCGGACCGATGGAGCTGGTGCCCGAGGCGCGCGCAGCGCTGCTGGAGATGAACGGTCCCTGGCTTGGCTATCTGGAACTGGCCCGCGCCCTCGAGCGCCAGGACTTCGACTTCGCCGATGGCCTGGCGCAGTGCTTCGGCGGCCTGGCGTTCGTTCTAGAACAGTCGGAACAGGCCTGGGCCTGGACCGCCGAGCAGGACGAGAGCGCCTGACGCGCTCGCGGCCCGGCGTCGCGCCAGCCGACTGTTCAGATCACCCGATCTGCCGCAAGCGCATCGAGTTGCGCGGGGGAAAGCCCCAGCAACTCGCCCAGCACCGTGCGCGTGTGCTCGCCGAGCGTGGGCGGCGGCGTGCCGCTGACCGCGCGTTCGCCATCGATGACAATCGGGCTGGCCACCAGCGGTACTGCGCCGGCGAGCGGATGCGGCAGATCCACGCGCAGCCCGCGCGCCACGATCTGCGGATCGGCGAGCGCCTGGGCGATCGAGTTGATCGGCCCGCAAGGCACGCCCGCTGCTTCCAGTTGCTCGGCCCAGAATGACATCGGGCGCTGCCGCACCAGTGCCTCCACACGCGGCACCAGCTCGGCGCGATTGCGCACGCGGTCGGCATTCTTCGCATAGCGCGGATCGCGGGCCAGCTCGGGCTGTCCGGCCACCTCGCAGAAGCGCGCGAACTGGCTGTCGTTGCCGACCGCCACGATCACATGCCCGTCGGCCGCGGCGAACACCTGGTAGGGCACGATGTTCTGGTGCGCGTTGCCGGCGCGTGCGGGCGCTTTGCCCGTGGTCAGGTAGTTCATGTTCATGTTGGCCAGCATCGCCACCATGGTGTCGAACAGTGCCATGTCGATCTGACGGCCCCAGCCGGTGCGCTCGCGCTCGGCCAGCGCCGACAGGATCGCGACCGTCGAGTACATGCCGGTCATCAGGTCGCTGACCGCCACCCCGGCCTTCTGCGGCCCCCCGCCGGGCAGGTCGTCACGCTCGCCGGTGATCGACATGAAACCGCCCATGCCCTGGATGATGAAGTCGTAGCCGGCGCGGTCCTTGTACGGTCCGGTCTGGCCGAAGCCGGTGATCGAGCAATAGACGAGGCGCGGATTGACCGCTGACAGGGTTGCGTAGTCCAGCCCGTACTTCTGCAACTGGCCGACCTTGTAGTTCTCCACCACCACGTCGCTGCGGGCCGCCAGGTCGCGGGCAATGCGCTGGCCGTCGGCGCTGGCCAGATCGAGTGTCACCGACTTCTTGCCGCGATTGGCCGCCAGGTAGTAGGCGGCCTCACTGCTATCGTGGCCAGCGCCATCCTTGAGAAACGGCGGACCCCAGGCGCGTGTGTCATCGCCACTGCCGGGCCGCTCGATCTTGATGACCTCGGCGCCCAGGTCGGCCAGCAATTGGGTGCACCACGGGCCGGCCAGCACGCGCGTCAGGTCCAGCACGCGCAGATGCGACAGCGGCGCGGGCGGGGTGGGTGTGGCAGGTGGGACCGGCGGCGGCGGGGGCGACGTCATGCAGGCAGGATAGCAATGCCGGTCAGCGCTGCGAGCACCCGCCGGCCCTACGTTGGGCCAGCGACCGTGCTGGCCGCGCCGTGCCCCGGTTTGAATAGACTCGACCCATGGCTCGCAAAGTTTCTGCAAGGCTCCTGCGCTGGGGCATGAACCTGTGGCCGCCATTTCTGGGCGCCGGCATTCGCGTTCGTCGTATCGCGCCCGACTTTCGCGAAGTCGAAGTCGAGATGGGGCTGCGCTGGCGCAACCGGAATTACGTTGGCACGCAGTTCGGCGGCTCGCTGTTCGCGATGACCGATCCGTTCTTCATGCTGATGGTGCTGCACAACCTCGACGACGGCTACCGCGTGTGGGATCAATCGGCATCGATCGAGTTCGTCGCACCAGGGCGAGGTCGCGTGCACGCCTGCTGCCGGCTGACCGACCGGGATCTGGCGCAGATTCGCGAGCGCACCGCCGATGGTGACAAGCATCTGCATCTGTTCCGCGTCGATGTCACCGATGATGAAGGGCTCGTGGTGGCGCGGGTCGAGAAGATCGTCTACGTGCGGCGGCGGCGCGCGGCGGCCTGAGCGTTGGTGGTTATGGCGCTTGCTGTGCCAAACGTATTGGGCCCGCAGACTGGGGGTGCTTGACCCGATTCGGTCGCGTACGATTAATGTCTGGTCCAGATAATCCTGCGTTGCCGGTCGTCGGCCCGCCATCGTCTGATGTCAACGTCTTCCCGCTGGCCGTATCCACGTCGCCTCGCCCATCGCGGCGGCGGCACGCTTGCGCCCGAAAACACGCTCGCGGGTATCGAGACCGGCCATCGGCACGGTTTTCGCGCGGTTGAGTTCGACGTGATGCTCAGCGCGGACAAGGTGCCGGTGCTGATTCATGACGACACGCTTGAACGCACAACGAACGGTCGCGGCAAGGTGAGCGAGACCATGGCCGCCGACCTGCTGCGGCTGGACGCCGGAAGCTGGCATTCGCCGGCCTTTGCCGGTGAGCCGCTGCCGAGCTTCGAGGCCGCCGCGCGTCTGTGCCGGGCGCTCGGCATGTGGATGAACATCGAGATCAAGCCGTCGCCCGGTTTCGAGCGGGAGACCGGCGGCATCGTCGCGCTTGCCGCAGCGCGCCTGGTGGCCGAGCGCAGCGATGGCATGCCGCCGCCGCTGCTGTCGTCGTTCTCGCCGGAGGCGCTGGCCGCCGCGCGCGAGGCCGCGCCAGAACTGGCCCGTGGCTACCTGATCGATCGCGTCCCGGACGACTGGCGCGAGCGCCTCGATGCGCTCGGCTGCGTGGCGCTGCACGTCAGTCATCGTCATCTGACCCCGGCCACAGTGACCGCCGTGACCCAGGCCGGCTACGGGCTGTTCTGCTACACGGTCAACGACCCCGCGCGCGTCGACATGCTGTTCGGCTGGGGCGTCGATGCGCTCTGCACTGACCGAATCGATCGGGTGCGGCCGGACTGAGGCCGACGGCGCCTTGACCTTGGTCAAGGCATCGCTGTAACGGTATCCGTAACCTCCGCCAATCGTTTCACGGGCGGCGCTGCAGGGGAGGGGCACCGATCGCGTCTGCAGCGGATGCCGCTGTCGCGCGGCCGGTGTTTCTGCGGTCGCCGCCCTTCTCCCATCGTCCGGAACCGTGCGCAGGCATGCCGCCGTCTACGTTGAATTTCCCGGCCGCACGGCCGTCGCCTGGCGCACCGCCTCGCCGCACTGCGCCCGGTGCCCGTTACTGCCACGCACGGTGAGCGCCTGATGGCCGAGTCTCCCGCGCTGCGCAAGGCCAAGGTCGCTGCGTCCGCTGCCGTCGGTTCGCCCGCCGTTGCTTGCGAACACTGCGGCGACCCGCTGGCCGGCCTGAAGGTCGAGCAGCGCAAGCTCGGGCCATCGCTGAAGTCGTTCTGCTGCCTTGGCTGCGCGTTCATCGCCGAGCAGCTTTTCCTCGCCCAGGCCGGCAATCGCGATCGCGCTGCGCTCGATCGCGCGCTGCGCACCGACCTGCCGCGCGCTGTCGACGGCGATGGCCGATTGGCGCGCGCGCAGATCGAGGTCCAGGGCATGGTCTGCGCTGCTTGCGCGCTGCTGATCGAACATCACGTCAAGCGTGTGCCGGGCGTGGCCAATGTCCAGGTCGACTTTGCGGCGCGCCGTGCCCATGTGGCCTTCGACGCCTCGCAGACAGATGTGCCAGCGCTGACCCAGGCCGTCGAGCGTGCCGGCTACCGCAGCGGTCCGGCGGCGCCGGCGGCTCGTGTGCGGCGCATCGGGCTGCTGCGCGTGATGATCGCCTGGCTAATGATGATGCAGGTGATGATGCTGTCGGTGCCGGCCTACCTGGCCGCGCCGGGCGAGATCCCAGCGGACATCGAGCAGTTGCTGCGCATCGCCCAGCTGGTGCTGACATTGCCGGTGATGTTGTTCTCGGCGCAGCCGATCCTGCGCGCTGCGGTCAGCCAGATCCGGGCCGGAAGCATCACCGCTATCGGTATGGACGTGCCGATCGTCATCGGCCTGGCCGCCGCGTTCGGCGCCAGCGCCTGGGCAACGTTCGCAGCCAGCGGTCCGGTCTACTTCGATTCAGTGACGATGTTCGTGGCGCTGGTGCTGGCCTCCCGCTGGCTGCAACTCAAGGGGCTGGAGCGCGCCTACGCATACATCGACTCGGCGCAGCGACGGACCGAATTGTCTGCCTTCCGGTTGCGCGCGTGGCCGGGATCGCAGGCGTCCGATCGCGTGCCGGCCGCGTCGCTTCAAATCGACGATGCGGTGCTGGTACCCCCGGGCGAGACAGTGCCGGCTGATGGCGTCGTGATCAGCGGCGCCTCGGTCGTTTCGCAGGCGTGGCTGACCGGCGAGTCGACGCCGATCGACAAGCGAGAGGGCGCACCGGTGCTGGCCGGCAGCATCAACCTCGAGCAGCCGCTGGTGTTGCGCGTGACCCGCAGCGGCGAAGCGACCTCGCTGGCCGCACTGCGGCGGCTGGTCGACACCGCGGGCCGCGACCGGCCGCGCGTGGTTGAACTGGCGAACCGCGTCGCGGTGATGTTCCTGTGGGCGGTGATGGTGATCGCGGCGCTGACCGTGGTCGGGTGGTGGTTCGTCGACCCGGCGCAGGCGCTACCCAACGCGATCGCGGTGCTGGTGGCGACCTGTCCATGCGCGCTGTCGCTGGCGGCGCCGGCCGCGCTGGCGGCCACGCAATCGTCGCTGGCGCGCAATGGCGTCCTGCTCGCGCGCGCGCCGGCGCTTGAGCAACTGGCGCGCGTCAATACGTTCGCCTGCGACAAGACGGGCACGCTGACGGCCGCCGAGCCGGAACTGGCGCACGTGGTGCCGCTGCGCAGCGGTGCGGGCTGCGACAGCCAGACGCTGCTGGGGCTGGCGGCCAGCCTCGAGGCACTGTCCAGCCATCCGTTCGCGCGTGCGCTGGTTCGCGCCGCGCGCGAGGCCGGCGTGACACAACCACTGGCGCGCGACGCCCACGCCGAGGCGTCCGCCGGCGTCGAGGCCGAGGTCGATGGCCGCCGGCTGAGGTTGGGCCGGCCCGACTACGCATTGGGCTGGTGTGAAGGCGACCCGGCGGCGCTGCTGGGGCAGGTCCGGCAGCGCATCGAGCGCGAGCGCATTGCTGGCGACAGCGTGATCCTGCTGGCCGACAGCGACGGGCCGATCGCGCTCTTCTCGTTCGGCGAGTCGCTGCGTGCCGACGCGGATCAGCTGGTGCAGGTACTCAAGCAGCAGCGCATCGACATCCTGCTGCTGTCGGGCGACCGGCGCAGCCCGGTCGAGCGAGTGGCGCGCGAACTCGGCATCGGCACGGTCTATGCGCACCAGACGCCCGAGACCAAGCGCGAGCTGGTGGCCAGCCTGCAGGCGAGCGGCCGCACGGTGGCGATGATGGGCGACGGCATGAACGACGCGCCGGTGATCGCCCAGGCCGACGTATCGATCGCACTGGCCGAGGGCAATGCGCTGGCGCAGGCGCGCGCCGACCTGATCGTGCTGTCGTCGCGGCTGTCGTCGGTGTCGCACGCGTTCGCGGCGGCACGCCGCGGCATGAGGATCGTGCGCGAAAACCTCGCCTGGGCCTTTGGCTACAACGTGGCGGTGATTCCGCTGGCTGCGCTCGGCTACGTGACGCCGGCGCTGGCCGCGGTCGGCATGGCGGTCAGCTCGCTGCTCGTGGTGGGCAATGCCCTGCGTGCTGCCAGCGGTCCGCGGGCTCGATCCGGCTCCTGAGCGCGAGGCGTATCGATGGAGTCCCTCTACCTGCTGATCCCGCTGTCGCTGCTGCTGGTGCTCGGCATCGGCGGATTGCTGGCCTGGTCGGTGCTGGGCGGGCAGTTCGATGACATCGAAGCCGAGGGTCAGCGCATCCTCGATGACGACGGCGGGCGATCGGCGATTGACGCCACAGCAACGTCCGCACCGCCCGAGCCCCCGCGGTCCGGCGGCGGTTGACATGTATCAACGGAACTACGTACTTCGGCCCCTAGCATCCGGTTGGCTTGTGCCGCCGGAAGCAGTACAGCCCGCGCAAGCGCCACGGCGGCAGCGCCGGGCGCCGGAACGCCAACGGCGGCACCCTGCGACCCGCAGGGCCAGTCGGACAAACGCCGGCATGCCGGCAGTAGCACACCAGGTGGCCGCACAGACGGCCGAACGAGGGAAAACATGAGTCAAGCGAAATCGCTCACCTACGACTACGGAGTGATCCGCGCCTTTTCGGTGATGACGGTCGTCTGGGGCATCGTCGGCATGCTGGTCGGCGTCATCATCGCCGCGCAGATGGCATGGCCGGTGCTCAACTTCGATGTTCCCTGGCTGAGCTTCGGCCGGCTGCGCCCGCTGCACACCAACGCGGTGATCTTCGCCTTCGGTGGCTGCGCGCTATTCGCTACCAGCTACTTCGTGGTCCAGCGCACCTCGCAGACCACGCTGTTCCTGCCCCGGCTCGCGTGGTTCACGTTCTTCGGCTGGCAACTGGTGATCGTGCTGGCGGCGGTCACGCTGCCGCTGGGCATGACCAGCGGCAAGGAGTACGCGGAACTGGAGTGGCCGATCGATCTGCTGATCGCTGTGGTCTGGGTCAGCTACGCGGTGGTGTTCTTCGGCACCATCGCCAAGCGTCAGGTCAAGCACATCTACGTGGCCAACTGGTTCTTCGGCGGCTTCATCCTCACGGTGGCGCTGCTGCACATCGTCAACTCGGCGGCCATTCCGGTGTCGCTGACCAAATCGTACTCGGCCTACGCCGGCGCGCAGG
>CAZTUT010000100.1:0-5916 GCA_964616395.1 uncultured Burkholderiaceae bacterium
GGTCTTGCCCACGCCGGTGGGGCCGATCATCAGGATGTTCTTCGGCGTGATCTCGGAACGCAGCGGCTCGGCCACGCGCTGGCGGCGCCAGCGGTTGCGCAACGCCACCGCGACCGCGCGCTTGGCGCGGTCCTGGCCGACGATGTGCTTGTCGAGTTCGGAGACGATTTCGTGCGGAGTCATCATGGCGAAATGCAGTGCGAAGCAGCGGCCCGCGCGGCGTACAGGCCGCGCATGCGCAGGGTCAGTCGAGCACTTCGATCGTGTGCGTCTGGTTGGTGTAGATGCACAGATCGCCGGCGATTTCGAGCGACTTCCTGACCACGTCGGCGGGCGCCAGCTCGGTGTTGTCGAGCAGCGCGCGCGCGGCAGCCTGCGCATAGGCGCCACCAGAGCCGATGGCGATCAGGCCGTGCTCGGGCTCGAGCACGTCGCCATTGCCGGTGATGATCAGCGAGCACTCGCGATCGGCCACCGCCAGCATGGCTTCGAGGCGGCGCAGGATCCGGTCGGTACGCCAGTCCTTGGCCAGTTCGACCGCGGAGCGCATCAGGTTGCCCTGGTGCTTGTCGAGCTTGGCCTCGAATCGCTCGAACAGCGTGAAGGCGTCGGCGGTGGCACCGGCGAAGCCGGCCAGGATGCGCTCGTGATACAGGCGCCGCACCTTGCGGGCGCTGTGCTTGATGACGATATGGCCGAGCGTGACCTGACCGTCGCCGCCCATCGCCACGCGGGAGCCACGCCGGGCCGAGACGATGGTGGTGCCGTGGAATTGTTCCATGTGCGGAAGATGGCGCCGCCGGCGCTTCTTTCAAGTTGGATCAGTCGCCATCATGCACGCAATGCCTGCCGCGCACGCCGGCACCGCGCTCGCGGCGCTAGGCGCTGCGCACCTGCACGGTGGCAACCGCGGTGATGCCGACCAGGTAGAACAGCGCGGCCACCAGCGCATTGACGTCGCGGAACTCGACCTTGATGCCACCGCCCTGCAGCTTCATCACCAACGCCAGCAGCGTCGTGCCGGACGAGAAGGCCATGCGCCGCAGGTAGCGGCACTGGATCACCACGTGACGGCTGCCCGACGCGGCGACCGTCAGCCGGCCGAAGAACGGTTCACCATCCTTCTCGATTTCGCCGCGCCAGTCGAGCGGGTCGATCGCCGGCGGCGGTGCGGCAGGCGCAGGCGCCTCGTCCTTGACCACGATGGTCGACGGCGCCGGCTCCCACGACGGCGGCGAGACCTCGAAGGTCACGCAGTACTGGATCGCCGACTCTTCGAACTCGTCCTGGCGGCCAAGCAGCCGCAGGGTTTCGATCAGCAGCATCCAGCCAGCATCGGAGGCGTCGCGACGCCCGGGCTCGACGGTCCGTCGCAGCGCTGCAAGCAGCCGCTCAGCGCCAATCAGCGTCAGCTGATGCGTGGAGCGCTTGAACGCTGTCAGCACGCGCAGCAGCAACTCAGCGCCGACCAGGTCGATCGACTCAGTGGCCGACAGGTCGAGTCGCAGGGCCGCGTGCTGGGCGGCAAGCCGCTTCAGTTGCTCGAGCGATTGCACGATCTGCGCATCGAGCACCGCCGGCAGCTTCACGCAAGCCTCGGCGTCGACCACGGCCGGTGCCGACGGGTCAGCCGCCCGGTAGTCGATCCACGCGGGCGGCGACTTGCCGAAGCGCAGCGCGTAACCGGTGGCGGCTTCCTCGAACGCCGCCGGATCGCCGCGCTGGTTGATCAGTTCAAGCAGCAGCCGCCACGCGGTGCGACGGTTCTGGCCCACGGTGTCGCTGTCGATGCCGGCGCGCAGCGCGGCCTCGGCTGCATCGAGCTGGCCGTTGGCGAACAGGATGGCCGCCTCGTCGATCACCGAGCCGCTGCCGGCTGCACTCAGTTCGACCGTTTCGAGGCCGTCGAACAAGTCGGCCGAGGCCTCGTCACCCATATCGTCGACGTCGGCGGCGGGCTGCACGGCCCTGGACGCTGCGGGCGACGGCGCGGGCGGCGCTGCAGGGGGCGGAACGCCAGCGGGGGTAGCGCTGGCTGACCCTGTGTCGCTTGCCGCCGTGTTGCCTGCTGCAGCGTTGCCCGCGCCCGAGCTGCCGCCGCGCAGGAAGTCGCGCGTCATTTCGGATTCGATCGCGTCGATCTTGGCGGCGGTCTCGCGTGCCAGCGAACGCGCAAGCTGTTTGTCCGGCACCGCCGGCACGGGCCGCATCACCGTCGTGCGCGGCGCAGATGTGGTGTTCTGGAATCCGGACGACGTGGTGGCCGCCCCGGATCGGGTCGTGGTGGCGACATCGCTGTCGCGTCCGCTCTTGCGATCCTTCTTGAAGAACGAGAAAACCACGCGAACCCTTGTCGATCAATGCCGGATCGAGACACAGGCGCCGGTGCGGCACCCCCCGAATCAGACCCGCCCGCGCGTGCGCTCGCGACACCGCAGCGGTCTGCCAACAGAAAGCCTGCCGGGGCACAGACACCCCGTCGCTTCAGTCTAACAATAATCACCGTTCGTCATGAACGTGATTACTCGACTTGCGGCTCCTGCGTAGCCCGGACCGGGTCGGTCAAGCGGACGACAGCTCAGCGGCTCGCCGTGCTGACCTGGGCGCCGGTCAGCCGGTAGTACAGGCCAAAGGGATCATCGCTCAGCACGTTGAGCTTGCCGCTGAGGACGATCGGGTCGTAGGTGTGCGGGATGGGCGTTCGGGCGCGCACCTCGACGATGTACTCCGGACCCAGCGACAGGCAGAACGGGCAATGCGGTGGACGCATGGTGAGCAGGAAGTGCTCGTGCCGTTCGCCCGTGACGATCGGCATCATGAAGCCCTGCAGCTTGACGTCCTGCTGGTGCAGTTGCCGGACCGCGGGGGCAAACTCCGGCACCACCTTGTTGCCTTCGGTGCGCGCCTTGACCTGCGACAGCGTGTTCCACGACACCACGCCCTTGAGTTCCGGCAGGTTGTTGAGCAGCGACGGGTCGATCGGCAGGCTGAGCGAATTGGAGGGTGTCGCCGGACGCGTGGCCGGCACACCCTGCGCGGATGCGACGGGCGGCAGCGCAACGGCAGCCGACAATGCCAAGGCAACGAGGGAACGCAGCAGGATCATGGTGCACAGGTTAGCAAAGTCGATGCGCGCAGACCGCAGACCGCGCCCGGATCAACCCTGAGCCAGCGCATCGTGAATCGGCATCCGCGCGGCGCGCCAGGCCGGCACCAGTGCCGCGAGCGTGGCCACGATGAGCGCGGCGGCAATCGCCCAGCCCGCCTCGGCTGGCCAGTCGAGCGGCGCCAGCACGAACGAGCGTGCCTGCGCCAGCCAGTGCGAAGTCAATGCCAGGGCGGCCAGCGCCAGCAACGCGCCAAGCAGGATCGCCAGCCCGGCGAGCAGCCAGGCCTCAAGCAGCAGCAGACCGCCAACCCGCGTGCGGCTGGCGCCGAGCAGACGCAGGATCGCGATGTCGTAGCGGCGCTGCTCGAGCGCACCCATCAGCGCCACGAATAACGCCAGCAAGGCGGCCGCGTACAGCACGGCGGCGAAGGCGCGCACCGCGTCGATCGCCGCACCCGCGACCCCGAAAAGCCGCGCCACCTCGGCGGCCGGCACGGCGGCCTGCAGGCGCGGCTCGGCATTGACCTTCCGCGGCAGGGTAGCGGCCGCCAGCGGCGATGCGTAGCGAACCAGCACGGCCGTCACTTCGCGCTCGGCGTCGAGAATGCGGCGCTCATCGGGATCGGTCGCCTCGCCCTCGTGCGCAAACCAGATGCTGTCGAGTCCGGTCAGCACCAGACGGTCGAGCACGCTTCCGCTGGGCGCCAGCACACCCACGATCTTGTACGGCGTGTCTTCATGTTCGGGCCCACCCATCGCCAGCCCGTGGCTGCCGGCGAAGGTGTCGCCGATGCCCAGGCCGGTCGCGCGCGCCACCGCTGCGCCCAGCACCGCCTGCTGCCGCGAATGCCACAGCGTGCCCTGCGCCAGACGGCCGCCGTAGTGCTCGACCAGCACCGGCTCGGTGCCGACGATGCGAAAGCCGCGCAGGTTGTCGCCAAGCGCCAGCGGAATCGCACGCGCCACCAGCCGCTCGGCGCGCAGTTGCGCGAGCGTGGCAAGCGGCACGTTGCCGGTCGGCATGTCGACGTGATAGATCGACGACAGGATCAGTTGCAGCGGCGAGCCCTTGGCGCCGACCACCAGATCGATGCCCTGCGCGTCGCGGGTCAGGCTGCGCGCCCACTGGCTCTGCACCACCAGCACCACCAGCAGCGCAGCAATGCCCAGCGCCAGCAGCAGCACCGACAGCGCCGTCTGCAGCGGCCGGCGCGCCAGTTGCGCCCATGCGTAGGCCCACGCGCTCATCGCGGCGGCGCGAGCTGGATGGTGCGCGGGAAGCGCGCGCGCACGCGGGCGTCGTGGGTGGCCACCACCAGCAACGCGCCGCAGTCGTCGGCGGCGTGCAGCAGCAGGTCGATGGCGGCGGCGGCGCTGTCGTCGTCGAGTGACGACGTGGGTTCATCGGCCAGCAGCAGGCGCGGGCGGTTGACCACCGCGCGGGCAATGGCCACCCGCTGCTGCTGGCCGAGCGACAACCGCGATGGACGCCGCCTGCGTTGCTCGCCGATCGCCAGCGCGGTCAGCGCAGCGTCGACTGCGCCCCCGTCGGCCATACCGACCAGCGACTGCGCGATGCGCACGTTGTCGAGCGCGGTCAGGCTGTCGATCAGATGCAGCTTCTGCGGTACCACGCCGATGCGACGGGCACGCCAGCGATCGTCGCGCGGCGGCGCGTAGAGGTCCTCGCCGTCGAGTTGCACGCGGCCGGCATCGGGCCGCAGGATGCCGGCGAGGATATGCAGCAGCGTGGTCTTGCCACTGCCCGAGGCGCCCAGCAGCACGCAGTGCTGGCCGGCGGCAAGCTCGAGCGCATCGAGCCGCAGCACGGTGCGGCCGGCGTAACCATGAACGATCGATTGCGCGAGCAGCACGTCGCAGCGGCGTGCACGCCGGTCGGGCGGCTAGTCGCCGTACAGTTTCTGCTTGAGCTCGCGCCGCTGCTGCGCTTCCAGCGACAGCGTGGCGGTGGGACGCGCCAGCAGACGCGGAATGCCAATCGGGTCGCCGGTCTCTTCGCAGAAGCCGTAGTCGCCGCTGTCGATGCGCGCCAGCGACTGCTGCACCTTCTTCAGCAGCTTGCGCTCGCGATCGCGGGTGCGCAGTTCGAGCGCATGCTCTTCCTCGATGGTGGCGCGGTCGGCCGGGTCGGGCACGATCACTGTCTCGCGCAGATGCTCGGTGGTCTCATCCGCGTTGGACAGCAGTTCGCGCTCCATCTGCTGCAGCCGGTACCTGAAGAAGGCAAGCTGCGCCTCGTTCATGTAGGCCGACTCGGGCATCTTCAGCAGTTGTTCTTCGGTCAGGAGTTGTTTTCCGTTGACGGTCACAGGGGCTTCGCTTCGTGTGGCTGAGCGGGTCAGCAGGTATTCATGGGCCGCAGCGACGTCCTTCGGATCGATCGCTGCGGGCTGGGGTTTGGCGGGCATTGGCCGCGGTGCCGGCATCGGCGTCGGTGCCGCCACCGTCGGAGCAGCCGCCACCGGTCGCGCACCCGCGGCGATGGGCGCACGGCGCGGCGCCGCCACAGGACCGGGCAACGGCGTTGGCTTGGCAGAACCGGCGGACGGCGCCTTGGCAGGCTTTGCGGCGGCCGCCGGCTTGGGTGCGGCCGCCGGCTTGCTCAACGACTTGGCGACCGGCGGCTTGCTCACCGGCTTGCTTGTCGGTTTGCCTGTCGGCTTACTTGTCGGCTTGGCGACCGGCTTTGCCGCCGCTTTCACTGCAGGCTTGGCCTTGGCCGATGACTTCGCCGCCGGCTTCGATATCGGCTTATGAGCCGCCTTGGCGACCGGCTTGGCAGGCTT
>CAZTUT010000100.1:6016-10648 GCA_964616395.1 uncultured Burkholderiaceae bacterium
GCATGGCCCTGGCCCTTGGCGCGCGTGGCGTCGGCATGCTCGGCAGCGAGGAAATCCGGGTCGATCTCCAGGATGGCATTCAGATTGAAGCCGCGGATGTCGAGCACCTCGCGCACCGGAATCTCGCCCATGTGCACCGGCTTGATCGGCGCACGCGGGTTCATCCGCAGCAGCCGCTCGCGCAGCGACTCGACCTCGTCGGCCGGCACCAGATCGGTCTTGCTCATCAGGATGCGGTCGGCAAAGCCCACCTGGTTCTGCGCCTCCGGCTGGGCGTCGAGCGTCTGGTGGCCGTGCTTGGCATCGACCACCGTGACCACCGCGTCGAGCAGGTAGTAGGCCGAAACGCCGTCATCCATGAAGAACGTCTGCGTGACCGGCCCCGGATTGGCCATGCCGGTGGTCTCGATGATCACGCGGTCGAAGTTCAGCTCGCGCCGCTCGCGCTTGTCGCGCAGCTCGTTGAGGATGCGCGACAGGTCGCCCCGCACCGTGCAGCAGATGCAGCCGTTGTTCATCTCGACGATCTGCTCGGTGGTGTCGGTCACCAGCAGCTCGTTGTCGATGCCCTCGGGCCCGAACTCGTTCTCGATCACCGCGATGCGATGGCCGTGCTCCTCCTTGAGGATGCGGTTCAACAGCGTGGTCTTGCCGGCACCGAGAAAGCCGGTCAGCACGGTCACCGGCACGAGCGGCTCTTGGACTTGCATGGTGGGGCTCCTGCGAGGTTCACCGTCCGGCCGGCAAGCCGGGGACAGCGCGAGGCGGCGGATTCTATAGAAACCCCGTTGCCGCCGGCCTCGCGCAATACCGGGGCCGGGAGGCAGGCCAAAGTTTCCCAAACGGAAACGCGCAGCCCACGCCCGGCAGCCGCGGGCCGGCTAGAGCCGCTGCAGCAGCAGTCCCTTCAGGTACTCGCCCTCCGGATGGGTCATCAACAGCGGGTGGTCCTCGCCGGCGGCCAGCCGCCGCAGCAACTGGCACTCGACCCCGGCATCGATGACGGCCCCGGCGGTGATCTTCTGGAACAGGTCGACGTCGATCGCGCCCGAGCACGAAAAGGTCAGCAGGTAGCCGCCGGGCGCCAGCAGCCGCAGCGCGTTCAGCGCGATGTCCTTGTAGGCCCGCGCGGCGCGGTCCACATGCCGGTGGGTCGAGGCGAACTTGGGCGGATCGAGGACGATCACATCGAACGTCGGCCCCTCGGTCCGCAGCGCGCGCAGCGCCTCGAACACGTCGGCCTCGTGCCAGCGGTGCACGCCGTCCTGACTGTTGCGCCCGGCGTTTTCGGCCGCCACCCGCAATGCCTCGGCCGACGAATCGACCGACAGCACATGCGCCGCGCCGCCGGCGGCGGCGGCCAGCGAGAAGCCGCCGGTGTAGCAGAAGCAGTTGAGCACACGCGGTGCGCGGCCGGCTGCCCGATGCCGCTGCACCAGGTCGCGCACCAGCGCTCGGTTGTCGCGCTGGTCGATGTAGAAGCCGGTCTTGTGGCCGCGACGCACATCGACGCCGTAGCGCACGCCGTGCTCGTGCACCGCCACCTGCTCGGGCGGCTCGGCGCCACGCGCCACGCCATGCGAAGCCGCCAGTCCCTCGCGCTGCCGGGTCGCGCTGTCGGAGCGGTCGTAGATGTCGGCGCAGCCGGTGGCGGCCGACAGCGCATCCAGCAGCGGCTCGCGCCACGCCTCCACGCCGGCGGCCTGGAACTGCACCACGAGCTGGCCCGCGTAGCGGTCGGCCACCAGCCCCGGAAGCTGGTCGGCCTCGCCAAACACCAACCGCAGCGCATCGCTGTGCGCCGCCAGATGCGCGCGCCGCGCCACCGCGGCCTGCACCCGCGCTGCCAGCCAGCCGGCGTCGATCAGCTCGCTCTCGACAAAGCTCCAGCAGCGCGCCCGCAGCGTGGAGTCTGGCGAAAACGCGGCCCACGCGAGCCAGGCGCCGTCGCTCGACCGCACCGCCACCGTGGCGCCGCTGCCGGGCGCGCCCTTCACGCGCGCCACCGCGGTGTCGTACACCCACGGGTGGCGGCGCGCCAGCGAGCGCTCCTTGCCGGGCTTGAGGATCAGTTCGCCGGCGACCTTCATGGCGTCCGCCGCTTCGCGCGCGGATGCGCGGCGTCATAGGCCTTGGCCAGATGCTGCCAGTCAAGCCGCGTGTAGATCTGCGTGGTGGCGATGCTGGCGTGGCCGAGCAGTTCCTGCACCGCACGCAGGTCGCCGCTCGACTGCAGCACGTGCGAGGCCATCGAATGCCGCAACACATGCGGATGCACGGCCACACCCAGTCCGAGCCGCTGCGCCAGTTGCGCCACCCGCTGCTCGACGCTGCGCGCCGCCAGCCGGGTGCCGCGCGCCGACACGAACAGCGCCCGGTGCTCGGCTCCGGCCAGCGTGTCGCGCACCGCCAGCCAGCCCTGCAGCGCCTCGACCGCGGCGGCTCCCACCGGCACCGCACGCCGCCGCTTGCCCTTGCCGGTGACGACCACCTCGCGCGCCTGCAGGTCGAGCCAGCTCACCGACGCTGACAGCGGGCCCTCAGCCGCGAAGTGGCGCAGATCGAGGCTGACCAGTTCGGCCAGTCGCAACCCGCTCGAATAGAACAGCTCGACGATCGCGCGGTCGCGCAGTTCGAGCGCGCTGCCAGCCGGCGCCTGCGCCACCAGCTGCACCGCCTGATCCACCGCCAGCGCCTTGGGCAGCCGCTGCGCGCGCCGCGGCGGCCGCACGCCCAGCACCGGATTGGCCGTCACCTGCTGGCGCTCGCCGAGCCAACGATAGAAGCTGCGCCAGCCCGACAGCGTGCGCGCCAGCGACGCGGGCGCCAGCCCGCCGGCCTGCAGCCGCGCCAGCGCGCGGCGCACATCGGCCTGGGTCAGGCGCAGCAGGTCGGCCTGCGGATGCAGCGCCGCCAGCGAGGCGAGATCGCGCCGGTAGGCGGTCACCGTCGCTGCTGAGCTGCGCCGCTGCGTGATCAGGTGCTGCAGGAAGGCCTCGGCCGGCTCGGGCAGGACGCTCGCGGCAGCAGCACTGCCGGCACCCTCCGGCGCCGGCGCTGCAACCTCCGCGCAGCCCGCCGGATTGCTCATGCCGGTCGCGCCGCCAGCCGCGACAGCGCCGCGCTGGCCAGTTCGGTCATGCGGGTGAGAAACGCGGTGCCCATCGTGATGTGGAAACGCGTCTTGTCGGGCGAGCCCAGCACCAGCAGGCCAAAGGCGTCCGTGCTGGCGCCTACGCGCAGCGGCAGCATCGCCAGGCTCTGCACCGCGTCGTCCTCGGCCTGCATCCACTGCGCCGCCTCGAAGCCGACATTGGCGCCGCAAAACGGCGCCACCAGACTGGCGGTGAAACGGCGCGCGTCATCGCTGACCGGCGCCGCGCACGGCAGCTCCGCGTACTGCGGCTGCACGTTCCAGAGCCGCAGCGCGCCGTAGGGCACGGCGAAGATCGATTGCAGTTCCGACAGCAGCACGCTCGGCAGCGCAGCAGCGTCGGACTGCACCAGCAGCGCGCGCGACCAGTGCACCAGCTTGTCGGCAATGATGTCGTTCTCGGCGCCATGGCTTGTCATCTGCTGGATCCGCTCTTCAAGCGCAGCGATGCGGCCGCGCAGCAGCATCGACTGCCGCTCCACCAGCGAGATCGCCTGACCGTTGTGCGGATGCGGCAGCGACAGCGCGGCCAGCAGTTCCGGGTGCTGCTCGAAGAAATCGGGGTGCTGCGCAAGGAACTGCGCGACGTCGTCGTGCTTCATGGGATCTCGATCTCGCCTTCGAAGACGGTGACCGCCGGCCCCGTCATGAACACATGCGCGCCGGGCTCGGCCGCATTCCAGGAAATGATCAGTTGCCCGCCGCGCGCCTGCACGCGTACCGGTGCGTCGAGCAGGCCCTGGCGCATGCCGGCCACCGCGGCCGCGCAGGCGCCAGTGCCGCAGGCCAGCGTCTCGCCGGCGCCGCGCTCCCAGACCCGCAGCCGGATCGCATGGCGGTCGAGCACCTGCATGTAGCCGGCGTTCACGCGCTGCGGAAAGCGTGCGTGGTGTTCGATCAGCGGGCCTTCGGTAGTCACCGGCGCGGCGTCCACGTCGGCCACCTGCTGGACCGCATGCGGATTGCCCATCGACAGCACCATGATCTCGCGCTGCGCATCGCCGAGCGGCAGCGGCCACAGCCGCGCCGCGCCCGACGGGCGCGCAACCAGCCCGGCCGGGTCGAACGGCACCGTCGGTTCATCGAAGCGCGGCGCGCCCATGTCGACCGTGACTTCGCCGTTCTCTTCGAGCCGGGGTTCGATGATGCCCTTCAGGGTCTCGACATGAATCTGCCGCTTGTCGGTCAGCCCTTGGTCATGCACGAAGCGCACGAAGCAGCGCGCGCCGTTGCCGCACTGCTCGACCTCGCCGCCATCGGCGTTGAAGATGCGGTAGCGAAAGTCCACGTCGGCGCGATCGGCCGCCTCCACCAGCAGGATCTGATCGGCGCCAATGCCGAAGCGGCGGTCGGCCAGGTGTCGCAGTTGCGCCGGCGCAAGCGCGATGCGCTGCGCGATGCCGTTGAGCATCACGAAGTCGTTGCCGGCGCCGTGCATCTTGGTGAAACGAAGTCGCATGGCGCGATTATCGACGATG
>CAZTUT010000101.1:0-10588 GCA_964616395.1 uncultured Burkholderiaceae bacterium
TGCTCAAGCAGTCGCTCGCCGGCAAGCTGATGATCTGGGGCTTTGGATGGCAGGTGGGTCAGCCCGACTCCGACACGCTGTTCGGCTTTGGCTATAGCGGCAATATCGAGCAGACCAACGATGCGCGCTTTCGGCTGCCCGCCTACGACGCGCTGTACGAACGCAGTCGCCGACTGCCCGACGGTCCGGAACGCCAGGCCATCCTGCGCGAAATGGCCCGTCTCCTGGCGGCGTGGATGCCGTACAAGCTGCACGTGCACCGTATCCAGGCCGACCTGATGCAACCCTGGCTCGTCGGCTTCGACCGCAACAGCTTCACCACGCGGCTGTGGGACACACTCGAAATCGACGCGGCGCGACGCGCTGCATGACGTAGACCACCGATGGCGCTGTCAGCGTTCCTTCGCATCTCGCTGCTGGTGCAAGTCGTTGCAGGCACGCTGCTCGCCCGCGCAGTCCTGCCGGAATCCTTCGGCTGGATTGCCGCTGCTTTGGTTGGCGTGCTTCTGCCGGCCGTTGTCACGGCGCTGGTGCTCGCGATCGAACTGATCATCGGCGCGCTCGTCGACGCCCGCCAGCCGCGCGCTTCACCGCTCGCCGTGGCGCGCGTCTGGTTCGGTGAAACGCTGTGCTCGCTGCGCGCCTTCGCCTGGCGACAGCCGTTCGGCGCGGCCTTCGCCGAGGCTGCGATCACGCACGACCCGAAGCGGCCCGCCGTGCTGCTGATTGCCGGCTACGTCTGCAATCGTGCGGTCTGGAAGCCGCTGATCGACAGCCGGCTTCTGGCGGACTGCAACGTCGCAACAGTGAACATCGAGCCGGTGTTCGGGCCGATCGACGGTTATGCAGACCAGATTCACGCTGCTGTCGGGCGACTGCGCGCTGCCAGCGGCGCAGCGCAGGCGATCCTCGTCTGCCACAGCATGGGCGGCATCGCGGCCCGCGCGTATCTGCGCCAGCATGGCGACGCCGCGGTCTCGCGCGTGATCACGCTGGCCTCGCCGCATCACGGCACGATCTTTGGGCGGCTTGGCCACGGCGCCAATGCGCGGCAGATGGCCCGGGGCAGCGCCTATCTGCACACGCTGGCGGGTGTGGAAACGCTGGCGCGTCGTCGACGCTTCGTCTGCATCGCAACCGCCGACGACAACCTTGTCGTGCCACGGTCGAGCCCGCTGCTGCCCGACGCCGAGCATCACGTGATCGACGGCGTGGGTCACCTGGCGCTGCTCGAAGACCACCGTGCGTGGGCGCTGATCGTTCGGGCGATCCGCGAAGCGCCCTCCGCCTGACAGATCGCACCCGCGCACAGACGCAAGAAGGCGATCTGCCCGATTCCCTGGGCAGACCGCCGCGCCAACTCAGCCTCCGGAACGCTCAGGGGATGTAGATCTTCCCCCACTGCCAGCCGCGCTGGTTCGTTATGCCACCGGGCACGTTCGCAACCACGGTGCCCGCCGGGATGTCGACCACCATCACGCCGCGCGTCATCGGGCTCACGATCAGCGTGTACTCAGTGCCCGAGACACGGGTGAACTCGCTGACCGTGGCGTTCGTCAACAGCACGCGGCCAACGGAAAAGCTGTCGCCGACGTCGAGGCTGAAGCGGATCGTCAGCTTGAGCGGCCCGGCCACGACGCCGCCCGGTGCCTGGTCTTCGAACGAAACAAAAGGCTCGGTCGGCGGACGCACGGTATCGAACGGCCGCGAGGCCACGTAGTTGACCGGATTGCCGGCTGTAAAGGTTGCATCGTAGAAACCGTTGGGCGGCACGGCGACCGTGAGCGTGCCGCTGTCGTTATCGCGGGGCATCAGCGTCGCGCTGTACTCTGCATCGGTAATCCGCGTGAAGCTGCCGGGCTTGAAGGTGCCGCCCTGGATCAGCACGCGATTGGCTTCGAATCCGGTTACCGGCGCGCTGAATTTGAAGCTGACCGGCGTGTCGCCGCCGATCGTGCCTTCGCCTGCGATCACGATCTGCAGCGTGGGCGCCACGGCCGGCGGCGGCGGGCCGTCGGAGCCGCCGCCGCATGCGGACAGCGCGATTGCGCCCGCCAATGCGATCCCGAATACGCGTGCCAGCGCGCGACGCCGCGTGACGCCGGATTGTTCGTTGTTGCGATCAGTGCTTGCCTGCATGACGTTCTCCTCAGTCGAATCGGTTTGACGGGCCTGTCACGTTGCGGCCGTTGTCGATGCAGGCATTGTGCAAACCGACGCTGCGGGCGTCAGTGGTCGTCGCGTCGTCGTTTCGTGACGGTTTGTGACAGGCAAGCAGCTACCGGTCATCCGATCCGGCCGCACTGTCCTGCTCGGGTAGTAGCAGACCGCCCTGGGCAGCGGGCTACGGGGTCGGGAAGGTGCTTCTTTCGCGCCATGGTCGGCAACGTCAAGATCGCAACGGCACACAGCGCAAAGTCGGCGAAAATGCGGCGAGCTGCTGCGCCCCGCAGTCGCCGATCCGCCGTCGCCCACTCTGCGAAGCGCTGATTGCACCGCTGGCTGGACCGAGTCCCGATCACACCATGCACCCACCCTCTGCACGCCGAGCGCGCCGCAGGATCGGCGAGCTGTCGCTTTGGACAGCCCTGTACGTCGCGCTGGTCACGCTGCCCCTGTTCGCGCTGATGCCTCAGGCCACGGGGGGCGGCGCGGGGTTCTGGTGGGATTTCGGCATCGCACTCGGCTATGCCGGGCTGGCAATGATGGGCGTGCAGTTTTCGCTGACCGCACGCTTCAAACGCGCCACCGCGCCATTCGGCATCGACATCGTCTACGCGTTTCACCGCTATCTGGCAATCGGCGCGCTACTGCTTCTCCTGGGGCACTACCTGGTGCTGCGCCTGGATGCTCCGGCCGCGCTTGGCAGCGCTGATCCGCGCCGCGCCGAGGGCTACATGACCGCGGGCAGGTTGGCTCTCGGCCTGTTTGCGCTGGTCGTTGCAACATCGCTGCTTCGGCGTGTGATCGCCCTGCCCTACGAGGCGTGGCGGATCACGCATGTGCTGCTGTCGACCGCGGCATTCGCCCTTGCCGGCTGGCATCTTCTGGGCGCCGGCTACTACCTCGATCAGCCATGGAAGCAGGCGCTGTGGATCGCCTTTGGCGGATTCTGGCTCGGGCTGGTGCTGAAGGTCCGGCTGTTCCGTCCGTTGCGCCTGTTGCGTCAGCCTTGGCGCGTCGTCGCGGTCAAGCCGGACCGCGGCCAAGTCTGCACATTGAGCCTCGTGCCGGAGCGTGGGAGCATTCCCGCCTTCAAGCCGGGGCAGTTCGCCTGGGTGTCGCTGGCACGATCGCCGTGGTCAATGCAGGAGCATCCGTTCTCGATTGCCTCCAGCGCAGAGCGAGCGCAGCAGATCGATCTGTCGATCAAGGCGCTCGGCGACTTCACGGCGACGATCAAGGATGTGCAGCCCGGTCAGCGGGTGTGGGTCGATACGCCCTACGGCAGCTTCGGCATCGACGAGCGGCCCGACGCGGAACGCTACGTGTTCATCGCAGGCGGCATCGGAATCGCGCCCATCATCTCGATGCTGCGCACCCTCGCCGACCGCGGCGATCGGCGGCCGCTGATTCTCTTCTACGGTAACCGGGTCTGGGATCGGGTCGCACTGCGCGAAGAGTTGGACGCACTCGCACAGCGGCTGACCCTCAAGATCGTGCATGTGCTGCTGGAGCCGCCGCCCGGCTGGACCGGCGAGACCGGGCTCATCACTGCGGAGATCCTGTCACGCCATCTGCAGACGGGCTCGGTGCAAGCTGCGCACACCGAGTATTTCCTCTGCGGCCCGAACCCGATGACGCACTCGGTTGAAAAGGCACTCGCCGGGCTCGACGTGCCTGATCATCGGATCCACTGCGAGATCTTCGACTGGGTGTGACGCCACGATGAACCGCCGAACGCGCGCCCGCTGGCTGGCTGCGATCAGCACCGTGCTGGTCTTGGCACTGGTCGCAGTCTTTGCGCTGATCCGCAACCTGTCCTGAGCGAACCGAAGCATTGCCGGACGCCGGCCGAGTCCGAGGGACCGGCCGGCGTACCGCAGGATCAGAAGTGGATGCCCCGCATCAGGTTGGCAAACGCGATCTGGTCCGGTGTGGCCTTGGGCTTTTCGCCTTCCTTGGGTTTCTTGGCGGCATCGGAGTCGGGGAACATGCGGAACGTGGTGTTCATCACGATCTGCGCGATGCGCGGCGCCACCGCGTGCAGCATCTGCCCGAAGATGCCGAGTCGGGTCGCGATACGAACCGGCTTGTAGACGATCGCCTGCACGATCAGGTCGGCCGCCTCTTCGGGCGACAGCGTGGGCACGTTCTGGTAGATCTTGGTCGGCGCAATCATCGGCGTGCGCACCAGCGGCATATTGATCGTCGTGAACGTGATGCCCACATCGATGAACTCGCTCGACGCGCAGCGCGTCCAGGCGTCGAGCGCGGCCTTGCTGGCCACGTAGGCGGAGAAGCGCGGCGCATTGGTCAGCACACCGATCGAACTGATGTTGACCACATGGCCGCGGCGCTTCTCGGCCATGTGCGGCAGCAGACCCATCGTGAGGCGCAGGCAGCCAAAGTAGTTGAGCTGCATGGTCCGCTCGAAGTCGTGGAAGCGGTCGTAGCTCGACTCGATACCGCGCCGGATCGAGCGACCGGCGTTGTTGATCAGCACATCGACGCCACCAAACCGTTCGACCAGTTCGGCCACCAGCCGGTCGCAGCTTTCCATGTCGGCCAGGTCAGCCGAGATGGTGACGACCTTGCCGCCGTTACGGTTGTCAGCGGCCTTCAGCGCATCTGCGATTTCTGCCTTGGCGGCATCGAGCTTGTCCTGCTCGCGCCCGACGATCACCGTGATCGCGCCCGCGGCGGCGATCTTGTGCGCAGCCGCCAGGCCGATGCCGGAGGAGCCGCCCGTGACCAGCACGACCTTGCCAGCCACCTGGCCTGACAGCGTGCGGTCGATGAACAGGTCGGGATCGAGGTTGCGTTCCCAGTAGTCCCACAACCGGTAGGCGTAGTCCTCGAGCCGCGGGCACTCGATCCCGGTGCCTTTCAGCAGCGCAGTCGTATCGCGGCAGTCGAAGCGGGTCGGGTAGTTGACGAACTGCAGCATGTCGTCGGGCAGCCCGAGGTCCTTCATCACCGCGTTCTTGATGCGGCGTACCGGCGTCAGCGCCAGCATGCCCTTCTTGACGCTATTCGGGATGAAGCCCAGCAGCGCGGCATTCACGCGCAGCGACATCTGCGGCGCATGCGCCGCCTTCGCGAACGTATTGAGCACATCGCCGACCCGATACGGCGTCGGATCGACAATGTGGAACGCGCGGCCGTTCTGTTCCTTCACATGGGCGATGTGGTCGATCGCATCGACCACGAAGTCCACCGGCACGATGTTGATGCGGCCACCTTCGATGCCGACCGTGGGCATCCACGGCGGCAGCATCTGCCGCAGGCGCTGGATCAGCTTGAAGAAGTAGTAGGGACCGTCGATCTTGTCCATCTCGCCGGTCTTGCTGTCGCCCACCACCAGGCCGGGCCGGTAGACGCGCCAGGCGCCCTTGACTTCCTTACGCACGATCTTTTCGCTGTCGTGCTTGGTCGCGAAGTACGGGTGGTCGAGGTTCTCCGCCTCGTCGAACATGTCCTCGCGGAAAACGCCCTCGTACATGCCGGCGGCGGCGATCGACGACACGTGCTGGAAGATCCCCGCCTTGATCGCGTTGGCCAGTGCCACCGCGTTGCGGGTGCCATCGATGTTGGCGGCGATCTGGCTGTCGGCATCGGCCTTCAGGTCATACACCGCGGCCAGATGGAAGAAGTGATCGACCTTGCCGGTCAGTGCCTTGATCTCCGCACGTGCGACGCCGAGCTGCGGCTGGGTCAGGTCGCCATGAACCGCCTTCGCACGCGCTTCGGTCACGCCCCAGTACGACAGCAGCGCGGGGATCTTGTCGGCGCTTTCGGGCCGGATCAGGTAGTGGACGACGCTGCCCCGCCGCGCCAGCAGTTTCTTGACCAGCCGCTTGCCGATGAATCCGGTGGCCCCGGTGACGAAGTACTCCATGGATGTCCCCTTGTCGAGTTGTCTATCGCATCGTCCGCGGCAGCGTGCGTGCGGCGGCGCGCGCTTGCGATCGGTGCGAACGAACTCCCGAGCGGCGCGACTGCCGTGAAGATTACATGGGCGTCCTTGCGCCGGATAGACCGGATAGAGGAGCACCTCTAGCAATTTAGTGCACGCGCTCGGCACAGCCTCCCTAGACTTCGCGCTGTTCTCACCGATTCAACAGGAGCACTCGATGGTCAAGAAACTCAAGGCCCTTGCCAAGTCCAGCGCTGGCGATAGCCAACTCGCCGATGCGATCAAGGACTCGGCACAGCAGATCTGGCTGGCCGGTCTCGGCGCGTTTTCCAAGGCGCAGGAAGAAGGTCAGAAGGTCTTCAACGCCCTGGTCAAGGAAGGCAATTCGATCCAGAAGCGCACGATGCGCGTGACGGAAGACAAGATGAATGAAGTGACGAGCCGCGTCGGCAAGCTGGCTGGCGGCTTCCAGAAGCAGGCCACCGGCACCTGGGACAAGCTGGAGACTGTCTTCGAAGAGCGCGTCGAGCGCGCGCTGACGCGCCTGGGCGTGCCGACCAACAAGGAAATCACCGAGCTGACCGAGCGCGTCGAAAAACTGACTGCAAGCGTTCAGAAGCTGTCGGGGGCCAAGCCGGTTGCCCGTACTCGCAAGCCGGCCGCGCCGCGCAAGCGCGCCGCGACACCGGCTCGTAAGGCGTCTGCCTGAGATCGCATCGCGGGCAGACCGGGCACGGCGGGGCGCTGGCGCCTGGCGTGGACCGGCACCTGCCTGCGTTCGATTGACGCTCGACTGATCGCCGACACCGAATGGCATCAAAGGCGCCCCGGGTTCGAAGCAAGCGCAAGGTTGCGAGTCACCCGCCCGCAACCCGGGTGCCGCGGATCGGGCTGGCGCTGGCGGGCGGTGGGCCGCTTGGCGCCATTTACGAGATCGGCGCGCTGGCCGCGCTGAGCGAGTCGCTGCGAGGCATCGACTTCAATCACGCCGACGTCTACGTCGGCGTCAGCGCGGGCGCCTTCATCGCGGCAGGACTGGTCAACGGCATCACGCCGCACCAGATGTCGCGGCTGTTCATCGAGGGCCATCGCAACGCGGACCGCTTCGATCCGGCGATCCTGCTGCGGCCCGCGCTGCGCGAGTACTGGGAGCGGCTGCGCTCGCTGCCCCCGCTGGCGGCTCAGGCCGCCTGGAACTACGTGGTTCGGCCCGGCAACCTGATGGGCTCGATCGAGCGCCTCGGCCGCGCCATCCCCACCGGCATGTTCAGCGGCGCCGAAGTCGACCGCTACCTGAAGCGCGTGTTCGACCAGCCGGGCCGAAGCAACGACTTCCGCCAGCTTCCGCATAAGCTGTACCTGGTTGCCACCGATCTGGATACCGGCGAGTCCGTTCCCTTCGGTGCGCCGGGCACCGAGCACGTGCCGATCTCCACCGCCGTGCAGGCGTCGGCCGCATTGCCGGGCGTGTTCCCACCGGTCAAGATCGACGGCAGCTATTTCGTCGATGGCGCGCTGCGTAAGACTTTGCATGCATCGGTCGCGCTCGACCACGACATCGACCTGCTGTTCTGCCTGAATCCGCTGGTGCCGTACGACTCGCGGCCAACCCACCGGGCGCGCGACCGCGATCACCGGCTCGGCAAGCTGGTCGAAGGCGGCCTGCCGGTCGTGCTGGCGCAGACCTACCGGTCGATCATCCATTCGCGGCTCGACACCGGAATGGAACGCTACAAGACCGTGTACCCCGATACCGACATCGTGCTGTTCGAGCCGAACCGCTCCGATGCCGACATGTTCTTCACCAACCTGTTTTCGTATTCGAGCCGGCGCCGGCTGTGCGAACACGCCTATCAGAAGACGCGTCACGAGCTGTGGGAGCGCCGGCACGATCTGGCGCCGAGGCTGGCGCGCCACGGCATTTCGATCGATGTCGACGTGCTGCGCGACGAGTCGATGTCACTGGTCAAGAGCATCCGGCGCCAGCGCGAAGGGCTGTTCGAGCTGCGCGGTGCGGACGCCACGCGGCAGTTACGGCATACGCTCGACGACCTGGACCGCTACCTGCGCCACGTCTACGCGTGATGCGAGGCCAGCGGTCAGCGCCCCGCAGCCGCGGCGCGCACGCATAATGCGCAAGCGCACAACCTGAGAGCCCGACCACGGGCGCCTGTCCATGGAACGCAAGCCGCCGCGCCGTACCCGCGAACGCATCCTCGATCTGTCGCTGCGTCTGTTCAACGACTTCGGCGAGCCCAATGTCAACACCACGCTGATTGCCGAGCAGATGGCGATCTCGCCGGGAAACCTGTACTACCACTTCAAGAACAAGGACGACATCATCGAGAGCATCTTCCAGCAGTTCGAGCGCGAGCTCGACAAGCTGCTGGCGGTGCCCAAGTCGAACCAGGGCCAGCGGCCGCCCAACGTCGAGGATGCGTGGCTGTTCCTGCACATGCTGTTCGAGCTGATCTGGAAGTACCGCTTCTTCTACCGCGACCTGAACAACCTGCTGATCAACAGCCGCAAGCTGGAGATGCGCTTCAAGTCGCTGCTGGGCGAAAAGGTGGCGATGGCGCGCTGGCTGTGCAACGGCCTGGCGCAACGCGGCGAGCTGAAGGCGGGCAAGGCCGAGATCGAAGCACTGGCGACCAACATGGTGGTGGTGGCCACCTATTGGGTCTCGTATCAGTATGTGCTCGACCCACGCCACTTTTCCGAGCCCGAAGTGATCGGCCAGGCGGTATCGCGCGGCTGCTATCAGGTGCTGGCATTGACGGCACCCTATCTGGTCGGTGACGCGCGCGCGCTGTTCGAGCGGCTGGCCGCGGCCTACCTGAGCCCCTGAGCGAGCGCGTTGCGATCTTCAGGGCACAATCATCGACCGTTCGAACCCGCCCCCGGAAACAGGACCGACCAAGGAGAGCCGCGATCATGGCGAAGAGCTGGGCCAAGTTCCCCTACACCGACAAGAAGTACCTGCAGACCGCTGCGACGCTGAAGAAGCACTGGGATCGCCTGCACCGGGGCGACGCGGAGCCCTATCCCAAGGACGATGCGGTGGTCGACGCATGGATCGCCTTCCATGCCGGCGACTTCCAGAAGGCCGCCGAGCTCGGCCTGAAGGCCGGCGGTGCGGGAATCGTGGTAGCGAACAAGGCCACGTCGATCTACGCCAACTACCTCGAAGAAAACGACAAGACCAAGCTGGCACTGTTCGAGCAGGTGGCCGAGCGCGCCGAGCAGCAGCAGGCCGCTGAGCCGAAGAATGCCAACGCGTTCTACTGGCATGCGTACGCCCTGGGCCGCTATGCCCAGGGCATCAGCATCGCCAAGGCGCTGGCGGCCGGCATCGGCGGGCGCGTCAAGACATCGCTCGAGACCGCACTGAAGCTTGCGCCCAAGCATGCCGATGCGCATATTGGACTGGGTACGTACCACGCCGAGATCATCGACAAGGTCGGCGCCATGGTCGGCGGCCTGACCTACGGCGCGAAGAAAGACACCGGTCTCAAGCACTTCGACACCGCGCTCAAGCTCAACCCGGATTCGGCCATCGCTCGCATCGAGATGGCCAACGGCCTGGTGATGCTCGACGGCAAGAAGGCGCTCGCCAAGGCGGAGGCCCTCTATGCCGAGGCGGCCGCCTGCGAACCGCTCGATGCGATGGAACGGCTCGACGTCGAACTGGCGCGCGCCGAACTCGAAGACTGATCGCCGAAGCGGACGGCCCGATCGATCGCCGGTGCCGCACGGCCGGCGTTTCATGCCGTCTCGGACGCGGTTGGTCGCTTTGCGCAAGCCCGCGCGATCAGCCCGGCTACGCTGCGCCTCCATGAGTACTTCCCGCCCTCCTGCCTGCGCAGCCGCGACCCGCTGCACGATGCGCCACTGGTCAGTGCTGGCTGCAACGGCGGCGGTTCTCGGCTTGTCAGCGCTGTCATGGCCCCTCGAGTCAGCGGCCCAGGCGAGCCCGGCAACGACTGCCTGCCGGCTCAAGGGCATCGAGCGCGAAGTCCGCTGCGGATCGGTCAGCGTGCCGGAGAATCCCGATGCAACCGGTGGCCGGCAGATCGACATCCACTTCGCCGTCGTTCCGGCGCAGGCGCGGATCAAGGAGCCCGACCCGCTGTTCGTGCTGGCGGGCGGACCGGGCCAGTCGGCGATCCAGATCGCGGGCCAGATGCAGGCGGTGCTGGCACGTATCAACGCGCGACGCGACATCGTCTTCATCGACCAGCGCGGAACCGGCCGCTCCAATGCGCTGCACTGCGACGCGCCCGTCGCTGCAGCGAGACTCAGCGAACTGGCCGACCTGCGCGGCGCCATCGACCGGCTGACCGCCTGCGTTCAGGCAACCGAGAAGGATGCGGATCCGCGCCAGTACGCCACCTGGATCGCCGTGCGCGACTTCGATGCGGTCCGCGCCCGACTCGGCGCCGACAAGATCAACCTCTGGGGCGGCTCGTATGGGACGCGTGCGGCGCTTGAATACCTGCGCCAGTTTCC
>CAZTUT010000102.1:0-10579 GCA_964616395.1 uncultured Burkholderiaceae bacterium
GACGAACTCGACAAGAAGGTGAAGGCGGCGCGCATGCCCAAGCAGGCGCGCGCCAAGGCCGAGAGCGAGCTCAAGAAGCTCAAGCTGATGTCGCCGATGTCGGCGGAGGCGACCGTCGTGCGCAACTACATCGACACGCTGATCAACCTGCCGTGGAAGAAGAAGAGCAAGATCAACAACGATCTGGCCAATGCGCAGAAGGTCCTTGATGAAGACCATTACGGCCTGGAGAAGGTCAAGGAACGCATCGTCGAGTACCTCGCGGTCCAGCAGCGGGTCGATCGCCTGAAGGCGCCGATCCTGTGCCTGGTCGGGCCTCCGGGCGTGGGCAAGACCTCGCTTGGCCAGTCGATCGCCAAGAGCACGAATCGCAAGTTCGTGCGGATGGCGCTCGGTGGCGTGCGCGACGAGGCCGAGATTCGTGGTCATCGCCGCACCTACATCGGCTCGATGCCGGGCAAGATCCTGCAGAACCTGTCCAAGGTGGGTGTTCGCAACCCGCTGTTCCTGCTCGACGAAGTCGACAAGATGGGTCAGGACTTCCGCGGCGATCCCTCGTCGGCGCTGCTCGAGGTGCTGGACCCGGAGCAGAACCACACCTTCGTCGACCACTATGTCGAGGTCGACTACGACCTGTCCGACGTGATGTTCGTGGCCACCGCCAACACGATGAACATCCCGGCGCCGCTGCTCGACCGGATGGAAGTGATCCGGCTGTCCGGCTATACCGAGGACGAGAAGACCAACATCGCGCTGCGCTACCTGCTGCCCAAGCAGATGACGAACAACGGACTGAAGAAGGGCGAGCTTGACGTCTCCGACGCTGCCGTGCGCGACATCATTCGCTACTACACGCGCGAGGCGGGTGTGCGCGCGCTCGAGCGCGAACTGTCGAAGATCTGCCGCAAGGTGGTGAAGAACGCGCTGCTCAAGGAAGGCGAAAAGAAGACCCGCGTGACACCGCGCAATCTCGACAAGTTCCTGGGTGTGCGCCGCTTCACCTTCGGCATGGCCGAGAAGGAAGCGCAGATTGGCCGGGTCACCGGGCTCGCCTGGACCGAGGTCGGCGGTGAACTGCTGACGATCGAGTCGGCGATCATGCCGGGCAAGGGCAACATCATCCGTACGGGTTCGCTCGGCGACGTGATGAAGGAGTCGGTCGAAGCCGCCCGCACGGTTGTGCGAAGCCGCGCGCGACGTCTGGGCATCAAGGACGAGGCCTTCGAGAAGAGCGATATCCATATTCACTTCCCGGAAGGCGCTACGCCCAAGGACGGACCGAGCGCCGGCATTGCGATCACCACGGGCCTGGTCTCGAGCCTGACGGGCATTCCGGTGCGTCCGGACGTGGCGATGACGGGCGAGATCACGCTGCGCGGTGAGGTCCTGGCGATCGGTGGGCTCAAGGAAAAGCTGCTGGCGGCCCACCGCGGTGGCATCAAGACGGTCCTGATCCCGGAGGAAAACGTCAAGGATCTGGCCGACATCCCGGACAACGTGAAAAACCGTCTCGAAATCCTGCCGGTCCGCTGGATCGACAAGGTGCTCGAGATTGCGCTGCAGCGTCAGCCGGTGGCCTTGCCCGACGACGAGACTGCTGCCGTTGCGCCTGCGGCCCCGGGGCCGGCGGCCGAAGCGGCCAGCATCAAGCACTGACGGCGGCAGCGATACCGCTGCGCTCGACACGAAGGGCACCTGCGGGTGCCCTTCGTTCGTTCTGCGTCGCCCCTTCGCCGTTCCTGTTGCCCGGCTGTGCTGCTGGGTTGCAAGGTCAGGAAGCGGACAACCGCACCGGGCGTGATTTAGCCTCGGCATGCGGCTGCGCTTGCTTGACACTGACTGTTGCGCGCGGTTGAATACCGCAGGGATTCAAGGGATCTGAGCGCTGTTTTTGCCGCAGCGTCCTCGGGCCTGCGTTGCGATCAGGTGCTCGATCGCGATCCACCTTTCGCCGCAGTCGTCCAGACGACCGCGCAACCGACAAGAGAACATCTTCAGGGGACATCCGTGAACAAGACCGACCTGATCGACCACATCGCCAAGCAGGCTGACATTTCCAAGGCAGCGGCGGGCCGCGCGCTCGAGGCGATGATGGGCGGTATCCGCGGTTCGCTCAAGAAGGGGACGCCGGTGACGCTGGTCGGATTCGGTACCTTCACCGTCGGCAAACGGCTGGCTCGTACCGGGCGTAATCCGAAGACTGGTGCGGCCATCAAGATCAAGGCGGCGAAGATTCCGAAGTTCCGCGCCGGCAAAGCGCTCAAAGATTTTGTAAACTAGCGGTCTTCGCAGTATCGGGCGGCACGGCGATTGTCAGCGCAGCGGCTGGCGCTGTTGAGCAGACAGTGGCGCGGTCGGGCGGACGAAGGGTGCTTAGCTCAGTTGGTAGAGCGGCGCCCTTACAAGGCGTAGGTCGGGAGTTCGAGCCTCTCAGCACCCACCAACAAGTCAGCTGCAAGCGTAGTTTCAGGAGTGGTAGTTCAGTCGGTTAGAATACCGGCCTGTCACGCCGGGGGTCGCGGGTTCGAGTCCCGTCCACTCCGCCACCAACGATCAAGGCGAACCGCGGTTCGCCTTTTTTGTTGTCCATGCATCATGCGCCCGACCTTGCCGGGCCATCGAGGGATCGAGGATGTTTGATTCCATTCGCTCGCATCGCCGCTGGCTGATGCTGTTCCTGCTGCTGCTGGTGTTCCCGTCTTTCGTGGTCACCGGTATCTACGGCTATAACCGTTTCGTCGACGGCGATAACGCTGTGGCCAAGGTGGATGGTCAGGCGATCACCCAGCCGGAATGGGACGCCGCCCACCGCCAGCAGATCGATCGACTGCGCGGAATGTTTGGCGCCAACTTCGATCCACGCATGTTCGATACGCCTGCCGCGCGCGCCGCTGCGCTTGACAGCCTGGTTGCCGAGCGCACATTGCAGCGCGAGGTCGAGCGCGAGCACGTGATGATCAGCGCCGAACAGTTGCGACAGGTGCTGGCCAGCGAGTCTGCATTTCAGGTCGAAGGCAAGTTCAATTACGAGCGCTACAAGCAACTGCTTGCAGCACAGGGCCTGACCGAATTGGGCTTCGAGGAGCGTGTCCGCGGTGATCTGGCGCGGCAGACGCTTCTGCAGGCAGTCGCGGCATCTGCAATCGTCCCGCGTGCGCTCTCCGAGCAGGTACGCCGGCTTGCAGAGGAGACGCGTGAAGTGCGCGAACTGCGCTTCGATCCCAAGGACTTCCGGTCGAAGGTCGCGATCACCGAGGAGGCGATCAAGACCTTTTATGACGCCAACACCAAGGACTTCCAGACTGTCGAGTCGGTGAAGGCCGAGTATGCGATTCTTTCGCTTGACGACGTCGCAGGACAGCTTCCGCCAGTGGTCGAGGCTGACGCCCGCGCCTACTACGAGCAGAATCTTTCGCGGTATGGTCAGGAAGAACAGCGTCGCGCCAGTCATATCCTTCTGACGGCGGGTGACAATGGAAGCGCCAAGGACAAAGACGGCGCGCGCAAGAAGGCCGATGAACTGCTGGCGCAGGTGCGCGCCAATCCGGGCGCGTTCGAGAAACTCGCGCGCGAGCAGTCGAAGGATCCGGGCTCGGCTGCGCAGGGCGGCGACCTGGGCTGGTTCGGTCGCAACATGATGGTCAAGCCCTTCGAGGCCGCAGCGTTCAGCCTGAAGGACGGACAGATCAGCGATGTTGTCGAAACCGACTTTGGCTTCCACATCATCCGCCTGACCGGCATCAAGCCGGCGCAGGCCAAGCCGTTTGGCGAGGTCAAGGCGCAGATCGAGGCCGACCTGAAGCGCGAGCAGGCGGGCAAGAAGTTCGCCGAGGTGGCTGAGCAGTTCACCAACGGCGTCTATGAACAGGCGGACAGCCTGAAGCCGGTTGCCGATCGACTCAAGCTCTCGGTGCTGACTGTCGAGTCGCTGACGCGAGCCGGTGTGCCGGCGCGGCCCGGTGTGCCGCAGATCTTCACGCCAAGGGTGATCGAGGCACTGTTTGCCGCCGAGTCGCTCAGCAAGAAGCGCAATACCGAAGCGATTGAAGTCGCTCCCAATACCTTGGTGGCGGCGCGTGTGATCGAGCATCGTCCGGCGGCAGTTCGTCCGCTGACAGAGGTGCGGGATCTCGTGAAGGCCACGCTCGAGCAGCGCGAAGCCTCTCGGCTGGCTCGCGAGGCCGGTGAGCGGAAACTCGCAGCGCTGCAAAGTGCGCCGTCTGATGCCGGGTTCTCCGCAGCGCGGACGGTGGGACGCGCGCAAACGCAGGGGCTGCCTGCCGCTGCAGTCGCCGCGCTGATGCGGGTTCCGGGCGACAAGTTGCCCACCTACGTGGGCGCTGAGCTCGATGGCGGCACCTACGGCGTATTCCAGGTGCTGTCGAGCAGGCTGCCCGAGAAGTCTGATCCGGCACGCGATCAGCAGCAGGCTCGCGCACTCGGGCAGGTTTTCGGTGCTGCCGACGACGCAGCCTATATCGCTTCGCTTCGTACGAAGCACAAGGCAGTGATCGTCGCCAAGACGGCCACGACCGACGAGGCGAAGACTGCGGCGGACAAGGCCGACAAGAAGGCGGCTCCCAAGCCCTGAGCGGTTATCCGCGCACGGTCACCGTTAGCCTGACACTCGCCTGGACCCGCTGCCGGTCGGCGTGACGTGCGCCGCAGGCCGCTGGCGTGGTCGCAATTCAGGCGAGACGGGCAGCAGCGTGCTGACGCGTGAGCGCGTTGGCAATCCGGTCGAACGCCTGGGTGCCGGCATCCGTTGCCTGCACGTGATGGGCAGTGGCGATACGGCTGAAGTTGCGCGCGATCGAGCGGTGGTAGGCGGGGTCGTAGTGCTCTGCCAGCAGCCGATCGACGAGCCCATCCCAGTCCCCCGCGTCGGCTCTCGCTTTCCATTCATCGATGGTCGCACGGCCGTGTAGCGCGGTCAGGCAGTCGAGCTGCGCATGCAGCGCCTGCGGCGTCTGCTCGAAGTGCAGGTATTCCTCTCGCAGCAGCCTGACCCGTTCAGCGCGGGGTAGATCGAGCACGATGCAGTCGGCCGCCCGCATCTGGCCGATCAGCGCATCCGGCACGCGCAGATTGCCGACCTTTCGGCTTTCTGACTCGACAAACACCGGCAGCCCGCGATCGAAGCTGCGCAGCGCGCTCCAGATGCGGCTCTCGAACAGCTTCTGCGATGGTTGCGGCGACTGCGGCATCGCGCCCAGCACCGAGCCGCGGTGATTCGCCAACCGCTCGAGATCGAGGACTTGTGCGCCTGCGTCGAGCAGGTGAGACAACAGCCGGCTCTTGCCGCTGCCGGTTGTCCCACAGATCACGCGCAGCGTGAACTGCTCGGGAAGCGTCTCGAGATCCGCCAGAACGCCGCGGCGATAGGCCTGATAGCCGCCTTCGAGGCGGGCGACCTGCCAGCCCACGCGCGCCATGACCGTTGCCAGCGAGCCGCTGCGCTGCCCGCCACGCCAGCAGTACACCAGCGGTCGCCAGTCTCGTGGCTTGTCAGCGAACTGCTGTTCCAGCTGACGACTGATGTTGGCTGCCACCAGTGCTGCGCCACGTCGCCGCGCGTCGAACGCGGATACCTGCTTGTGCAGGGTGCCGATCTCTGCGCGCTGCGCATCGTCGAGGACCGGCGCGTTGATTGCACCGGGGATGTGATCGATTGAAAACTCGCCCGGACTGCGGACGTCGATGATCGCGTCGAAGTGATCAAGCGCCTGTGCGGCCTGCGACCAGGGAATAGGGGGGCGATCCATCGTCGTTCAACGCGCCAGCAGCGGCGACAGATGCGGCCAGACGTTTTCCAGCATCCGCGGCTGCGCTTTGGCATTCGGGTGGATCCGGTCGGCCTGAAACATTGTCAGGTCCTCGGCAATGCCATCGAGAAGGAACGGCGCGAGGGCGGCGCGTGTCTGACGTGAAACTTCGGCAAAGCTGGCATGGAACCGCTCTGCATACTCGCGACCGTAATTCGGGGGAACCCGGATGCCGACGATCAGCACCCGCGCGCCGGCGTCGCGCGCTGCCTCGGCCATGGCTTTGAGGTTCGCGCGCATGACGTCGATCGGCAGCCCGCGCAGTCCGTCATTGGCGCCCAATTCGATGATGACGATCGCCGGACGGTGCGCAGCGAGCAGCTGGGGCAGCCGGGTCACGCCGCCGCTTGTGGTCTCGCCCGAAATGCTCGCGTTGACGACCGTATACTTTGGTCCACGCCGTGCTTCGAGACGCTGTTCGAGCAGCCGGACCCAGCCGGTCCCGCGCGCCAGACCGTACTCGGCCGACAGGCTGTCGCCAAGCACGAGAATCGTGGCGGATGCAGGCCTGGGCTGCGCTGCGGCCCCAGCGCTGAGCAGACTGCACGCGAAGCCGCCTACCAGCGCGCGGCGGCGCTTATCCAAACGTCGATTCATCTTCTCGCATCAGGAAAGGCATCAGGCCGATGACCGCTGCTGTCGCCATCGAGGTAAAGGGACTGACCAAGATCGTGTCCGACGCAACGGGCAGCCTGACGATTCTTGACGATATCAGCTTGTCGGTTGAAGCCGGTGAGACCGTCGCCATCGTGGGCGCTTCCGGCTCGGGCAAGTCGACCCTGCTGGGCTTGCTTGCGGGTCTCGATCTGCCGACGCGCGGCAGCGTTTCGATCTTCGGCGCTGATCTGTTCACGCGCGATGAAGACGCGCGCGCCCAGCTCCGTGCCGAGAAGATCGGCTTCGTGTTCCAGTCGTTCCAGTTGCTTCCACATCTGACAGCGCTGGAAAACGTGCTGCTGCCCATCGAATTGTCGGGCCGCAATCCGGCCGGTGGCAGCCCGCAGCAGGCCGCGCGCAGCCTGCTGGAGCGGGTCGGGCTGGGGCAGCGACTCGACCACTATCCGCGCACGTTATCCGGCGGCGAGCAGCAGCGCGTTGCGCTGGCGCGCGCGTTCGTGGCACGACCGCCGATCCTGATGGCCGACGAGCCGACTGGAAGCCTCGACGCGCGCACCGGTGAGGCAGTGATGACGCTGATGTTCGATCTGAACCGCGAAACCGGTTCCACGCTGATTCTGGTGACACACGATGCGCAGATTGCCTCTGCCTGCGGTCGCCGCATCGAACTGGCGGCAGGGCGGCGAATCAGCTAGGCGCGCCTGAGGCGGGCTAGCGAGGCTGCCGCCAGCGGCGCAATCTCGTCTGCGACCAGGCCAACATCCGCCCCGACGTCGTCGGCCGCTTTTCCATGCAGCCAGACCGCACCGAGCGTTGCGCAGCGCGCATCAAAGCCCTGCGCAAGCAGCGCGCCGATCATGCCGGCCAATACGTCGCCGCTGCCGGCAGTGGCCAGCGCCGCAGAGCCGGTTGGGTTGATCCAGGTGCGGCTTGCGCCGCTGACGATCGTGCCTGCCCCCTTCAGCACGATCCAGGCATTGAACTCGCGTGCCAGCGCGCGCGCAGCCTGCAGGCGATCGGCCTGAACATCTGCCCCGCGAATGCCGAGCAGCCGCGCCGCTTCGAGCGGGTGCGGCGTGAGGATCGTTGCACCGCCAATCCGCGACCTGGCCTGGGCACGCAATTGTGGATCCGAGGCGATCAGATTCAGTGCATCGGCATCGATCACGCAGGGTTCGCTGCGGGCGAGGGCAGCCGACAGCGCCGCTCGCCCGGCCGCATCGACACCCAGGCCACAGCCCACGACCGCAATCGACTCCGGCGCCTCCATCTCAGGCAGGTTGCGCAGCATCAGCTCTGGCGCCTGCGGATCGACTCGCAACGCCGGGTCCAGCAGATCAACGTGAACGCGACCGGCGCCGAGCCGCAGCGCGGCGCGGCCTGCCAGCAGTGCAGCACCGCACATGCCGGCAGTACCGCCGATCACCCGTACATCTCCGAACCGGCCCTTGTGCGAGTTGCGCACGCGCTGCGCGCACAACGCCGCAAACTGGTCGGGCGCGTTCAACTGCATGTCTGCGGGAGGAAGCGTGACGCCGAGATCGTCGATTACCACCTGTCCGCAGGCATCCACACCGTCAGCGGTAAACAGCCCCGGCTTGGCGCCGAGGAATGAGACCGTTTCCGATGCGTGGACGCCGGGCTGGCCACCAATCCAGACGCCGCGGTCCGCATCGAGCCCGGTCGGAACGTCCAGCGCCACGACCGGGACTGCGGAGCGATTGATCGCATCGACCCAGTCGCTCCAGGGCAGCGCCAGCGGGCGCGCGACACCAAGCCCGAACAGCGCGTCGACCACGAGGTCGGGACGCGGCGCTGTGCTTGTCTGCACGGGCGGCAGCGTGGCACCCCCAGCATCCGTCCAGCGTTTCGCAGCCTGCCTGGCGTCGTCGGTGGCGGGCTCGGCAGTGGCGATGCAGTGCGCGTCGCGTCCGCGCGCGCGCAGCGCAAGCGCGCAGGCATATCCATCGCCGCCGTTATTGCCGGGGCCGCACCAGATACGAATGCGACGGGCCAACGGATGGCGGCCGACGATCCAGCGCGCTGCTGCTTCTCCCGCCCTCGTCATCAACGTTCCCGGCGGAAGTGCAGAAGCGGCCTCGCGCTCGATGATGCGCAGCGAGGCTGCGTCGTGCAGTGCAATCGCGGCAGCGTGGGAGCGCATCGGCGGGCCCGTATCGATCAGCCTTTGGCGCCGGCCGTTGGCGTGCTGCGCAGGAAACGATCGAATCCCAGTCCCGCAACGTCAATCTGCGGTGTACGGCCGGTGACCACGTCCGCCACGATCTGCGCGGTACCGCAGGCGACGGTCCAGCCGGCATTGCCGTGGCCAGCATTGACAAACAGCCCGGGCACGGGCGAAGCGCCCAGAAGCGGCAGCCCGTCGGGCAGGTCCGCTCGCATGCCTGCGAAGAACTGCGCTTCGTTGAAGGCGGCGGCTCCCGGGTACCAGTGGCGTGCTGCATCGAGAAGATACCTGGCGGCACGGTCGGTCACCTGTGCCGTTCCTGGTCCCAGCCGCGCCATGCCGGCGATGCGAAGTCGCCGCCCCATACGCGCGACGCTGACGCCGGCCGACGCATCGGCGATGGACTGCAGCGGCGCAAGTTCATGGCGCGTGATGTTGGCAGTGGCCGAGTAACTGACAACACCCACGAGTGGTAACGGCACGCCCGCCGCCGCGAGCAGCGAGCCGGACGCGGCGCCGGCGGCAACCACCACCGCCTCGTACGCATGCTGTCCTGCCTCGGTGAGCACGCCAGCGACGCGCCCGCCCTGGATGTCGAGCCCCTTGATCTGCAGTCCGAACGAAAAGCGCACGCCGTCGCGCTCCGCGACTTCCTTCAGACGGCGTGCGAAGTAGGCGCAGTTGCCGGTTTCGTCATCGGGGTAGTGAATGCCTCCGGCCAGCGTACTGTGCTCATTGATTGCGCACTCGACCGTCCGGCACTCGGCTGGCGACAGGACCTGCTGCGCGACGCCGAGATCCTGCAAGATGCTGCGGGTCGCCTGGTGCCGTTCCAGATCACGTTCACTGCGGAAAAGCTGCAATAGCCCGGCCTGACGTTCGTAGTCGATGGCATGCCGAGCATGAACTGCCTGCAACTGCTCACGGCTGTAGGCAGCGAGGCGCGTCAGTCTTTCGAGATTCGACCTGAATCGATCAAGGCGTGACTCGGAGATGAAGCGGCGCAGCCAGCGCCAATGGACTGCATCGAGTCGCGGAACGGCGCGCGACGGTGCACGGGATCTGAACAGGGCCGCCAGAAGCCGCGACGGCTCGCCAGGTGCCGCCCATGGGGCTGCCACCGCCGCGCAGATCACGCCGCCGCTCGCGAAACTGGCCTCCTGCGCAGCGCCACGATGACGGTCATAGACGGTCACTTCGCAGCCATGGCGGCGAAGACAGTAGGCGGTTGCGATGCCGACAACGCCGCCTCCAACGACGGCTACATGCATGAAACGGTGGACGCGCTACAGAGCAACATGCGCGGATTGTAGAGCGATCGCCGACCGTGGCTGCTGCACGCCGGGCGCAGCGCAGCCCCTACAGCTTCATCTGTGACGGAAGCCAGGTGACGATCTGCGGGAACGCGTAAAGCAGCAAAACGGCCAGCAGCATGACGAAGAAGTACGGCAGGGCGGCCCGGGCGATATAGCTGATCTCCTTGCCGGTCATGCCCTGCAGAACGAACAGGTTGAACCCGACCGGTGGCGTGATCTGTGCCATTTCAACCACGATCACGATGAAGATGCCGAACCAGAGCGGGTCGATGCCGGCCGCCTGGATGGTGGGCAGGATGACCCCCATCGTCAGCACGACCATCGAGATGCCATCGAGAAAGCACCCGAGCACGATGTAGAACAGCATCAGGACCAGCAGCAGCTCAAACTTGCTCAGGCCCAGACCGGCGATCCACTCGGCCAGATGGCGTGGCAGGCCGATGTAGCCCATCGACAGCGTGAGGAAGGCCGCGCCTGCGAGGATCAGCGCGATCATGCAGTAAAGGCGCGTGCCGCCCAGCAGCGACTCCTTGAAGGTCTGCCAGGTCAGCGTACGTTGCACAGCGGAGATGGCGAGCGCACCGACGACGCCGACCGCTGCCGCTTCAGTGGCAGTCGCGATTCCCGAGTAG
>CAZTUT010000103.1:0-8466 GCA_964616395.1 uncultured Burkholderiaceae bacterium
ACCGGGTGCTGTTCCACCGCGTGGCCAACACGCTGAACTACCTGGACATCAAGACCGTGGTGGTGAGCTGCGGCACCTGCTACGACCAGTTGCAGGGCTACAAGTTCGAGGAGATCTTCCCGGGTTGCCGGATCGTCGACATCCACGAGTACCTGCTGGAGAAGGGCGTGCGGCTGGAGGGCGTGCAGGGCGTGCGCTACATGTATCACGACCCCTGCCACAGCCCGATGAAGCAGCAGGACCCGCTGAAGACGGTCAATGCGCTGGTGGCCACCGCCGACGCCACCCGTATCGAGAAGAACGACCGCTGCTGCGGCGAAAGCGGCACGTTCGCGGTGGCCCGGCCCGATGTGGCCACCCAGGTGCGGTTCCGCAAGGAGCAGGAGATGACGCGCGCCGCCGACCGGCTGCGCGCCGACGGCTTCGGCGGCGAGGTCAAGATCCTGACCGCCTGCCCGAGCTGCCTGCAGGGCCTGTCGCGCTACGACGATGACAGCGGCACCTCAGCCGACTACATCGTGGTCGAGATGGCACGCCACCTGCTGGGCGCGGACTGGCTGCCCAAGTACGTGTCGGCCGCCAACAGCGGCGGGATCGAGCGGGTGCTGGTGTAAGTGCGCGCTGGCCGCGACTCGCGCCAGCGCGGATCCGCATGTGCGGCGATCAGCGCCCTTCGGCGCCGCGGCCCGGGCCGCCCGTGGGCATGCCGCTGTTCTTGATTTCCTCGCCGGTGATGACCTTGACGTCGCCATCGTCGCAACGCGCAAGGCGGCTGCCGGTCACCTCGCGCTTTTCGCAGCGCGGCTTGGTGGCCGTCTTCGACGCGGCTTGAGCGCCCGCCTGCGCACCCGCGGCGGGCGCAGTGGTCTCGCAGCCGCTCAGCAAAATGAGCGTGCAAAGCGACAGCATGGAAACGAGCGGCTTCATCGACGAGTATCCTGATCGGTTGACGAATCCTCGCATGCTACCGCGCCAACGACCGCGTCACGTCCACGTCCGGCGCTGGCCGATCGCTGGCGTAGCCAACGCATCCACGACATGACGGCACCTGACCCCTCCTGTGACCTGTGCACGACCGACGGCGGCACGGTGGTGTTGCGCAACCCGCTGCTGCGCGTGGTGCTCGTCGACGATGCTGACTACCCCGGCTTCTGCCGCGTGATCGTCAATGCGCATGTGCGCGAAATGACCGATCTGGAACCGGGTCAGATCGCCCGCGTGATGGGCGCGGTGTTCGCGGTCGAGGACGCGCTGCGCGCGGTGCTGGCGCCGCTGAAGATCAACCTGGCGAGCTTCGGCAACATGACGCCGCATGTGCACTGGCATGTGATCCCGCGCTTTGCCGACGACGCCCACTTTCCGCAACCGGTCTGGGGCGCGCGCCAGCGCGAATCCCATGCCGATGCGATCGCGCAACGACGCGCGCGCCTGCCCGAGCTGATGCGCGAGATCGCACTGCGGCTGCCGCAGACCGCCGACTGATCTGCGCGCTTCTCAGCGCGCCGCGCCGCAGGCGGTCAGCCGGGTGCCGGCGTTTTCCTGCTGCAAGGCCACCAGCGATCCGCCGGCTGCCGCGCTGACACCGCGCAGCACGTAGCGGGTGCCGGGCAACGCCGACGGCTTGTCGGCCAGCCGCGCGCCGGCCACGCCCATCCGCGTCAGGTCCGCCAGATGCTTGCTGGCGGCTTCCTGGGTGCGGAACGATCCGAGCGCGATACCGAAGCGAAGCGCGGTGTTTTCGCCCATGACGGCCAGCTCGCGCACGCCCTGTTCGCGCATGCGTGCCGCCGCGCGCTCAGCCTCGGCGCGGGTCTTGAACGGTGGCACGTACACCATGTACCAGCCGGGAAGCTCGATGGCGCGCGCCTGCGGTGCCTCGGACAGCGCGAGCGCATCGAGCCGCGGTCGAACGCGCGCCGCCTGCGCCTCGGAAAAGTCGCCGAACTCGACGCAACCCACACCGGCCGACAGATCGATCTCCACGCCGGCCGGAAGCGCCGCCATCCGCTGCGCCTGCTCGCGCCGCGCCTGCACCTCGGCGGGCGACAGTGCACGAACCTTTTGGGGTTCCACCTGCTGTGCGATCCGAGCCGGCTCGCGACCGGCGTCGGGCAGCGTGCCGAATGCGCCACGCTGCCAGGCGAACAGCGCGAGGTTGGCAGCGACCAGGATCAGGAACAGGAGCTTCATCCGTGCACCGTTGATCCGTGAGCCGCGGTCGCGGTCGCGCCTGCGGGCACTGGCGTGGCGTCCGCTGCGGGGGCAGCAGCGGACGCCGGCAGGGCACGCGATGCATCGGCGGCAGCCGGCTCCACGACACCCCGCTCGCGCAGCGCGTGCACGGCACGCTGCTCGATCGCACGCACGTGCTCCGCCTGTGCCCGCAGCGCAATCCCGCGCAGAACCAGGTTCTGCTCCAGCGCAACCGTGGCGACCACGCCGCGCGCTCGCAGCGCGCGCGTCAGCGGCGCGACCAGCGCCTGCCCGCCGCCGCCGGTGAGCAGCAGGTGCGGGGGCGGCTTGTCGGCTTGCACCAGCTCGGTGGCGAACGCGCGCGCCACGTTTTCGATCAACCCGACCTGCGCGAAATGAACGCCGCCGGCAATCGCCTCGGCGGTGCTGGTCGCATGGACCGACCGCGCAGCCGTCTCGGTCCGGGCCAGCGGCAGCCGCGCGGTGCCCTGGGCCAGGCTTTCGCGCATCAGACGCACGCCGGGTGCGATCACACCGCCCACGAAGACAGCGGCCGCATCGGGCGTTGCGCGTACGCAGTCGACCGTGGTGGCGGTACCGGCGCTGGCAATCACCAGCGACTCGCCCGGATGCAGCGCACAGCCGGCGATCAGCGCATGCCAGCGGTCGGCCCCAAGCTGCTCGGGCTCGCGGTAGCCGTTGATCAGCGCCACGCCGCCGCTGGCCCCGTGGCCCTCGAAGTGACGCTGCGAGCGATACCAGGTGACCGACACCCCGAAACAGCTGCGGGCCGCGTCGTCGATCGCGCGCATCACCGCTTCGTTGGTGACACTGGTCGCGTAGACCGACGACACCTGCTGGCCGCGCCAGGCGGTCGCCAGCCGCTGGTCAAGCCCGTCGATCGCACCATGCGCGGCGATCCCCACGCCCATGAAACGACGCATGTTGCGATCGCCGACCGCCCACTTGACCGCCGTGTTGCCGGCATCGATCACCAGCCAGCTCATGGTGCCTCCGTCAGCGCGGCCGCGGGCCGCAGCGATACGTCGCCATGGGCGAAGGCCAGCGTGCGCTCGCCGGTATCGATCAGCAGGCGGCCGTCGCCATCCACGCCGAGCGCACGTCCGTCGGCCACACGGGTCCCCTGGTCGAGAATCTGTACTGGCTGGCCGAGCAGCGCGAAGCGCTGCATGAAACGCGCCTGCCAAGGAACGAAGCCGCGCGCCGCGCAATCGTCGATCGCGTGCGCAAGCGCGGCGGCCACGCGCCCCAGCAGCGTCTCGCGCAGGGCCAGCAGCCGATCCGGCGCAACGCACTCGACCAGACTGGCCACCGGCTGGCCGATCGCGTCGCGCGCGGCGGCATCGATCCAGAGGTTGATGCCAACGCCGATCACCAGCGTGCGCCGGCCCTCGCGATCGGTGGCCAGCTCGGCCAGCACACCGCCGAGCTTGCGCTGCGCCAGCAACAAGTCGTTGGGCCACTTGAGTCGAACATCCGGTGCGACATCAACAAGCGCGTCGGCCAGCGCCACGCCGGCAGCCAGCGTCAGCGCTGGCGGCACGTTCGGCTGCGCCATCGGGCAGGCGAGCGAAAACTGCAGACCGGCGCCCGGTGCCGCATGCCAGCGCCGCCCCTGCCGACCGCGGCCGGCCGTCTGCACGATGGCCACGCGCAGCAGCGGTCCCTGCGGCTGGCGGACGCGCACGAGCGACAACAGGTCGGCCTGCGTCGATCCGGTCTCGATCACCGAGGTCACGGCGTCGGCAGCCAGCACGCCGTGGGCGCTGCGCACAATCAGCGCGGCGCGCAGCGGCGCCGCGAAGCCTGCGCGTTGCGCGGCGCTGAGCGGCACCTCGGAAACGGGAGTCGGTCGCATGTCGGAGCGAATGGGAATCGCCGCGATCGTACCGCCTGCGACTGGCACTGGCGTACCCGCCAAGTGGCTGACGGGCGCCTGCCGGCCGCCCGCGCGGCCGAACCGCAGCCAGCGGCGCACACCCGGCATCCGCTTTCTCAGGCAGCATTGCACGATGCCGCGTCGATCCGCCCTGCTCAGCCCGCCGCCGACGCCGCAACGCGCCTCGCCGCTGGCGCGTGCTGCGCTGCTTGCCTACGCAGTGCTGGTGCTCTACTCGGGGCTGTCGCCCTGGAGCGGCTGGCGTGACCTGGGCGTCAGCCCATGGGCGTTCCTTGATGCGCCTGCGCCGCGCCACCTGACCCGCTTCGACCTGATCGTCAACGTCCTCGGCTACCTGCCGCTGGGCGTGCTGGCGGTGCTGGCCCTGCATCCGAGGCTGCGCGGGATCGCTGCAGTATTGGTCGCCACGGCCGGTGGCGTAGTGCTGGCCGGCACGATCGAGGCACTGCAGACCTATCTGCCAGCGCGCGTTCCGTCCAACATCGACCTGGCAACCAACAGCGCCGGCGCGCTGCTGGGCGCGCTGCTCGCCGCCCCCTTCACATCCAGCCTGGTCGACCGCGGCCGCCTGATGCAGTTGCGCACGCGCTGGTTTCGGCGCGACGCCAGCTTTCTTCTGGTGGTGCTGGCGCTCTGGCCGGCCGCACAGACCGACGCTCTGCCCATGCTGTTCGGCAACGGTGCGCTGCTCGACGGTGCAACCGTGCTGGACTGGCTCGGCTGGGTGTCGGCCCAGCAGCTCGATGCGATCTTCGGGCCCGCCGAGTTCGTGCTGGCCGAGGCCACCGTGGTGGTGGCTGGCCTGCTTGCCGCCGGACTGGCGGCGGCCGCGATCATGCAGCCGGGCGCGCCGCGCATCCGCCTGCTGCTGGGCCTGGTGGCGGCAGCGCTCGCGCTGCGCAGTCTTGCCTACGCGATCAGCTTCGGGCCGGACCAGGCCTTCGTCTGGCTGACACCGGGTGCCATCGGCGGCCTGCTGCTCGGCCTGCTTGCCCTGCTGGTGATGGCGCACGGCCGGCCGCTGGCGGTCCACGCAGCCGCCGTCGCCGCCACGGTGGCGTGGATCGGCGTGGTCAACCTCGTGCCGGGCAATCCGTATCACGTCGACTGGCTGGCCGGATTCCGCCCGGGACGGCTGGCGCACTTCCAGGCCGTGGCGCACTGGCTGTCGCTGGCCTGGCCGCTGCTGCTGGTCGCCGCACTGCTGGCCCTGCCGGCAACCGCCGCGGGGCGCAGCCCGCGCCGCTAGACTCGCTGTCTCCCTGGATCCGACTGGCGCCCTACCGCGCCATCAGCCGAACGATGAGCTACTACGAACGACACGTCTTCTTCTGCCAGAACAAGCGCGAGGATGGCCGCGCCTGCTGTGGCAACGCGCACACCGAGGAACTGCAGGGTCACGCCAAGCAGCGCATCAAGGCGCTCGGCCTGTCGGGCGAGGGAAAGATCCGGATCAACAAGGCCGGCTGCCTCGATCGCTGCGACGAGGGACCGTGCATGGTGGTCTACCCCGAAGCGACCTGGTACACGTACGTCGACCGGGATGACATCGACGAGATCATCGACAGCCACCTGATTGGCGGACAGGTGGTGGAACGGCTGAAGATCTGACGGGCGCAGAGGTCAGCGGCCATGCAACTGCGTCACGAACGCCGTCACTTCACCGGACCGGCCGGCCGCATCGAGGTCGCGATCGACTGGCCCGATCAGGCGCGCCATCCAGCAGCGCTTGGCACCGCATTCATCGGCCATCCGCATCCGCTGTACGGTGGCAATCTCGACAACAAGGTCGCAGCCACGCTGGCGCGCGCCTTCGCCGCCCTCGGCTGGGTCGCGCTGCGGCCCAATTTCCGGGGTGTCGGCGCGTCCGAGGGCACGCACGATCACGGCATCGGCGAGACCGACGACTTTCTGTACCTGATCGCCAATACGCGTGAGTGGCTCGGCGCAGACGCGCCGACCGCCGACGCGCCGCGCGCACTGGCCGGCTTTTCCTTTGGCAGCTTTGTCGCGGCCCGCGCCGCGCGCACACTCGCCGCGCAGCACCAGCCGGTCCGCCATCTGGTGCTGGTCGGCAGCGCGGCCGGCAAGTGGGACATGCCCGACATCCGTCGCGACACGCTGGTGATTCACGGCGAACTGGACGACACCATCGCACTGTCAGCCGTCCTCGACTGGCTGCGTCCGCAGGACATTCCCGTGGTCGTGCTGCCCGGCGCCGATCACTTCTTCCACCGTCGGCTCGGTGCGCTCAAGCAACTGGTGATCCGTCACGTCCTGGGTGCGGAGGCCATGGCGGCCACCGCCGGCAGCACAGCCGAGCCCATTGATGGTTGACGGCCTGCACGGGAGCCGATACAAGACGCCCTTGCGGGTTGCCTCGGGTTTCATCGCGGGCCCGCGCCCGCAGGCATCGGGGTCAGTGCGCCCGCTCCGCGGCGCTGCGCCGCGGGCGTAGCGCGCACAAACCGCATCCCTGGGCCGATCCATTGATCCAGCACGCTGCAAGGCGGCATGAACAACAAGCTCATCTACGCAAAGACGCCCAAGGGCGTGGCCGAAGTCGGCAATCGCAGCGGCGGCCTCAGCATGGCGGTGCGGCGCGTACTGATCATGACCGACGGCAAGCGCTCGGTCGGCGAGTTGCAGGCGATGCTGGGCGCCACCGATACCGGCGACATCGTGTCGATGCTGGCCGAGCTCGGGCATGTGCAGGTCGTCGCCGGAGCGCCTGCGGCACCCGCCACCGCGCCGATGAGCCCGGGCCTCAATGGCGCCATCAACACCAGCGTCAACGCGCCGATCACGGTGCCGCTGTCGCCCTCGGGCATCGACGTGCTCGATGTGGCCACGCAGTCCAGTCGCGCGGAAGAGCGGCTCCTGCTGCCGCTGGACGAGGTGCGGCGACGCGCGGTGCGCGAGCTGACCGAACGACTCGGGCCGTTGGCCGAGTCGCTGGCGGTGCGGCTCGAGCAATGTCGGACCGCGGAGGAGTTGCGCACCCGGATTCGCGATGCCGAACGCCTGGTTGCAGGCATGATGGGCGAAGCCGCAGCAGCCGATTACATGCGCGCGCTGCGACGTCGCTGAGTCCGGCCGACCGCGGGACCGACGCCGATCGGGCGTTCACAGCCGGTTGTCCAGCCAGCTTCCCAGCCGTCCGCCCGCGCCGTCCGACGCGTAAAGTCCGGGTTCGACCCTCACTTCGCGCAGCCTTGTGCCTCGCGCCGATTTACAAATGAGTTCCGATCGCAGCATCTGCCACCTGAACGGCGAGTTCCTGCCGCTGTCCGAGGCGAAGATCTCCGTCCTTGACCGCGGCTTCATCTTCGGCGACGGCATCTACGAAGTGGTGCCGGTCTACTTCGGCCAGCCGTTCCGCTTCGACGCCCACCTCGCACGCTTTGAGCGCAGCACGCGCGAAGTGGGGCTGGCCAACCCGCTGGACCGCGCCGGCTGGCGCGCGCTGGTCGACGAACTCGTGCGCCGCAACGACGGCGAGCACCAGTTCATCTACTGGCAGGTCACGCGCGGCGTGGCCAAGCGCGACTTCGCATTTCCCAAAGACACGGCGCCCACGATCTTCGCGATGAGTTCGCCGTTCACCCGGCCGGGCGAGGCGCTGCGCACCCAGGGCCTGAGCACGGTGAGCCGACGCGACGAGCGTTGGCTGCGCTGCGACATCAAGAGCGTGTCGCTGCTCGGTGCCGTGCTGGCACGCCAGTACGCCACCGAGCAGGGCGCCGATGAGGTCGTGCAGTTCCGCGACGGCATCCTGACCGAAGGCTCGTCGAGCAACATCTGGGTCGTGCGCGACGGCACGCTGATCGGCGCGCGCCGCGACCACCTGATCCTCGAAGGCATCCGTTACGGCTTCATCCAGGAACTGTGTGAGCAGGCCGGCGTGCCGTTCCGGGTCGCCGCACTGACCCCGGCCGAGGTCGCCAGCGCAGACGAACTGATGCTGTCGTCGGCCACGCGCGAACTGCTGCCGATCACCCGGCTCGACGGCCGTCCGATCGGCGCAGGCGTGCCCGGCCCGGTCTATGCGAAGCTGCGCGCAGGCTACGACGCCGCCATCGAAGCGCTGCGCCCGGCTGCCGGCCGATGACCGGCGCCGCGCCGCCACCGGCGCTTGTGTTTCCGACCGACTTCCCGATCAAGATCATGGGGCAGCGGGTCGACGACTTCGCGCAGCAGATCGTGCAGGTGGTCCGCACGCACGCGCCCGACTTCGACCCCGCCACGCTCGAACTGCGCGCCTCGCGCGGCGGCAACTACCTGTCGGTCACCGCCACCGTGCGCGCGACCTCGCGCGAACAGCTCGACGCGTTGTACCGCGCGCTGACCAG
>CAZTUT010000103.1:8566-10478 GCA_964616395.1 uncultured Burkholderiaceae bacterium
ACCTGGCAGGCCATGCAGCGCTTCACGCAGACGCGCGACGCCGGCACGCCCGACGAGTTGTGGATCGTCGAGCATCCGCCGGTGTTCACGCTGGGACAGGCGGGCCGGCGCGAGCATCTGCTGGTGCCCGGCGACATTCCGGTGATCGCGACCGACCGCGGCGGTCAGGTCACCTATCACGGACCCGGGCAGGTGGTCATCTATCCGCTGATCGACCTGCGGCGCCTGGGCATCTACGTGAAGGAACTGGTGTTCCGGATTGAGCAGTCGGTGGTGCAGACACTGGCGCAGTTCGGCGTCGACGGCCGCCGCGCGCGCGGCGCGCCGGGTGTCTACGTGCCGTGGGCCGACAGCACCGCAGCGGGCGAGCTGGCGGGCCTGGCCAAGATCGCCGCGCTCGGCATCAAGGTCACGCACGGCTGCAGCTACCACGGGGTGGCGCTGAACGTCGCGATGGACCTGTCGCCGTTCGACCGGATCAACCCCTGCGGCTACAGCGGATTGCCGACGGTCGACTTGGCTAGACTCGGGACTTCCGTTTCCTGGCAACAGGCCGCCGACGCGCTGGCCGCGCGTCTGTCGGACCACCTGACACCGCGCACTGCCGAGCCCGCCGCCCCCGAGCACCCATGAGTTCATCCGACATTCCGCCGCCGCCCGCCGCCGATCCGTTCGCCAAGAAGAAAGGCGACGCGAAGACCGGCGTCGTGTTCAAGAAGTTTCCGGTCGAAGTCGTCAGCGCGCGCGAGACCCGCGCGGCGCTGCGTAAGCCCGACTGGATTCGCGTCAAGGCCGGCTCGCCGTCCACCCGCTTCTACGAGATCAAGAACATCCTGCGCGAGCACCGGCTGCACACGGTCTGCGAGGAAGCGAGCTGCCCCAACATCGGCGAGTGCTTCGGCAAGGGCACCGCTACCTTCATGATCATGGGCGACAAATGCACGCGTCGCTGCACGTTCTGCGACGTCGCGCACGGCCGCCCGCAGCCGCTCGATACCGAAGAGCCGGCCAACCTCGCCAAGACCATCGCCGCGCTCAAGCTCAACTACGTGGTGATCACCTCGGTCGACCGCGACGACCTGAAGGACGGCGGCGCGCAGCACTTTGTCGATTGCATCCGCGCGGTGCGCGCGGCCTCGCCGGCCACCCGGATCGAGGTGCTGGTGCCCGACTTCCGCGGCCGGCTCGACCGCGCGCTGCAGATCCTGGAGGCCGCGCCGCCCGACGTGATGAACCACAACATGGAAACCGTGCCGCGCATGTACAAGGTGGCGCGGCCGGGTTCGGACTACGCGCATTCGCTGCGGCTGCTGCAGGAATTCAAGCGGCGCGTGCCGGGCGTGCCGACCAAGAGCGGTCTCATGCTGGGCCTGGGCGAGACCGACGACGAGATCCTCGGCACGATGCGCGACCTGCGCGCGCACGAGGTCGACATGCTGACGCTCGGCCAGTACCTGTCGCCCAGCAGCGCGCACTATCCGGTGCAGCGTTATGTGCACCCCGACACCTTCGCGCTGCTCGAACGCGAGGGACTCGCAATGGGCTTCAGCCACGTGGCTTCCGGCGCGCTGGTGCGCAGCTCATACCACGCCGATCAGCAGGCGCATCGCGCCGGCGTGGTCTGAGGCCACGCCACCTGCCACGCACGCGCGATGGACGCGATCCCGCAAGGCCTGGCCGGCGCCGTCACGCTCGCCGCGCTGGTCGGGCTGGGGATCTTTGTCTACCCGTGGCTGCTCAAGCAGCGCGGCGGCGGCGCATGGGTCGCGGGCATCACCGCCGTGCTCGCGCTGCTGTTCTATGCGTTCGACGCGGGTACCGGCACCAGCGCCACCCTGTCGGCCGTACTGGCGCTGCTGTGGGCGCTGGCGCCGGTGGCCGTCGGCGTGATCGTCTGGCGGCTGGGGCGCCG
>CAZTUT010000104.1:0-10307 GCA_964616395.1 uncultured Burkholderiaceae bacterium
CCAGAACACCGAAGGATCGTGCAGGAGCCTCGGTGGCTGTGTCAACGGCGCGCGGTACGGGAGTCTGGAACGACGTATGGTCCTTTTCGTGGTGTTTCCGGACCGATGCCCGCGGGCAAGTAGACTCATCGCGCGCTGAAAACAAGGCCTCGCTTGCGTTGGCAGTTTTCGGTGTTTCCGTGTCGACGGCCGAGCCCTCACCTCACTGAGTCCCCATGATGTTCCCCGGTCCCGGGTCGGTCGACGCTCGTAATGCGCTGGTCGTGATCGGTGCTGCGGTCTTCTGTGCGGGATTGGGCGGGCTGATTGGAGGATGGATATCGGCAAGCACCGGCGCCCTGTGCATGGCGGCTGGCGCGGTCTTGTTCGTCGCCGCACGGTTTATGCGGCGCGCCGAGCCGCCTTTTTCGTCCAACCCGTCACGGCCGGCGGGGCGTATCGCGCGCTGGGTCCTGACGTTGCCGATCGTGCTAGGCGCAGTGGCCTATGGGCTGCACGCGCATTGGGCAATGACAACGGCAACCGATCTGCAGGACCTGCCTTCGCACGCGTCGATCGTACGGCTCACGGGTCTGCTCGGTGAACCCGTCATCAACGAGCGTCGCTCCAGGCGTGGGGCGAACTACAGCCGAGCATCAACCGCACTTGTGATCGACGCGGCACCGGGTCAGCGCATCATCAACGTGCACTGCCCACGCGTTGGAAACTTCGCCGTGTCACGGTGTGTGGCAGCGCTGGAGCAGGTGGCAGGCCAACGCGCCACAGTCGATGTGGTTGAGCAGCCCGGTCAGTCGGCCGCGATTCGTACCTTGATCGTCGGGGTCATGGCGGAACGCGGCGCGGTGCTGTACGCGCCTGACGACATTGCGCTGGCACGCAAGGACTCGCTGAAAGGGATTTCGCTTGGTGCCGTGGCAATCCTGCTCTTCGTGTCCACGATCCTGCTCGTGGTCTGGCTGGTGCTGCGTCGCAAGCGATCGACCTGAGGCCTTGTCGCAACACTGCGCGTGCGACGGCTTCGCCGCTCAGAACCGCGTGGTCAGGTCGATCCAGCCTTGTGGCAGCACGCGGACCAGTTGCGCTTCGAGCCATTTGTCGCCGCCCATCAGTATGGCCAGGCCCAGCAGCAGCACCAGGATGCCAAAGCCGCGCTTGACGCGCTCCATGTGCGTCAGCACCCAGCCTCGCACGCGCCCGAAGCCTGCGCGCGAGGCGTAGGCCGCGGCCACCAGCACGGTCGCCGCGCCCAGGCCGAATACGCCGAGCACGAGGGTGCCCCGCAGCGCGCCTCCCTCGGTGGCGACGATCGTCAGTGCGCTTGCCAGCATCGGTCCCGAGCATGGGCTCCACACCATGCCCAGCAGCCCGCCGATCGCGAATGCGCCTGCCATCGAGCCGGGATTGAAGCGCCGGGTCGCGCTGTCCGCGCCGGTGGCCAGCGGTGCGATCAGGGCGGTGAAGCGCACGTTCAGCCACGGGGTCAGCATCACAAGCCCGAAGCCGATGAGCAGCACCGCGCCGGCGAGGCGAATGTGATCGGGGTTCAGCCCGAGGGCATCGCCCGCCACGCCAACCAGCAGGCCGAGCAGCGCGAACGCGCTCACCATGCCAGCGCCCATGGCGACGGGCGCGAGCCGGTTTTCCTGCACCGCGCCGCCCAGCACCAGCGGCAGCAGCGGAAAGACACACGGGTTGAGCGTGGTGAGGCTGCCTGCCAACCAGGCGAGCCCCAGCTCGGGCGCGGAGACCATGGCGGAGCGCGGTGCGGGAGATGTCAGAGCGCCTTGGCGAGCGCCTCGCGCAGCTGCTCGGGCTTGCTCTGGCCGGCGCTGCGCGCCACCTCGGCGGTGCCCTTGAACACGACCAGGACCGATTGCGAGCGCACCTTGAGCTGTCGCTTCAGTTCGTTCTCCTTGTCGTAGTCCGCGACCAGCACCGTCATGCCTTGCAACTGGCCGCCGGTCTTCAGCTGATCCAGCGCGCGGCTCTGGTTGACGCAGGTCGGGCACCAGTCGGCATGAAAGTGGACGGCTACGGGCTTGCCCGCGCCTTGCAGGGCGGTGAGTGCCGCGGTATCGAAGGGTCGGATCTCGAGGGCTTGTGCGACGCTTGTCAGGCCGAGCAACGAGATGGCAAGCACGGCGGCGAGGGAACGACGGTTCATGATGTCTCCGGGGGGTCGTGAACGAGGGTGGATCGAAAGCACTACACCCTCCGATTCGGCGAAGACCGCAAAAAAGTTACGGCCCGATCTTCGATCGGCGTTGTCTGCCGATCCGAAAGATTCCGCAGCGCGCTGTAACCACGCTGGCCGCAGCGGCGAATTGGATGCCGGGACGCACGCGTCCTTCGTTGCGCCGCGACCCCTGACGGCGGCGGCATTGGCTGAGCGGAATCGCGCATGCAAGCCCTGGCAACCCTTGACCTGACGGGTCTCGATGACACCGCCGGTACACTCGTCGACCATCACGTTGATGGCCGCGGTTCTGACGACCATCGTGACCTTCGCAACCTTCGCGACGCTCGCGCCCGGGCCAGCGGTAACGCAGGAACATGGTGCAGAAACATGCCTGTCGAGGCCCGCGCCGATGACTTCGAGTCCACCCTCAAGCCGTTGTGGCTGCGAGCGCAGTCGGGCGACGAAACGGCCTACCGACAAGCACTGGCACTGCTCGCCAGCCGCTTGCGTGGCTATCTGAGACGGCGCCTGTCCGCGCTGCCCGACGAAGTCGAAGATCTGGTGCAGGAAACCCTGCTCGCCCTGCACCTTCAGCGCGGTACGTACGACCCGACGCTGCCGGTCAGTGCGTGGGCTCTGGCGATTGCGCGCCACAAGCTGGTCGACCTGTGGCGCCGGCGAGGTCGGCGCGACGCGTTGAACGATGCCATCGACGACATCGACGAGCACCTGCTCGCCATCGACGTCGACGATGGCGGCACCCGCCGCGATCTGCAGGCCTTGCTCCAGGAGCTGCCGTCGGTCCAGCAGCAGGCCATCGTGCTGACCAAGCTCGAAGGTCTTTCGGTGGCCGAGGCGGCATCGCGAACGGGCGCCTCGGAGTCAGCCATCAAGGTGCAGGTGCACCGCGGGCTCAAGCGTCTGGCCGCCCTGGTCAGACGAGACCCGTCGCTGTGAGCCACCCAAGCCAGGAATCGCCATCATGAAGACCGACACCCTGATCGAGATGCTGGCCCGCGATGCGGGCCCGGCGCCGCGCGCGCTGGCTGCAAGCCGCCTGTCGCCCGCGGCCATCGTCGGGCTGCTGGTGAGTGCAGCCACCGCGATCGCGTGGTTTGGCGCAATCCCTTCGTCGATGTTCGCGACCGTGGTGCCCTGGATGAAGATCGCGTACGCCGGCCTGCTCGCCCTGGCGGCGGGATGGCTTACGGCGCGCCTGTCGCGGCCGGCCGCGCCATTCCGGCGGGCGCAGTGGCTCACCGTGGGCGTTATCGGACTGATGGTGTCGATCGGCGCGCTGTCGCTTGTCTTGACACCGACCGAGGCGCGCCCCGAGGCGCTGCTCGGCCAGTCCTGGTTCGCCTGCCCGTGGCGCGTGCTGGCGCTGTCGCTGCCGGCGCTGGCAGCTGTCTTGTGGGCGGTGCGAGGCCTGGCGCCCACCCGACCCCGCGCCGCCGGATTCGCAACCGGCCTGCTGGCTGGCTCGATCGGTGCGATCGGCTACTCGCTGGCCTGCCCGGAGGCATCACCCGCGTTCGTGGCCCTCTGGTACACGCTGGGCATCGTGCTGACCGCCGCGATCGGCGCAATCCTGGGGCCACGGGTGCTGCGCTGGTGATCGGCGTTGCTCGTGAGGCGCGGGTGTTGGACCGCGTTGCCAACTGGCGGCACGATCCTGATCTGCGCTCGGCCACCTGCGTGTGCCGACGTCTCGAGCGGCGAGGCCCAACGAGGGCGAGTGCAGCTTGGCCCTTGGATCGGCTGGCGGATGTTCGTTGCGCGTGAAGTTCCCGTTACGCGTTTCATGATCGATTGAACTCGGGAGTGAGAATGGGCAAGACAAACACTGCACGCAGGGAGATGCCGCGTAGTGCGCAGGTGCTCAACACTTTCCGCGTAGTACGCGGCGCGGGCTTCCGCCTGCAAAACATCGATCCGGCCGACACCTGCCATCTCGACCTGACCCACAAGCCGCTGGCGCAGCAGTGGCTTGCCGAGGGCATCTCGCAACTCGCGGAGCTGCAGGACAAGCTCTATGCGCAGGACCGTCGATCGCTGCTCATCGTGTTTCAGGCGATGGACGCAGCCGGCAAGGACGGCACCATCAAGCACGTGATGAGCGGCGTCAATCCGCAGGGCGTGCAGGTGCACGCGTTCAAGCGGCCGTCCGAGGAGGAACTGGATCACGACTACCTGTGGCGGGTCTGGCGTGCGCTGCCGGAGCGCGGCCGCATCGGCATCTTCAACCGCAGCTACTACGAGGAGGTGCTGGTGGTGCGCGTGCACCGCGAGATCCTCGCTGCGCAGAAGCTGCCGGCCGAGTGCGTGACGCGCGGGATCTTCGATCAGCGGCTTCGCGACATCGCGCACTTCGAGGACTACCTGCACCGCAACGGCACGCGCGTGCTGAAGTTCTTTCTGCATGTGTCGCGTGACGAGCAGAAGCGGCGCTTCCTCGAACGCATCGACGAGCCCGCCAAGAACTGGAAGTTCGAAGCCGGCGACGTGCGCGAGCGGGCGCACTGGGATGCGTACATGAGCGCCTATGAGGAAGCAATCCGCGCCACCGCGACCCCGCAGGCCCCGTGGTACGTGGTTCCTGCCGACAACAAGTGGTTCACGCGGCTGGTGGTGGTGGGCGCGATCGTGCAGGCGCTGCGCGAGATGGACCTTGCCTATCCCGTCGTCGATGCCGCGCGCCGCGAGGCGCTCGCGGAGGCGCGTGGGGTCCTGGTCGCGGAAGCGGCACCGGTGGGGCGGCGCAGATCCTCGCGCTGACCTGTCTGCCCGGCTTGCGGCGAGCAGGACTATCGCAAGGCGTTGGTGTGGCCGACCTGCGGGCAACGCGGGGTAGGGATCGCCAATCCGCGCGACTGAACCGTTAGCTTGAGGCAACGCTTCGCGGCAATGTGAATTTTCGCTCTTGACCGCCCGAGCTGGGGCGCGCTAACAAAGCGCACTGTCTGCTCAACATCTCTGGTCCATGCGCGAGTCACACGCGAGTGATGCCGTCAACGAACACTTGACCGACCGGGCGTCGGCCGTACTCGACCGGATCGAGAGCGAGCTTGATCGCGGCATGACCCTGCGGGCCTACCCGTATCTTCCCGCGCTGCGCTCGATGCAATCCGTACGGGCGCTGCTGCTCGCGGGTCGTCTGCTCAATCACGCGGGCGCACAGCGAAGTGGCGATGCGCTGATCTATCGAACAGCGCGTGCCAATCGCCACGACCCCGCCGCGGTTGTCGCGGCCGTCCGAACGGCCTGCTACCGGCGCGGCCCCTACGTTGCATGGCGGGCAATTCACCGCATGCCTGATCCCCCGCCCGAGCAGCACCGGCTGCGCGCCGAATGGTTCTCCCTGAAAGGGTTCGTCTGGGGACAACTGCGTTGCTTTGACCGTGCCGACCAGTTGTACGCGTCTGCGGTCAAGGAGATGCCCGATGAGCCCTGGATCCATGTGGAGCGGGCGTACGTCTGCGAGCTGGCGGATCGCTACGCCGAAGCTCTGGAGATCGCGCAGTCTGCGCTGCGGTCGTCGCCTGGCTATCGCTCGGCGGTTCAGGCAACGGCGCATTTGCTGACGCTGGTGGGTCGCGACGAGGAAGCACTGGCCCTTCTCGAAGTCGAGTCTGCCCGTGCCGAGAGCGGCGGTCTGGCGCTGATGCTGTTCGACCTGCAGATGGAGCTCGGGCGATTTACTGCCGCGCGCGACACCCTTGACCGTGCCCAGTCGCTGTATCCGCTGCTCGAACAAGATCGCAAGATCGAGATGTTGCGCAGTTTTTCAGCGCGTCGGTCCGATGTGCTGCTTCGCCTTGGTGACATTGCGGGCGCTTCGCGTGAGGCGCGGGTGGCAGACAGCCCGCTCTACAACGCGCTCGCCGACCGGCTCGAGGCGTCGGCCGATGTACCGAAGCGCGTCCTGCTGCCGGTGGCCTTCGTCCGTCAACATGCACTGACCTGCGCGCCGGCCACGTTGTCCGCACTGTCGCGCTACTGGCAGCGGCCTGCCGAGCATCTGGAGATTGTCGAAAAGATCTGCTACGACGGCACGCCGTGGCACAGCGAAAGACAGTGGGCTGAACAGAGCGGGTTCGTGGTTCGCGAGTTCAGCGTGACATGGGCCAGCGCCCGTGCGCTGATCGATGCGGGCATTCCGTTCACGCTGACGACGACCGCGACCGCTTCATCGCACCTTCAGGCCGTGATCGGCTACGACGAGGCGTTTCAGAGTCTGCTGGTTCGCGATCCGTTCAATCGTACGCAGCTGGAGTTTGATACCGACGCGTTGATGCGTGCTCACCGAAGCACCGGGCCACGTGGCCTGGCCATGATGACGCCCGAAGCGGCAGCGCGTATCGCGGCGCTCTCGCTACCAGACGAAGCAGAGTGGAATGGCTATCACGAGGTGATGGCGGCGCTCGCTCGCCACGATCGGGCAACGGCGCAGGCCACGGCCGATGCGCTCGGGCAGCGGAGTCCCGGACACCGGCTGGCGATCTGGGCACGCCGGTCCCTCGCTCTCTACGACCAGAACGAGCCCGCGCTGCTTGCCGCTACCGAAGAACTGATCGCGCAGTTCCCCGACGATACGATGCTGCGCCTTTCGAAGGCGGCCTCGCTCGCCTTGACAGCGCCGCGCGTCCGGCAACTTGAGTGGCTGCGCGACACCATCGACGCCGTCGGCACCCCGCGTTCCGACAGCGCCGAGCAACGGATCGCGCGGCCGCGGCCGCGCGATCCGGTGGCGATGGTCCGTTATGCCAGTGTGCTGTCCGACGACGGCCGGGAACTCGACCACGCAGCGCTCTGGCTTCGCCGGGCCTTTGCCATCGCGCCGCTCGATTCCTACGCGTGGGTGAACCTCGGCCACATCCTGTGGCGCCGCCAGCGTCGCGAGGAAGCGATCGCCTACTACGAGATTGCCGCGAGCCTGAACGACACCAGCGAAGAGCTTGCGACAACCTACTTTCGCGCCTGCCTGGTGGCTGGCCGGATTGACGGGGCGCTGGACTTTCTGCGCAGACGCGTGGAACGCCTTGGAGACCGGTCAGGCTCACCGGCGATGACGCTTTGCCAGCGCCTCGAGTCGGTCGAGCGTCCGCTCGACGGGATCGCGGTTGTCGAACAGGCGGTCGGCCGTCGGCCCGACGACGCGGCGCTTGCGCTCTTTCTCGCCGAGGCCTACTGGCGCGTCTCGCAACTTGACGCGGCGCGCGCGCAACTGCAGCGCATTCCCGGACCTGCCCGTCAGTCCGATTGGCTCCGTCTGAGCGCCCGAATGGCTCGCGACGAAGGTGCCGTCGACTCGGCGATTGAACTCGCGTCGCAGGCAGCCGCGATCGAGCCATTCAACCTCGACAATCACCGCCTGCTGGCGGTGCTGATCGCTCAGCAGCGCGGGAAGGCTTCGGCGATCGCTTACCTGCGCGACCAGTGCACACAGTTCGATCACCATGCGCCGTTGCACGAGCTTCTGCAGCACTGGATGGGTGCCAGTCCCCCGGAAGAGCGGGAGCCGCTGCTGCGGCATCTGGTCGCGGTACAGGACGTCAATGCGTGGGCCTGGCGCGAGCTGGCGGGCGTGCTTCAGCGCATGGGTCGCTTGCCTGACGCCCTTGCCGCCGCCGAGCGTGCTCATCAGATCGCCCCGGACTCAACGTACAGCGCCTCGACGCTGGCGGGAGTCCACCTTGCTGCGGGCTCCATGGAAGTGGGCCGGGAGTGGTTGAGGCGCGCGCTCGAACTGTCGATCGACAACGAGTACGCGATCGAGAAACTGATGCAGACCAGTCCCACGTTGGCGCAGCGCCAGGAGGCGCTGTCGTTCATTCGTGCTCAGGCTGAGGCACAGGTGTCTGTTGGCGATGCCTGGCTGACGCTGCAGTCGGTCGCGGCGAACACGCTCGACCCGCAGGCGCTGGCGCTCTGGCTGAAGGAGGCGTGCAGCCGTCGCCCGGACCAATGGCAGACATGGTGCGCGCAAGCCGTTCAGTTGATCGACATGGGTCAGGCGGACCGGTCCCTCGATGTTCTGACGGCAGCGATCGACCGCTACCCCCTGCTGCCCCGCCTTTACCTCGAAAAGGCTCGCGCACTCGTGCTCCTCAACGACCGCGACGCTGCGCGGGCAGCACTCGATCTGGCGCTGAAGATCAATCCGTTCTGGTCGATCGCGGTTCGTCGTTACGCCGAGACCGTCCTCGACGAAGGCGTTGCGCTCGAGCGCGCATTGCCGCAGCTTGACCTGGCCCTCGCCCGGGATGCCGAGGACGCAGACCTGCGCGGCCTTCGCGCGCACGTCTACTGGCGGATCGGACGGCGTGACGAGGCTGTGGCCGACATGATGCGCGCGGTCTGTATCGACCCGGCGCCACGCTGGCAATGGAGCTTGCTCGCAAGGTACGCGCACGAGTTGCCGCGGCCGGCTTTGCTGCGCGAGGCAATCGATGCGGCCCTTGCCAGTCGGCCGGCCGATCCCTGGGCATGGCTACGCGCCGCCGAGTTTGGCCCGAATACGGACGCCGACGCACGCATGGAGCGTGCGCTTCAGCTCGATCCGCACCTGATTGCCGCATGGGAGCTCAGGCTCGATCTGCTGGTCAAGTCGCAGCGCCTCGACGAGGCAAGCCGAGCCCTTGAACAGCAGCCGTGGGGCAATAGCGCGTCCGCGCGGATCCGTGTCTTCAAGGCACGGATCGCCAGGCAGCGCGGCGAAAAGCAGACGGCAATCCAGCTGCTCGATGGCTTGCTGTCGGAGGATCCCAACGACGGTTCGCTCTGGTCGGAGCGGGCGTCGTGGGCCGACGAAGACGAGGACGTTGCTGCGTACTACGACGCTGCCGTGCAGATGGTCAGGTTGGCGCCGACATCTGCTATCGCTCACGGCTGGCTTGGTGATGCGCAGCTCAAATCTGGTCGGCCTGATGAGGCAGCGCCGAGTTTCGAGCGTGCGGTTGCACTCGATCCGCTGTACGCGTTTGCATCGCAGTCGCTTTTCGACATCGAGGTCGAGCGCGGCAACATCGAGCGAGCTCGACGCGTTATCGAGGAGGCACGCAAGCACCATGACCATTGCCTGCTTGCTGCTCGTGCTGTCGTGGCAGCGGCTCGCATGGGCGATCGCGGCGACGCGCTGGCTGCGTTTCGCGTCGTGTTGCGCGATGCGGACTCCGGGCCGTGGTCCTCAGACACCGCGATCCGGGCGATGGTGAAGGCGCGCTGGGCCGATGACGTTCTGGAAGAGATCGAGGCCGCATTCTCCCGCGGTCCCTGCGCGCGCTTTGCCTGTCGGCACTGGATCGATCACCAGGGCAGCGGCCTTCTGCCGGGAGGGTTCATGCGCGACATCGGCCGGGCAGTGGGCCGCGATGCCGTCGGCAGCCTCAGGATGGCACTCCTTGAATGGGCGGTCGACAAGGCCGAAGCGCTGACGTTACGCAAGCTGCTGCGGCGTTTCGATAAGGCGTTTCGTGCTGATCCCGACATCTGGGGGCAGGCTGGGTATGGTCTTCTGACGCTGGGCCGCTGCGACGAGGTCAGGCGATGGATGCACGACTGGCAGCGGGAAGATGCGCCGGTCTGGGCGCTCGACAACCTCGCCCTCGCGTTGCGCATGCGGTCACGGGACCGGCTGGCACTGCAGGTATCGGCCCTGTCGCTGGCTCGTGACCCCGCGAATCTAGATGCCGTCATCTGGGCGGCGGTGGATGCAGTGGTGGAAGGGCGGCCCGGGGACGCCCGCGCGCTGCTTGGTGGGCTATCGGCACCGCAGAGACAGCAGGTCCGCCCGTACTCGCTGCCGTTCCTGAAGATGGCCGAAGCGGCCATCGAGGCGACCGCTGCAGGTGACGCGGGCGTTGCCGTACCAGGATTTCGCGAACAGCGCCGCAACGGCGCGAACGATGCCCTGCTCACCCGAACGCGTCGCCGCCTTGCATGGCGGCTTGTCAGCCGGCACAGCAGCATTGCACTCTGGCCCGTGCGAATGGCCCAGCTCTGGCTCTAGCGCTCGCTGTCAGGACTGCGTCGCCGGCGGCCCATGCCCGATGGCGCGCTGTTTCGCATGCCGTTCCGCTTCCCGGAACCGTTTCATTGACGCTGCGCGCGGCGCTCCGTTACCCTG
>CAZTUT010000105.1:0-10298 GCA_964616395.1 uncultured Burkholderiaceae bacterium
GCTACGCCATCGGCACCTTCGAGGTCACCGCGGGCCAGTACACCGCCTTCCTCAACGCCGTCGCCCGTGCTGATCCCTACGGTCTTTACGACTCCAACTCGAGCGACATGTCGACCTGGCCGACCGGACCGCGCATTCAGCGCACGGGCAGTTCGGGCAACTACGTCTATTCGGTGGCTGCCGACTACGCCGACCGCCCGATCAATTTCATCAGCTGGGGCGATGCAGCTCGCTTCGTCAACTGGCTCCACAATGGTCAGCCGATGGGCGCGCAGGGCCCCGCAACCACCGAGCGCGGCGCCTACACGCTCGACGGCGCCACCACCGACACGGCCTTGCTCGCGGTGACGCGCAGCCCCGGCGCCCGTTTCGCGCTGCCCACCGAGAACGAGTGGTACAAGGCGGCCTACTTTGACCCCACCATCACCGCGGCCAACAAGTACTGGTCGTTCGGCACGCGCAGCAATACGACCCCGAGCAACCAGTTGCTCACGCCCGATCCCGGTAACAACGCCAACTTCTTCCAGAACAACGGCTACAGCCTGCCCGGCTTCCTGCGCACCAACGTCGGCGACTTCGAGAACTCGGCAGGCCCCTGGGGCACCTTCGACCAGATGGGCAACGTCGGCGAGTGGACCGAAACCGTCCGCAGCGGCGCCTTTGCCGTTCGTGGCGAGTCCTACAGCACGGGCGACAGCGGCGGAACGCAACTCGGCTACCGCTTCGTCCGGAATGTGGCGCCCACCGATGAGGAAACCAAGAACGGCTTTCGGGTCGTCAGCCTGATGGTGGGCGCTACCGGATCGTCCGCCCCGTGATGACCGACGGCATCCTGACTGACCCGGCAATCGTTGCCGGGTCCGCTGTTCGACCAGATGTTTGCCGACAGCGCCGCCCATCGAGCCTACGGCGCCTACTGGTGGCTGAAGAAGGCGGTTCCGCGCGACCTGGCGGCGACCATCGATGCCAACAACAAGAACCTGTTTGACCGACAGACCAAACCGATCATCGACAGCCTGCTCGTTCCCGACGATTTCGTGATGGCCGTTGGCGCGTACGCGCAGTACCTGCACGTGAGCCGTCGCGCGGCCTGACCGTGGTGCGCAATGGCCCGACCCGCAGCGAAGCGTTCCGCCCTGGCCAACCGGTCCGGGCAGCGCTGCGCGAGATTGCGCGAATGCAGGCGCAGCCGCTGCAACATCTGCTCACACTCGTTACCGCTTCTGCGTTGCAGCGTGCAGCAGGCGGCGCCAGCATGACGCTCGTCTCGTGCCCTGCGCCGCGATGCCGGCAGGCGTCGCCACCGAGGTGGCACCCGAGCTTTAAACACCTTTTCAGGAGAAAGACATGACCAAGCGAGCAATCTGGGTGATGCTGAGCATCGGCATTGCGTCAATCACGCCGGCAATCGCCGCCGAATCGACCAAGGGAGCCGCGCAGCAGGCCTGCAAAGCCGATGCGGAGCGGCTGTGCGCCTCGGTCAAGCGCGGCGAAGGCCGCATCGCCAAGTGCCTGTCGGAGAACAACGATCAGTTGTCGGCGCAATGCAAGGACGCGATGCAGCGGGCGTCCTCGCGGCAGAAGCGCGGCGAGACAAAGTCGTCGTAGCGGGCGCGAGGGCGCGGCGGCGCGCGACGCTTCAGCCCGGCACGATCCCGGCGCGCATCTGCGCCGCGGTCGTTCCCTGCAGCGACCAGAGCGTGCGCGCCACGTAGCGAGTGACCTTGTCGAGGCTGGCCGGATTCACCTTGTCGAGCGTGTCGGCGATGCTCAGGTAGTACACCGGGTTTGAGATGTGCGACATGACCGGCACACCGGCTTTCCACAACGCCTTGGCATCGCTTGGCGGGCCATCGCCGAACTCCTCGGGCGGCACCATCATCGTGCGCCGGTAGTCCTCGGCTTGTACAGCGGCCTTCAGCGCTGCCTGCAAGGTCGGATTGCGGCTGGTGTAGATCCAGTGTGGCTCGACACGACCGAGATCGACCAACTGGCCGTTGGCGTCGATGTCGAACTCCTGGCAGGGCGTCTCCAGATGCACGTCAAGCACCACGCGCGGCAGCAGCGCCGCATTGGCCGCCACGAAGGCTTCGCAGCCGGCGCTGACCTGCATATGGCCGGCATTGAGCAGGAACAGGAACTCGAAAGGACGCTCCGCCGCAGGCACCTTGGACCAGTAGGCCGCCTGCGCCAGCACCAGCGCAGTACCGGCCGCATCCTCGGTGGCGCCCATGAAGGGCGCATCGTGGTGCGAGCCGATCAGCACCACCTGATCGGTGCGGCCCGAGGCAAGCCGGCCGATCACGTTTCGGGAAACGACCGCAGTCTCGCTCGACAGCACGCTGACCTGCGCGTTTGCGCTTCCGCCCTGCAGTTGCGCCAGGATCGCCTTGCGCGTCGACGGACTGACCCACACGATGGGTATGTCGCGGTCATAGGGTGCGGCCGAGTGCGCGCCATAGATGTACGGCGTATCGATGAAGTCGTCGAGCGCAGCGATCACCGCCAGCGGCTGCTTGAGCAGGATGCGGGGGAGCGTCTTGCCGGCATTCGAGGTCTGTGGCCGCGAATTGGGATGTACGGTCTTGTTGATGTCGTTGTCCGGGTCGTAGACCCAGTCGGCGCGACTCTGCAGCGCACCGGGTGCAAAGCGTGACATCGGATAGTCGAGCAACACCACCTTGCCGGTCACCGCCGTGTTGGCGTCCTGGTAGCGGACCAGCGCGCCCTGCCGTGTCGTTGTCTTACGGCTGGTGACGGTGGGAAACGCCGCGTACTTGACGCATGAGTTGCCCACGCATACCTCTACGCTGGACTGACCTTCGACCGTGTCCCAGCGCTTCAGCGGTACGTCCTGGGTGCTGACCTGCACGCCCATGGACGCCAGCATCGAGGTGGCGAAGTCGGTGGTCAGCGGGTCGGCCGGGTAGCCAACGCGGCGAATCCCGAAGTTGAAGATCGTGGAAATCCACGAGCGCACCAGGTCACTGGTCGGCAATGCGCTCACATAGCCGTCGAAGCCCCCTGCCAACGGCGGTGCGGGAGGCGTCGGGGGCGGCGGTGTGGGTGCCGGCGTGGGCGCCCCGACGTCCGAGCCGCCGCCGCATGCAGACAGTCCGGGCAGCGTGGCCGTCATGGCGAGCGCCGCCGTCAGCCGTCGCCGCAATTCAAGCTGCCTGCGTGCCGGGCAAAGCATCCCGCCTGAGTCATCGTTCATGCTGAAACTCCACTGGAAAGCGATCGCGAACCGCACCTGGTAACGCCGAATCAGCATCCATCGGTCCGACTCTCGAACCGACAGGAATACGAATTGCCGGTCAGCAGCGACAGTCTTGCGGATCGCCGCCGTCGCAGATGTAACCGAACCTGTTTCAGGTGTGACAGCCGGTATCGCACCGCCCGTACGCAAGCGACGACGCTCCAGGGCGATGCGCAGCGAAAGCAACGCAACCGCGGGCTTACATGTCGCAACACTCGGCCGCTGGGCGACGGCTGCCAATGCGGACACACTGCATCGGTTCCCACCAGCGAGTCACACGATGATCACCCCCTTCACCAGCAACTCATCCGATACCAGCTCGCCGCAGCCGTTGCGTCGTCGGCTGCTGTTCGGCGTCGCCAGTTCCGCGGCGCTAGCCGCCTGCGGCGGGGGTTCGGACGCGACTGCGCCGTCCCCTGCGCCCTCCCCGCCGCCGCCACCGCAGTCCAGTGTCTGGGCTGCGATCGACGCTGCCATCGACAAGGCTGCGCCATCGTTTGGCAACGGCCTGACTGTCGAGGTGGCAATACCTGCTGGCGTGGTCTATTCGCGAAGCTCGGGCGGCTACACGCCGCAGACGCGCAATCCCATCGCGTCGGCCACCAAATGGGTCACCGGCTCGGCCATCCTCGCGCTCGTGAATCAAGGTGCGCTGACCCTGAGTACCCGAACCGGCGATCTGCTGGTCGATCGCAACGGCGCACCCTGGAGCGGGCCGATCGGCCAGATCACGCTGGCGGACCTGCTGTCGTTCACCAGCGGTCTGGAGGGCGACGTGGACGAAGCCACCGCGACCGGCATCACGCTGGCCGAGGCAGTGCTGCGGATTCATGACAGCCAGAGCAAGCCGGGTGTGCTGGCGCCGCCGAAGGCACGCTACTGGTACGGCGCAACCCATCTGCGCGTGGCCGGTCGCATGGCGGAGGTGGCAACAGGAAAGTCCTGGCAGCAGATCTTCGACGCCGCACTGCGCGTGCCGCTAGGCTGGGATCCCACCTCAATCTACAGCTTGGGCGGCCCCAACCCGGCGCTGGACGGCGGCGATGGCGGCATCCGCTGCAGCGGCGAGGAGTACATGCGTTTGCTGGTCATGCTGCTCAGGAAAGGCCTGTACGGCGGCGCACGCCTGATCAGCGAGAACCTGATTGCCACCCAGCGCGCCGACGCCTTCACCGCCAACACGGTGATCGTAAAGAGCCCCTACCAGAAGTTCACGCCGGACCCGATGTACCACTACGGGCTCTGCAACTTCCGCGAGTGCGGCAATCCGGGCAATGCTGGCGCCTGCGACGTCGATCCGACGCTGCGCTTTTCCAGCCCGGGCGCGCTCGGCTTCGGTCCATGGATCGATCTGTACGGCAACTACGCGGCCTGCGTCATGACACGCCAGCCGCAGCAGGGAAACACCCAGCCGTCGGAAGCGCTGAAGCAGACGCTTGCGCCGTTGATCAGGTCCGCGCTGACGTCCAACCCAGCGGTGATCCGGCCGCTGCCCTAGCAGCGTCTCGCGCCGCACGCGAAAGACGTCGGCACCAGGGTTTGGGCGTGGCGCCTCGTTGCTGCCAACATCCGGTCGACGACGTTGCCGCACCCCGACCGTTCAAGGAGATAACCGATGAACCGCCTGCTGCTGCCGCTGTTCGCAGCCTCCATACTGCTGATCGCCGCCTGCGGCGGCGGCGACTCCGCAGCCACGCCTGCACCGACGCCGGCGCCCTCGCCTTCGGCCGCCTGGCGCGGGCCGCTGAAGGTCTCGCACCAGGGCGTCAGCGTCGATGTCGTGGTCGACAAGCCCGCCGGCAACGCCTTCGATGTCCTGGTCGTCTATCACGGCACGGTGATGCGCGATGCTCTGGTGATGCAGGCGGCCAACGACACGCTCGACGCCTTTCGTGGCCTGCTCGACGACCCGTCGATCATGGTCGTGAGCGTTGCCTATCCCGAGGAGAACCTGATGATCGGCGACAACCTCGTGCAGGCCGAGGCCGCGCTGCTTTGGGTCAGGAACCAGGCGGCGAGCCAGCTCGGCGTGCAGATCCGCCACATCTTTCTCGGTGGCCACTCGCAAGGCGGCTATCTGGTCACCCGGCTCAACGCCTTGCATCCGACCCGCGGTGTGATCGCCAACGCGCCGGGTCCGCTGGATCTGGTGTTGCGTTGTCGGCTCGAAGAGGACGGAACGATTGCCGCGGGCGAGCACTGCGCGCGCCTGCGCAATGCCTACGGCAGCACGACCGCCAATCCGTCCGCGTACATGGCGCGGTCGCTGCGGAGTTTCACGACCGGCTACCAGTCCGACATCCTGTTCGTGCAAGGCCTCGAAGACTCGCGCCTGATCCAGATGGAATCGTGGCCAGGATTCAGGCAGCAGGTCGAGGCCTGCACGAATTGCAAGGGCGTCCAGTTCCTGGAACTGGCTGGCCTGGGCCATACGGCGCTGTTCAACAGCACGCAGGCGCGCGACGCTTTCCGTGCGTTTTTGAACGCGCGGCGCTGAGCCGGCACGCGCGGGTGCCGCCAGCGCGGCATCCGCCCGAGCGGGAATCAGCGCGTCTCGAACCGGTACACGGCCAGCGTGGCTCGCAGCGAAGGCAGTACCGTGACCGGTTCGCCGTCGGCCAGCAGCGCGCGGCCAGTGATCGTCAGGCCCAGCTTGGCCGCGAGGATCTCGAAGTCCTTCGGCGTGCACAGGTGGATGTTGGGCGTGTCGTGCCACTCGTAGGGAATGGTCTTGGTCACCGGCATGCGGCCACCCAGCAGCGACAGCGCATGCCGCCAGTGACCGAAGTTCGGAAAGCTGACGATGCCGCGCCGCGCCACCCGCGCCATCTCGCGCAGCACCGCCTCGACCCGGTGCATCGCCTGCAGCGTCTGCGACAGCACCACGGTGTCGAAGGCGTCGTCGGGGAACAGCCGCAGGCCGGCATCGAGGTTGGCCTGCGCCACGTTGACGCCGCGCTTCACGCATTGAAGCACCAGGCCGTCGTCGATCTCCACGCCATAGCCGCGGCACTGCTGGGTGTCGCGCAGGTGGGCCAGCAGCACGCCGTCGCCGCAGCCCAGATCGAGCACCGCACTGCCCGGCGCGATCCAGTCCGCGATCAGCCGCAGGTCAGAACGCAGCGATCCGGCGCGCGGCGCGTCGACTTCAGGCGCGTTCACTGGAAGACCGTCGCGCTGCGCGCGCGGGGATTCTCCGTTGGGGCGGCCCGGCGTGCTCATGCGCCCACCTCGCGGCCGATGTTGTCGAAGTACGCCGCCACCACGCGGTGATAGCGCGCGTCGTCGAGCAGGAATGCGTCGTGCCCGTGCGGCGCGTCGATCTCGGCGTAGGCCACGTCGCGGCCATTGCGGATCAGCGCCTGCACGATCTCGCGGCTGCGCTCGGGGCTGAAGCGCCAGTCGGTGGTGAACGAGGCCAGCAGGAACTTCGCGCGGGCCGGCGCCAGCGCCTGCGCCAGATCGCCGCCGTGCTCGCGCGCCGGGTCGAAGTAGTCGAGCGCGCGCGTGATCAGCAGGTAGGTGTTGGCGTCGAAGTACTCGGAGAACTTGTCCCCCTGGTAGCGCAGGTAGCTCTCGACCTCGAACTCGGCGCCATAGCCGAACGCGTAGGCGTCGGCCGCGCCCTTGCCGCGCAGTGCGCGGCCAAACTTCTCGGCCATGTCGTCGCCCGACAGGTAGGTGATGTGGCCAATCATCCGCGCCACCCGCAGGCCGCGCTTGGGCACCACGCCCCACGCGTAGTAGTCACCGCCATGAAAGTCGGGGTCGCTCTGGATCGCGGTGCGCGCCACGTCGTTGAACGCGATGTTCTGCGCGCTGAGCCGCGGCGTGGTGGCGATCGCCACGCAGTGGCCGATGCGCGCCGGGTAGCGGGTCGCCCACGCCAGCGCCTGCATGCCGCCCAGCGAGCCGCCCATCACGGCCGCGAACCGTTCGATGCCCAGCGCGTCGGCCAGCCGCGCCTGCGCATCGACCCAATCTTCCACGGTGACCACCGGAAAGCCCGCGCCATACGGCTTGCCGGTAGCGGGGTTGATCGACATCGGCCCGGTCGAGCCAAAGCACGAGCCCAGGTTGTTCACGCCCACAACGAAGAAGCGGTTGGTATCGACCGCCTTGCCGGGGCCGACCATGTTGTCCCACCAGCCCACGTTCTTCGGCTGGTCGGCATAGACGCCAGCCACATGATGCGAAGCGTTGAGCGCGTGGCACACCAGCACCGCGTTGGAGCGCGCCGCGTTAAGCGTGCCGTAGGTCTCGTAAGTGAGGCTGTAGTCGGCGATCGACGCGCCGCTGGACAGCGCCAGCGGCTGCGCAAAACGCATCGACTGCGGCTTGACCGTCCCCACCGATCCGGATGTGTTCAGCATTTTCGAGGCAACAAAAAACCCGACAGGCAGGCCGCGTTGTCGGGTTCCGGGTGCACGACGCATCGGGCGTCGCGGATCTCTTTAGCGGTTGGGAGGCTCGGACACGGCCGCCACGCCCGCAAGCGGATCAACAAATCGGCGAAGCGCGCAGGGTAGGGGCCAACCGAGGCAACTGTCAAATGCAGCGTTCGCGGGCGGCTGTTGCGTTCACGCGGCGCCGGGGCGAGTCGGCAGTTGTCCAAAAACAAATCAGACGATCGCGGCATCCTCTTACCGACCACCACGCCAGCCATCACCCTTGGGACTCCTATTGCACAAAAATTCCACTTTTGATTGATTTTAAGATTTTTTGATTGTCATTAATGACATTTAAAAGCAATGCACACTCACCGACGTGCCCAGGGGGATGAGATTGACCCGCTTTGCTCCCCCCTTTCGTCCGATTGCGCCTTGCACCGATCCGCCTAAAGTTTGATACGAGGGTGTCGATAGACACATGAGATGGCGGATTCCGTCAGGGCTGTGCGTCGCTTCACGCTGCCCATCCGGCCATCAGGGGAAAAGCATGCTCAGCTTCCGTGGGTTCCTGCGCAGCGCCGCAGCGATCGCCGTTGCGTTCACCGCTGCGTTCACTGGCAGCGTCGAAGCGCAGTCGCGCAATCCGAAGGTTGCGGTCGATCTGAACGCGGTGGTCACGGCACCGACCGCCGCGCCGATCAGCACAAAGAACGCCGCGTGGGCGCGGCGCGTCAATGGCGCACTGTTCGTTCGCGTGCTGATCGTTGCAAATCAGGAAGACCGCACGCTCGCGGCTCTGCGCAGCTTCATCACCAGCGGCGACAGCACCGGCAAGGGCGCGGTGATCTACAACTACGCGTCGGTGCGTGCGCTGTCCGCGATGGTGCCAGCGTCGATGATTCCTGCCTTGGCCGCCCGCTCGGACGTGGTCAGCATCAGCCCCAACCGGCCTCTCAAGAGCGCGAGTAGCCTCGTCCAGGCGACGACGGGTGCCGACACGGTGCTTTCAACCGCCGTCGGAGGCAACGCGACGGCCAACGCCCTGACGGGCGCCGGCATTGGCATCGCCGTCCTCGATTCGGGTATCGACTACCGGCACCGCAACTTCCGCGCATTCGACAGTAAAGGCAAGGCGTATTCGCGCGTGAAGTATGCGATCGACTTCGTGTCGATCGGCCGTGCCCTCGACCAAGGCGGCTGGAAAGAAGGCAGGGACTACAGCACGAACACCGGCGCCTCGATCGACGGCACGCGCTGGAAGGCCAACGGCAAGTTCATGGCGCCGAACTCGGCGAATCCCGATCCCTTCGGCCACGGCACGCATGTAGCCTCTATCGCTGCCGGCAGCGGCGCGTACCAGCAGCCGGAGTCGGGCGGCATTGCGCCGGGCGCCACCCTGTTCGACGTGCGCGTGCTCGATGAGAACGGCCGCGGCCTGCTCGATGACGTGCTCGCCGGCATCGACTGGGTGATCCAGCGCGCGCAGCTCAACGGCAACAATATCCGGGTGATGAACCTGAGCCTCGGCGGCGACTCCACCGATTCTTTCCTCGTCGATCCGCTGGCTATCGCCGCGCGTGCCGCCACCGCAGCGGGCATCGTCGTCATCAACTCCGCCGGCAATGCAGGCAAAGATGCCGCCGGCCGGACCGTGCTGGGCACCGTCTCGTCGCCTGGACACGAGCCCTCGGTCATCACGGTGGGCGCCACCAACATGAAGGCCTCCGCCGCTCGCAGCGACGATCTGATGGTGACCTTCAGCTCGCGTGGCCCGACGCGCGGCAGCTACATTTTCCCCTCCGGTAACCGGTGGATCGATAACCTCGTCAAGCCCGATCTCGTCGCGCCGGGTAACCGCGTCATCGGCGCGCTGGGCACCGATTCCTTTGGCGTGCAGAACTATCTGGCGCGCACCTACCCTGCTCAAACGGGCATCGTCAACGGACCGACCACCGCCAACCAGCGGCTGATGCAACTTGGCGGCACCTCGGTTGCCGCACCCGCGGTGGCCGGCGCTGCCGCGCTGCTGCTTCAGGCCAACCCCAGCCTCACGCCGCCGCTGATCAAGGCCATCCTCCAGTACACCGCCACACCGCTGGCCGCCGGCAGCCTGATCGATCAGGGCACCGGGCAACTGAACGTGGAAGGCGCGGTACGGCTGGCGCGTGCGCTGCGCACCGACCTGAACCGCACGATGGCCGCGGGCACTTCGATGCTGAAGTCCGGCCAGTCGATGCCGACCCCCGTGTCGGTGCTCAATGGCCAGTCGCTACCCTGGAGCCAGTTGGCCGTCGTGGGCGGCAACCGGCTCGTGACGGGCAGCACGCTGTTCACGCAGTGGCAGCCGGTCTACGACCCGCGCCGCCTGTGGGCGCGGCGCGCGGTGTTGCAGATGAACATCACGTATCTGCCCGCCAGCAATGCGACAGGCGTACCCGCCAACACGATTCCCGGACGGATCGTGGTGGGCAACGTCGCGCTGGGAACGCTGCTGACCAGCCAGGTTCGAGTGGTTACGGCAGGAGCATCGCCACAGACCGGCGCTACGATCGGCATGATGTCTCCGGTAAGCCTGCTCGCTGCGCATGTTGCTGCGGGCGGCGGCCTGACACTGGCGTCTGGATTCACGGGAGGGGTGGGGACGCTTG
>CAZTUT010000106.1:0-10104 GCA_964616395.1 uncultured Burkholderiaceae bacterium
GAGCTGGCGAGCGCGGCGCTGTCGTTCGTGATCGTGATCGGCGCGATCACGGCGCTGTTCATGGGCTTCCTGGGCATCATCCAGAACGACATCAAGCGGGTCGTTGCCTACTCGACGCTGTCGCAGCTCGGCTACATGACGGTCGCGCTCGGCGCATCTGCCTATTCGGTGGCGATCTTCCACCTGATGACGCATGCGTTCTTCAAGGCGCTGCTGTTCCTGGCGGCCGGCAGCGTGATCATCGGCATGCATCACAAGCAGGACATCCGCGAGATGGGCGGCCTGTGGAAGTTCATGCCGGTGACCTGGCTGACCTCGCTAGTCGGATCGCTGGCGCTCATCGGCACGCCGTTCCTGTCCGGCTTCTACTCGAAGGACAGCATCATCATCGCCACCGCCGGTTCCACGGTTCCCGGCAGCGGCTTTGCCTACTTCGCGGTGCTGATCGGCGTGTTCATCACGGCCTTCTATTCCTTCCGCATGTACTTCCTGGTATTCCATGGCAAGCCGCGCTTCGACACCGGCGATGGACACGGCGTCCATGGTGGCCATGGCGCCCACCATGGCGATGACCACCACGGCCACGACGACCACCATGGCGGCCCGCCGCACGAGTCGCCCGCCGTGGTCACGATGCCGCTGGTGCTGCTGGCCATTCCGTCGCTGGTAATCGGCTTCGTGGCGATCGACGCGATGCTGTTTGGCGACTTCTTCAAGAACGTGATCTTCGTCGATGCCGCCCGCCATCCGGCGATGCAGCATCTGCGCGACCACTATCACGGCGCGGTCGCGATGGGCCTGCACGGCTTCGTCACGCTGCCGTTCCTGCTGATGATCGCCGGCGTGGTGCTGGCCTGGTTCTTCTATCTGGTGCGGCCGGACATCCCGGCGGCCATCAAGGTGCGCCTGTCGGCTGTTTACACGCTGCTCGAGAACAAGTACTACATGGATCGCATCAACGAGGTGGTGTTCGCCGGTGGCGCGCGCCTGCTCGGCCGCGGTCTGTGGAAGGCTGCCGATCAGGGGCTGATCGACGGCCTGATCGTCAACGGAAGCGCCCGCGTGGTCGGCTGGGTGGCACGCGCCTCGCGGCTGCTGCAGACCGGCTACATCTACCACTACGCGTTCGCGATGCTCGTGGGTGTCGCAATCGTGCTGTTCTTCTTCCTGACCCTGCCTTACGTCTGGCCCGCGCTGGCGCGCTAGGCAGGGAGATCCGCAAATGCAAGCAACGACGTCCTGGCTCACCTTCGCGATCTGGATTCCGATCCTGACCGGCGCCTTCATCCTCGCCGCCGGCCGCGACTCGGCCGCAGCCACCGTGCGTTCGCTCGCGCTGGCTGGCAGCCTGCTGGGCTTGGCCGTGACGATTCCGCTGCTGACCGGCTTCGACACCGCGCAGGGCGGTCTTCAGTTCGTCGAGCGCTACGTCTGGATCGAGCGGCTCAACGCCCACTATCACCTTGGCGTGGACGGGTTGTCGGTCTGGTTCGTCGTGCTGACCGCATTCACCACGGTGATCGTCGTGATCGCCGGCTGGGAGGTGATCCAGTCGCGCGTCGCCCAGTATTACGCGGCATTCCTGATCCTGTCGGGTCTGATGGTCGGCGTGTTCGCCGCGGCCGATGCGCTGCTGTTCTACATCTTCTTCGAGGCCACGCTGATCCCGATGTACATCATCATCGGCGTGTGGGGCGGGCCGCGGCGCGTCTACGCGGCCTTCAAGTTCTTCCTCTACACGCTGCTCGGTTCGCTGCTGATGCTGGTGGCGCTGCTGTACCTGTACTACAAGTCCGGCGGCAGCTTCGACGTGCTCACCTGGCACAAGCTGCCGCTGCCGTTGCCGGCGCAGACGCTGCTCTTCTTCGCCTTCTTCGCCGCGTTCTCGGTGAAGGTGCCGATGTGGCCAGTGCACACCTGGCTGCCCGATGCGCACGTGGAGGCACCCACGGGCGGCTCGGTGGTGCTGGCGGCCATCATGCTCAAGCTCGGCGCCTATGGCTTCCTGCGCTTCTCGCTGCCGATCACGCCCGATGCGGCGCGCGAGCTCGACTGGTTCATCATCACGCTGTCGCTGGTCGCCGTCGTCTACATCGGTTTCGTGGCGCTGGTGCAGACCGACATGAAGAAGCTGGTGGCCTACAGCTCGATCGCGCATATGGGCTTCGTCACGCTCGGCTTCTTCATCTTCAACCAGATCGGTGTCGAAGGCGCGATCGTTCAGATGATCAGCCACGGCTTCGTGTCGGGCGCGATGTTCCTGTGCATCGGCGTCATGTACGACCGCATGCACAGCCGCAACATCGCCGACTACGGTGGTGTGGTGAACACGATGCCGAAGTTCGCTGGCTTCATGATGCTGTTCTCGATGGCCAACTGCGGTCTGCCCGCCACCAGCGGCTTCGTCGGCGAGTTCTACGTGATCCTGGGTGCGGTCAAGTACAACTTCTGGATCGGCATGCTGGCGGCCAGCGCGCTGATCCTCGGCGCCGCCTATTCGCTTTGGATGTACAAGCGCGTGATCTTCGGCGACATCGCCAACGATCATGTGCGCGAACTCACCGACATCAACGGCCGCGAGTTCCTGATGCTGGCCGTGCTGGCGGTTGCGGTGCTCTGGATGGGCGTCTACCCGAAGCCTTTCACCGACCTGATGCACGCCTCGGTGGTCGAGTTGCTGCATCACGTGGCCCAATCCAAGCTGCCGTAACCGGGCCCCGGAACCCTCATGGACCAACTGAACCTCGCCGCCGCGGCCCCCGAAATCTTCCTGCTGGCGGCTGCCTGCGCGCTGCTCGTCATCGACCTGTTCATTTCGGATGCGCGGCGCAACGTGACCTACGCGCTGACGCTGCTGATCCTCGCCGCCGCCGGCGCGATCTGCTGGTTCTTCCTGGCCAACGACCTGGTCCAGTACGCGTTTGGCGGCATGTACGTGACCGATCCGATGGCGAGCCTTCTGAAGCTGTGCGCCTGCATCGGCGTGGCGCTGATGCTGGTGTACGCGCAGGGCTACGCGCGCGACCGCGGCATCTGGAAGGGCGAGATCTTCACGCTGACGTTGTTCGTGCTGCTCGGCGTGTTCGTGATGATCTCGGCCAATAACCTGCTGGTCATCTATCTCGGCCTCGAATTGCAGGCACTCGCGATGTACGCGCTGGTCGCGCTGCGGCGCGACGATGCCCGCGCCACCGAGGCAGCGATGAAGTACTTCGTGCTGGGTGCGCTGGCTTCCGGCTTCCTGCTGTACGGCATGTCGATGCTGTACGGCGCGACCGGCACGCTCGACATCAACGAAATGGCGCGCAATGTCGTGGCCGGCAAGACCGCCGGCAAGGCTGCGCTGGTGCTGGGCACCGTGTTCATCGTCGCCGGCCTCGCCTTCAAGCTGGGCGTGGTGCCGTTCCATATGTGGGTGCCCGATGTCTATCAGGGCGCGCCCACGCCGGTGGCTGCGTTCATCGGCTCGGTGCCCAAGCTGGCCGCCTTCGCCATCGCGTTCCGGTTGCTGGTCGAGGGGTTGCTGCCATTGGCGGTCGACTGGCAGCAAATGCTGGTCGTACTGGCCGTCGGCTCGCTGGTGATCGGCAACCTGACCGCGATCGCGCAGACCAACCTGAAGCGCATGCTGGCGTTCTCGACGATCGCGCAGATGGGCTTCATGCTGCTGGCCATGCTGTCGGGCGTGGTCGGCGCCACGCCGCTGTCGACGGCCAACGCGTACAGCGCCGCGCTGTTCTACGTGATCACCTACGCACTGACGACGCTCGGCACCTTCGGCATCATGCTGCTGCTGGCGCGACAGGGCTTCGAGTGCGAGGAGATCGCCGACCTGCGTGGCCTGAACAAGCGCAGCCCGTGGTTCGCGTTCGTGATGCTGATGCTGATGTTCTCGCTGGCTGGCATTCCGCCGACCGTCGGTTTCTATGCCAAGCTGGTGGTGCTGCAGGCGCTGCTGGGCAATGGCATGACCACCGGCATGATCTGGCTGGCGATCCTCGCCGTGGTGTTCTCGCTGATCGGCGCGTTCTATTACCTGCGGGTGGTCAAGACCATGTACTTCGACGAGCCGGCCGAGGGCCAGCGCGAGCCGATCGTGGCCACCCAGGACATGCGGGTGGCGCTGTCGATCAACGGCGCGCTGATCCTGGCGCTCGGCATCGCGCCCAGCGGGCTGCTGGCGTTGTGCACCAGCGCGATGATCGCTGCGCTCGGTGGCTGATACGCGCGACACGCTGCCGGTCGATCCGGCGCCCGATCCGCTTTCCGAGCGCACACTTTCGTCGCGCATGGCGTGGCAGGGCAGCTTCCTGCGTGTATTCGAAGATCAGGTGCGCGCGCCCGACGGACACCTGGCGCCACGCGAGTACCTACGGCATCCCGGCGCGGTCATGGTGGTGCCGCTGCTCGACAACGGCGAGTTGGTGCTGGAGCGCCAATATCGTCATCCGCTCGGCCGCAGCTTCATCGAGTTTCCTGCCGGCAAGATCGACCCGGGCGAGGACCCGCTGGCCTGCGCGCAGCGGGAACTGCGCGAGGAGACCGGTTACGTCGCCAGCGCGTGGCACTACCTCGGTGGCTTTCACAACGCGATCGGCTACTGCGACGAGAAGATCGAGGTCTACCTGGCGCGCGGTCTGCGCCACGAAGGTGCCGGCACCGACGATGGCGAGGTGCTGGAGATCTTCACCGCCAGCGTGCAGGCGCTGCGCGACGGCATCGACAGCGGCCGCGTCACCGACGTCAAGACCATCATCGGCCTGTACTGGCTCGAGCGGTTCCTGCACCAGCGCGCATAGCGAGGCGCCCCGCCTCGCGATGCGGTGCGGCTACATGTTCGTGTAGTTCGGCCCGCCGCCACCTTCCGGCACGACCCAGACGATGTTCTGCATCGGGTCCTTGATGTCGCAGGTCTTGCAGTGCACGCAGTTCTGGAAATTGATCTGCAGCCGGTCTTCGCCGGCATCGCTGCGAACGTATTCGTAGACGCCGGCAGGGCAGTAGCGCGCCTCGGGCCCGGCGTAGCGCGCCAGGTTGGCGGCCACCGGCACCGTCGCATCCTTCAGCGTCAGGTGCGCCGGCTGGTTTTCCTCATGATTGGTGTTCGACAGGTAGACCGACGACAGCTTGTCGAAGGTGATCTTGCCGTCGGGCTTCGGATAGTCGATCGGCGCGCACTCGGCCGCCGGTCGCAGCTTCTCGTGATCGGCCTGCGTCCGGTGCAGCGTCCACGGCGCCCGGCCACCGAACAGCTTCTGGTCGATGCCGAACAGCAGCGCGCCCGTCTTCAGCCCCTTGTCCAGATACGGCTTGAAGTTGCGCGCGCGGTACAGCTCGTCGTGCAGCCAGCTCTCCTCGAACGCGCGCGGATAGGCCGCCAGTTCGTCAGCGCGCCGATCGGCAACCACCGCCTCGACCACTGCGCCGGCAGCCAGCATGCCGCTCTTGATCGCCGCGTGCGAGCCCTTGATACGCGGCGCGTTCAGGAAGCCGGCATCGCAGCCGATCAGGGCGCCGCCCGGGAACACCAGTTTCGGCAGGCTCTGCAGGCCACTGGCGTTGATCGCGCGCGCGCCATAGGCAACCCGCTTGCCGCCTTCGAGGAAGGCGCGGATCTGCGGATGCGTCTTCCAGCGCTGGAACTCCTGGAACGGCTCCAGATACGGATTGGTGTAGCCGAGTCCGACCACCAGGCCGATGGACACCAGGTTGTCCTCGAAGTGATACATCCAGCCGCCGCCGTAGGTCGCGTGATCGAGCGGCCAGCCGGCGGTGTGGATCACCAGCCCCTGCATGTGGCGCTTGGGATCGATCTCCCACACTTCCTTGAGGCCGGTGCCCCAGGTCTGCGGATCGCGTCCGGCCATCAGGTCGTAGCGCGCCAGCAGTTGCCGGCCCAGATGGCCGCGCGCGCCTTCGGCGAACAGCGTGTAGCGGCCGTGCAGTTCGACGCCCGGCTGGAAATTGGCGGTCGGCTGCCCGTCCTTGCCGACGCCGAGATTGCCGGTGGCAACCCCCTTCACCGCGCCGCTGTCGTCGTACAGGATCTCGGCCGCGGCAAAGCCGGCGAAGATCTCCACGCCGAGCGCCTCGGCCTGCTGGCCGAGCCAGCGCACGACGTTGGCCAGGCTCACCACATAGCAGCCGTCGTTGTGGAAGCAGTCGGGCAGCAGGCCATGCGGCGGCGACCACGCGCCGCCTTCCTTCAGGAACAGGAAGCGGTCCTCGGTGACGGGACTCTTCAGCGGCGCGCCCATCGCCTGCCACTCAGGGAACAACTCGGTGATCGCGCGCGGGTCCATCACCGCGCCGGACAGGATGTGGGCGCCGACCTCCGAGCCCTTCTCGAGCACGCACACGCCGATCTCGCGGCCGTCGGCCTGCGCCAGCTGCTTGATGCGGATCGCCGCCGACAGACCGGCCGGCCCGCCGCCGACGATGACAACGTCGTACTCCATCGCTTCGCGTTCGATGGTCTCGGCTTCAGGCATGGCATCTCCGGAACGGTGGGGCGGCGCGGCACGTCTGCCGCACGATGCGCCGGATTCTATGTGCGATGATCGACGCGTGTCTGGAGGGAGTGCTCGATGCGAACCAATCTGAAAGAAAAAATCGCGCTCGTGACCGGCGCATCGAGCGGGCTGGGCGCCCAGTTCGCGCGTGTGCTGGCGGCCAACGGCGCGCTGGTTGTGCTGGCGGCGCGGCGCGAGGACCGGCTCAAGGAACTGCGCGCCGAGATCGAGTCGCGCGGCGGGGCGGCCGACGTGGTGCCGATGGATGTCACCGACCTCGGGTCGATCGAGTCCGCGGTGGCGCGCATCGAGGCGGAAAACGGCCCGATCGACATCCTGGTCAACAATTCCGGTGTCTCGACCGTGAGCCGGCTGACCGACGTGACGCCGGTCGACTACGACTTCACGTTCAACACCAACGTCAAGGGCGCGTTCTTCGTCGCCCAGGCGGTGGCGCGGCGCATGATCGCGCGCTCGCAGCAGCAGCAGGACTTCCGCGGCCGCATCGTCAACATCGCATCGGTGGCTGCCTTCAAGGTGCTGTCGCAGATCGGTGTCTACTGCATGACCAAGGCGGCGGTGGTGCAGATGACGCGCGCCCAGGCGCTCGAGTGGGGTCGCTACGGCATCAACGTCAACGCAATCTGCCCCGGCTACATCCGCACCGAGATCAACCAGGACCACTGGGATAGCGACAAGGGCCAGAAACTGATGCAGATGCTGCCGCGCAAGCGGATCGGCACGCCGGCCGATCTCGACTCGGTGCTGCTGATGCTGGTGGCCGACGAGTCGCAGTTCATCAATGGCGCAGCGATCACGGCCGATGACGGCCTGAGCGTGACCTGACGTCGCAGCGGCTCCCGAACCTACGATGAAGGATTTCACGTGCCGCGTGCCGCTGCGCTGGGGCGACATGGATGCGATGGGCCACATCAACAACGTCGTCTACTTCCGCCTGATGGAAGAGGCGCGCATCCAGTGGTTCGCGCGGATGGGCTTCTCCACGCTGCCGCAGGGCGAAGCGCCAATCCTCGCGCATGCAAGCTGCGACTTCACGCGCGCGCTCAACTACCCGGGCGATGCCATGGTCCGGCAGCAGGTGACCCGGATTGGCCGCAGCAGCATCGAGATGCAGGTCGTGATCGAGAAGGACGGCGAGCCGGGCATCGAATATGCGCGCGGCCGATGCGTGGTGGTCTGGTACGACTACGCAAAATCGGCCTCTGCGCGCTGGCCGGCGGCGGTTCTGGAGCGGCTGGCCGATTGACGGGCGCCATCGCCTGGCGCTTTACATGCCAAGCATGGTGCGAGTAACTTCCGGGTCTGGCCGTCGGCAGTCGGCGGCCCCTCACAAGAAACTCCAGGGAGATCGCATGAACCGTCGTTGCTGGCTTTCCAGCCTCTTTCGTTTCGCCCGGGCCGTTGGTGCGGCTGGCCTCGCGGGCGGCCTTCTTCTCGGGACTGCCGCGGCGCAGGACATCAAGTTTTTCCGTATCGGCACGGGCGGTACCGCGGGCACCTACTACCCGGTGGGCGGCCTGCTTGCCAATGCCATTTCCTCGCCGCCCGGCTCGCGTGCCTGCAACGACGGCGGCTCCTGCGGCGTGCCGGGGCTGGTGGCCTCGGCGGTCGCGTCCAATGGTTCCGTGGCCAACATCAATGCGATCGCCGGTGGCACGATGGAATCGGGCTTCACGCAGTCCGACGTCGCCTACTGGGCCTACACCGGCACCGGTGTCTACGAGGGCAAGCCCAAGGTTCCGGGACTGCGCCTGATCGCCAACCTGTACCCGGAGAGCGTTCACCTGGTGGCGCGCAAGGGCGCGAACATCCGCGGCGTGGCCGACCTGCGCGGCAAGCGTGTGTCGCTCGACGAGCCGGGCTCCGGCACGCTGGTCGATGCGCGCATCATCATGGGTGCCTTCGGCATCACCGAGAAGGACATCCGTGCCGAGTACCTGAAGCCGAACCAGGCCGGCGACAAGCTGCGCGACGGCGGCCTCGACGCCTTCTTCTTCGTGGGCGGCTATCCGGCCGGCGCAATCGCCGAACTGGCGGCCAGCGGTGCCGGCATCGAACTGGTGCCGATCACCGGGCCCGAAGTCGACAGGATGCGTCAGCAGTACGGCTTCTTCGCGAACGATACGATCCCGACCAACACCTACAAGGGTGTCGCCGAGGCGCGCACGCTGGCGGTCGGTGCCCAGTGGGTGACGTCCGACAGGCAGGACGCCAATCTCGTGTACGAGATCACCAAGGCGCTGTGGAACGCCAACACCCGTCGGCTGCTCGATTCCGGCCATGCCAAGGGCAAGTCGATCACCCGCGAAAACGCGGTGGCCGGCGCCGGCATCCCGTTCCACCCGGGTGCCGAGCGGTTCTACAAGGAACAGGGCCTGCTGAAGTAAGGCACGGCTCGCGCTGGATCGACAAGGGTCGGCTCGGGCCGGCCCTTGTCGCATTTGGGCGGTCTGCATGCGATCGAACGGCGCTGCGTCCATCGCGGCGGCTGGCGGCAGCCCGCTCCTTTTCAAGCTGACACAGGAATATTGCCGACATGGCCGCCCACACACCGCAAGGCGTCGCGCCGCTGGATGAAGCCCGGCTGCAGGAACTCGAGGAGAAATTCGACCCCGAGATGCGCTTCCGGCCGTCGGTGCCGCCGGCCACGGTGATCATCAAGTGGCTGCTCGTCATCCTGTCGGTGTTCCACTACTACACGGCCGGCTTCGGCCTGCTGCGCGAGACCACGCACCGCGGCGTCCACCTGGCGTTCGTGCTGGGACTGATCTTCCTGGTGTTCGCGTTCAGCAAGAAGGGGCAGGGCACGCAGCGGCCGTCGAGCTGGCGGGCGCCGGGCGGCATTCCTCTTGTCGACTGGCTGCTGGGTGCAGCAATCGCGGTGTCGGTGCTGTACATCCCGTACGTGTTCGACGACCTCGCGTTCCGGGTCGGCAACCCGAGCGATCTGGACGTGCTGATGGGCACCATCCTGGTCGTGCTGCTGCTGGAGGCCACGCGTCGCTCGATGGGCATCGCGCTGCCGATCATCGCGCTGGTGTTCATCGGCTATTCGCTGGCCGGCAGCTGGATGCCGGGCCTGCTGAAGCACAGCGGCAACAGCTGGAGCCAGCTGGTCAACCACCTGTACCTGACGAGCCAGGGCATCTACGGCATCGCGGTCGGCGTGGTGGCGACCTATGTATTCCACTTCGTGCTGTTTGGCGTGCTGGCCACGCGCATCGGCCTCGGCCAGCTGTTTCTCGACGTGGCCTCGGCGGTCGCGGGCCGCTTCGCTGGCGGCCCGGCCAAGGTGTCGGTGTTCGGCTCGGCGATGTTCGGCACGCTGTCGGGCTCGTCGGTGGCCAACGCGGTGACCGTGGGCTCGCTGACGATTCCGATGATGATCCGGGTCGGCTATCCGCGGCACTTCGCGGCGGCGGTGGAGGCCACCGCTTCGACGGGTGGCCAGATCACGCCGCCGGTGATGGGTGCGGCGGCGTTCCTGATGATCGAGTTCCTCGGCGTGCCGTACTCGACCATCATCCTCGCGGCCATCGTGCCGGCCTTCATGCACTTCTTCGGCGTGTTC
>CAZTUT010000107.1:0-10020 GCA_964616395.1 uncultured Burkholderiaceae bacterium
GAACCAGTTCCGCAGGATCGCGTGCAGATTCGACTGGTGCGACAGCATGATGATTGGAAACGGTTCGAGCTGCTTTGCCGATTCGATCCGACTCGGTACGCCGAGCGACGGGCTCGCCATCCATGCGAACGTCACAGCGCCGAGATCCTTCTGGACCAGGTTGGCGTCGGGCGTGGGGCCCGGTAGCAGCGCCATGTCGAGCTTGCCCTCGGCCAGCTTCTCCTGCAGCGACAGCGTGAGATCGACGTCGATCTCCAGCACGACGTTGGGGAAGTCCGTGTTGGCCCGGGCAACCCAGGTCGGCAGCCAAGACAGCGCGATGAACTCGGCAACACCAACCTTCACGACACCGGAAAGGGACGCAGGATCGCCGACTGTGCTTTCGATCTGCGCTTCGATCCCGAGCATGCGCTCGGCAAGCGGCATCAGCTCGCGCCCCTTTGCGGTCAGTCTTGCGGTGGCCGCGCTCCGGTCGAATAGCTGGACGCCAAGGCTCGCCTCCAGTTCGATGACTCTCGTCGAGATGGTCGACTGCGTCGTATGCAGCTTTTTCGCGGCGGCCGCGAACGATCCGAGACGGATCACCCAGAGAAAGGCCTGCAACTGTTTTAGCGTCATCGGGAATTTCGATGTTGTTCGATCAAATATTATCGCTTGCGCCGATGCTTGCCGCGCGCTGATGATGCGCAAAACAACTACACGAGGAGACGACAGTGCAAGCAGCAGTCTCTCGGCATGCGGACAAAGCGGATTCGCTGGTCACGGATGTCAACGGATGGCGCGGCGAGTTCCGCGACTACGGGGCGTTGTGCGGCACGTTTCGCATCGACGTCCCCGAGCTGTTCAATATGGCCGACGCGACGGTCGGTCGCCACGCCGCGTCCTCTCACGCCGATGCGATCGCCCTTGTCTGTGCCGCCAGTGAAGAAGGCATCCGGCGCGAACTCACTTATCGCGAACTGGATCTCGAAGCGCGCCGTTTCGCATCGTTCCTGCAGCGACATGGCGTGGCGCGCGGCGACGTCGTCATCTGCTACGCGTCGCAGGGCCTGACTGCGGCCCTCGCCCATCTTGCTGCCTACAAGCTGGGCGCGATCATCGCGCCGCTCTCGTTGCTGTACGGGCGCGACACGCTCAAGCATGCGATTCGCGACAGCCGTGCGCCAGTGATCGTCACGACCCGGACTGCCTGGGACACGCTGCCCGGCTTGAGAGAAGAACTGCCTGATCTCCGAACGGTGATCATTGCCGGGGACGCGAGGTCGGACGAGGTCAGCGCAGCAGCGTATGCGGCGGAGCAGCCCATCGCCGCCTCGGCACCCACTCGCTCGACTGACCCGGCGCTGCTGCTGTACACGTCGGGGTCGACCGGCCTGCCGAAGGGAATCCTGCACGCACACCGACTGGTGCTGGGCTATCTGGCGTCGGTATCGCTTTTCTACGAGTTGCAGATGCGCGAGCCGGGTCAGGTGCTCTGGACGCCGTCAGACTGGTCGTGGATCGCCGGCATCGTCAATGTGCAGATGACCGGATGGTTCTTCGGTCATACCGTTGTGGCCGGACAGGGAAAGTTCTCTCCGGAGTGGGTCTTCGATTTCGTGTCGCAGCATGGCGTCACACATACATTCCTCACGCCCACCGCACTGAAGCGAATGGCTCAGTTCGTCGCCCCGCGCGAGCGTTGGCCCGGCGTGCGGTTGCGTGCCATCGGTACCGGCGGCGAGCCCTGTCCGAGCGCGGTGCTCGACTGGTCGGACCGCGAGCTCGGTATCCCGATCAACGAGTTCTACGGGCTCACCGAGGTCAACCATCTGGTCGGCAACTGTCGCCAGCTGTATCCGCCCAAGCCAGGATCGATGGGTCGCGCCTATCCGGGGCATCACCTGACGATTCTCGATGACCAAGGTCACCCGGCTCCGGTGGGGCAGGTGGGGCAGATTGCGGCGCGCCGCGATGACCCGACGCTCTTCATCGAATACTGGAATCAGCCTGAAAGAACCGCGGCGATGTTTCAGGGCGACTGGGTGCTGACTGGTGACTACGCCAAGGTCGATGAGGACGGTTACTTCTGGTACGAGGGGCGGCGCGATGACCTGATCAAGAGCGCTGGCTATCGCATCGGGCCAGCTGAAGTCGAAGACTCTCTGGTCGCGCACGTAGCCGTTGAAGAGGCCGCTGTGATTGGCGTGCCCGATGCCGAGCGCGGCCAGGCCGTCAAGGCGTTCGTCAGGCTCGCGCCCGGCGTCACGGCCAGCGAGCAGCTGGCTGAGGAACTCCGCCAGCACGTCAAGACCAATCTGGCCGTCTACAAGTATCCAAGGTACATCGAGTTCGTCGACGCCTTTCCTCTGACGAGCACGGGGAAAATCAGCCGCAAGGATCTGCGTGCGCGATCGGCAGCGGGCTGACGATATTGATTGAGTTCATCCAGCGCTTTACTCACTAGACAGATAGGAGACGACATCATGGCAATCAGTCGCAGGCAATTTTTGGGAACTGCCGTTGGCAGCGTCGCGGCGAGTTACGCGCTGCCCTCTCAGGCGAAGACGACGCTGAAGCTCAATTCACAGTGGCCAGCCACGACGGCAGGATCCAAGGTCGATCAGTGGTTTGCAGACGAGGTCAAGAAGCGGACCAACGGCGAGGTCGAGATCCGCATTTTCTGGTCGGAGGCGTTGGGTAAGGCCAACGAGAACCTTTCTCTGATGCAGAAGGGTGCCGTCGAGATGGGTGCCATGTCGCCCGCGTACTTTCCCAAGCAGCTGCCGTTCCATACGGCACCGAATTCCATCCCGATGGCGATGAACAGCGTCAATCAGGCCAACGTGCTGATGAAGCGCCTGCTCAAGGAAGTTCCGGCGATGCAGGAGGAGGCGAAGGCCAACGGCGTGCGGACGCTGTTCTTCCATCACCTGAACCCCTACCTGCTCGTATCCAAGGACCCGCTGACCAGCCTGCAGAGCGTGCGCGGAAAGAAGATCCGCACCTGGGGCACCGACATGCCACGCATGGCCCAGGCGGCCGGGATGACCCCGGTCACGCTGTCGCTTCCGGAAATCTACGAGGCGATCTCGCGCGGCGTGATCGACGCGGCGCCGTTCTCGGTCGACCTGGTCATGAACTACAAGCTGTTCGAGGTGGCCCGCAACATCAGCGAGATCACGCTCTGGCTCGGGCCGAGCTGGGGCGTCTGGATCGCCGAGTCTGCCTGGCAGAAGCTGCCCGCTGCCGCGCAGAAGGTCATGCTGGAAGTCGCTGACGAGGCCAACAAGCGCGACATGGACGCCACGGTCGAGGCCGAGAAGACAGCGCGCGAGGAACTGCTCAAGCGCAACGTCAAGTTCCATCCGTTTCCGGCAGCGGACCGCGAACAGTGGCGCAAGTCCCTGCCCGACTTTTTCGGCGACTTCATCGCGGGCCAGGAACAGGCTGGCAAGGGCGCTGATGCGCGCAAGATGGTCGCGATCTGGAGGGAAGTCGTGGAGAAGGTCGCTTGATGAATGCGACTGTGCAAGGGGGAGGCCGACTGGGCCGCATCGAGTCCTGGGCGGCCGCCATTGCCGGCCTTGGCGTGCTCCTGATGATGCTCATCGGCGGCATCGATGTGATCACCACGAAGGTCCTCTCCAAGCCGATCCCGGGAGCCTACGAAATCACGGAGACGCTGATGGTGGCCACCGTCTTTCTCGCGCTGGCGCTGAGCCAGCGCGAGAAGCGGCAGATCCGGGTCGAACTGATCACCGAGAAGCTGGGTCGAGGCAAGCGGCTGTTCCTCGACTCGCTCGCGGAGATCCTGAGCCTGTGCATGTACGGCCTCATCGCCTGGTTCGGCGTCCAGGCGGCCTGGGAAAGCGTGCAGATCGGCGAGTTCAGCTCGGGCATCGTCAAGCTGCCGATCTGGCCAGCAAAGATCGCGCTCGCGGTCGGCGCCGCGCTGATGTGCATCGAGTGCGCTCGCGCCTCGATCGCGGCAATCCGCGCATCGCTCGCGGTGGAGGCCTAGCATGGACCAGGCCACTATCGGCTACCTGTGCATCGGCCTGCTGGCGCTTGGTCTCGCAGCGGGCGTACCGGTTGCGGTCACGCTGGGTCTGGCGGGGATCGGCGGCATGTGGCTGGGCGCGGGCTACGCGTTCATGGCGGGACAGCTCACCAGCCTTCCTTTCGCAGTCACCTCCAACTACGGCTATGCGGTGCTGCCCCTGTTCGTGCTGATGGGCGTGCTGGCGGAAAAATCGGGGATCACGGAAGAAGTCTTCAGGGCGGCCGACGTATGGCTGCGCCGGATGCGCGGCGGCCTGTACCAGGCGGTTGTCGTGGGGTCGGCGGTGTTTGCCGCGATCTCGGGTTCCACCATCGTCAACGCGGTGGTGTTCACCCGCCTGGCCTTCCCGGAGATGCTCCGCTACGGCTACAACCGCAGCCTGTCGATCGGATGCATCGCCGCCGCGGGCAGCTTCGCGGCGATGATCCCGCCATCGATCACGATGGTGATCTACGCGATCATCACCGAGCAGTCGGTCGGGCAGTTGATGATCGCCGGCGTCATTCCCGGGATCCTGACCGCGGTCATCTACATGGCAGGCCTGTGGCTGCTGGTGCGGATTCGTCCCGATCTCGCACCGCAGATCGGCGATCGAATTCCGCTGATCGAGAAGCTGCGCTCCATCAAGTGGCTCTGGCCGGTCATCGCGCTCATTGCGCTGGTGTTGGGCGGGATGTATCTGGGCGTGTTTCCGCCCTCGGCTGCGGGTGCCGTAGGTGCCTTCGGCGTGTTCGCGATCTTCCTGGCTCGCCTGCGCTCGCGCTTTGCCTCGCCGCTGATGCAGGCCCTGATCGACACCGCGTCCGTCAGCTGCATCGTCTTCACGGTGCTGATCGGCGGGCTGATCTTCTCGCGGATGCTGGTCGTTCTAGGGCTGATCGACGGGTTTGTCGACCTCATCACGTCGATCGCGGACACGCCGGTGGAGTTCATGATCCTGGCGTGTCTCTTCTATCTTGTCCTCGGCTGCTTCCTCGACACCACGTCGATGATGGTCGTGACGCTGCCGTTCGTGTTTCCGGTGGTTCAACGGCTCGGCATCGATCCGATCTGGTTCGGCATCGTGCTGGTCAAGCTGGTCGAGATATCGGTGATCACGCCACCGGTCGGCATGAACCTCTTTGCGGTGATGAGCGCGGTCGACGACAAGACCAAGTTCTCGCACGTGGCTACGGGCGTGATGCCATTCATCGCTCTCGAGCTGATCGTGCTGGCGCTGCTGGTCGCCTACCCGCAGCTCGTGACGTGGTTGCCGCAGCAGATGCTGCTTCGCTGAGAGGGGTCGATCCATGCCAGGGCAGACCGGCACCGCCGGCTTTCAGGATGCGGGTTTCGTCAGCGACGCTTCCGGCGAGTGGTCGATTCCGATCCCGTCTGAAGCCAACATCGCCGACGTGACGATCGGCTGCCACGCCCGCGGCAGCCGCGCCGATCATCCGGCGCTGATCCACGAGGACCCGGACGGCTCGGTCAGGACCTGGACTTTCCAGCAGCTCGACCAGCAGTCGAACCAGCTTGCCAGTTCGTTGCGACGACTTGGTGTTGCTGCTGGCGATCCGGTCGGCGTGCACCTGGGCCAGGGCCCGGAGACCGCGCTGGCGCATCTGGCGTTGTACAAGTGCGGCGCGATCGTCTGCACGCTGTCGGAGCTCTATGGTCCCGACACGCTGGCGCATGTCCTGCAGGACACGGGACTGAGGGTCGTCATCAGCCGCAGCCGGTCGTCGGCGCTGGGCAGCGCGCTCGATACGGTCGACCATCCGGTGCGCCTGATCCCCACCGGGGGCGGCGACAACGCCGAGTTCTGGCGACTCGTCAGGCAGGGTGATCCGTCCTTCAGCGTGGCCACCCTGCCATCGAGTGCGCCGGCGCTGCTGATGTACACCAGCGGCTCGACCGGGCGGCCGAAGGGCATGCTGCATGCGCACCGGGTGCTGAATGCCTACCTGCCGACCGTGAGGCTGTTCTACAACCTGTCGATGGATGAGCCGGGTGCGGTGTTCTGGTCCCCGGCCGACTGGGCCTGGGTCGGTGGCCTGCTCGACCTGGTGCTGCCCGCGTGGGCCCATGGCCAGACAGTGCTGTCGTGGAACGGCCGCTTCGATCCCGAGCGCTGCTTCGAACTGATCGAGCGGCATGGCGTGACGCACAGCTTCATGACGCCAACCGCGCTCAAGCGCATGGCGGAGGTCGCGAACCCGCACGAGCGCTGGAAGATCAAGCTGCGCCATGTCTGCTCGGGTGGCGAGTCGCTGCCCGGCGAGGTGGTCCGCTGGTGCGAGCAGCAGCTCGACGCGGTGTGCAACGAGTTCTACGGGCTGACCGAGTTCAACCACCTGGTGGGTAACTGCCGCGCGGTGTATCCGGTGCGCCCCGGGTCGATGGGCAAGGTCTATCCGGGACACCAGGTGCGCATCGTCGACGAGGAGGGCAACGACGTACCGCGCGGCGAGGTTGGCGAAATCGTCGCGGCCCCCAGTGATCCAACGCTGTTCCTCGGCTACTGGGGGCAGCTGGGCGTTCCCGAGACGCTCCGGCTCGGCCGCTACATTCGAACCCGCGACCTGGCGCGCATGGATGAGGATGGCTACGTCTGGTACCAGGGGCGCAACGACGACCTGATCAAGAGCGCCGGCTATCGCATCGGGCCGGCAGAGGTTGAAGACACGCTGCTCAAGCACCCGGCCGTGGCCGAGGCGGCGGTGGTTGCAAGTCCCGACTCCGAGCGCGGGACCATCGTCAAGGCGTTCGTGCGAGTCAGAGAGGGCGTGACGCCCTCCGACGACTTGGTGCGCGCGCTGCAGTCCCTGGTCAAGCAGGATCTGGCGGCCTACAAGTACCCGCGCGAGGTCGAGTTCGTCGATTCCTTCCCGCTGACGAGCTCCGGCAAGATCCGGCGCGGCGAACTGCGCAAGCGCGAATTCGAGGCAAAGGCGGGCAAGGGTCGCACATGACGCAGCAGGTGTACGTTGCCGGCGCCAGCATCACGCCGTTCAGTCGGCGGCGCGATGGATCCAGCCCGCGCGACTGGGTGCGGCAGGTCGCGCTCGCGGCGGTCGCCGATGCGGGTCTCGCGCTGGCTGACGTCGATGCTTTGATCATTGCGTCCGAGACGGACTTTCTGACGCTGCAACTGGTGGCCGCGCCGCTGTTCGCCGACGAGCTGGGTTTAGTGCCAAGACCTGCGGTTCGAGTCGAGACGGGCGGGGCCAGCGGCGGTCAGGCCGTGCGCAGCGGATTCGTTCACCTGAAGGCGGGTGTCCACCGGACCGTGCTGGTGCTGGGCTACGAGCATGCGGCGAGCCATCTCGCCGGTGACGATGTGCGCACCCTCTACGGGCTGTCGTTCGACGCCGATCTCGAAGGCTTCAATGGCGTCACGGCCACGTCGCTGTATGCGCTGTCGATCCAGGACTACATGGCCCGCTTCGGCGCAACACCCGCGCAGCTTGCCGCGGTATCGGTCAAGAATCACGGCAACGCGCTGCTTAACCCGAACGCCCACAAGCCGATGAACATCACGGTGGAGCAGGTGCTTGCCTCGCCGATGGTCAGTAGCCCATACCGATTGCTCGACTGCAGCCTGATCAGCGATGGAGCTGCGGCGCTGGTGCTCACATCGGATCGCGCGGTCGCGACAGCCAGCGGTCGTCCGGCGGTCCGGATTGCCGCGAGCGCTTGCGCTACGGACCATGTCCGCCTCGGCGATCGAGCCGAGCCGGGTCTGTTTCGCAGCAAGACCGTTGCCTCTTCGGACGCTTATCAGCAGGCCGGTATCGAACGGCCTGCTGACGAGATTGGATTCGCCGAGCTCTACGATGCATACACCGGCGCTGAACTGCAGGGCATCGAGGGCTTGGGCCTTTGCCGCCCTGGCGCCGCCGGACCGCTGCTGGTCGACGGGGTGTTCGACCGGCAGGGGTCATTGCCGGTCAACCTTTCCGGCGGGCTGATTGGCCAGGGTGGACCGCCGGGTGCCACCGGGATCGCGCAGGTGGCCACGCTGACGCAACTGCTCCAGGGGCGGTATCACCCCGGCCTTCAGCCGAGGACAACCCGCCGTTTCGGGCTGGCCGATGCCCATGCGGGCGTCGGCACCTTGTCGGTCGTGCACGTGCTGGAGCGGCTCGATGTCTGAATCCCGCTTGACCGTACCGCTCCAGCTTTCGTTGACTTACCAGCACGCGCTGGGCGATCTGTCGCCGTACTTCGCCGGACTTGCACAAGGCCAGCTGGTTGCCTCGGTGTGCGGGCGATGCGGCGCGACGTGGCTGCCGCCGCGCTTGATCTGCACGTGCGGAAGCACTGATCTAAAGTGGCTGACACTCGACGGCATGGGTACGGTGGAGTGGGCCACGAGCACGACGTCGGCGCTGCCTGCCACCCGAGTCCGTGGCGACATGGTCTTCGTCTTGGTGCGATTTGATGGCGCGACGAACAGCGCGCTTGCGCGCCTTGTCGGTGCTGAGTCGGTAACGCCGGGACAGCGGGTACGTCTGACGGCGTCGGGTACGAGCGAAACGGCGCATCCGGTCCAGCACCTCGAAGTCGAGGTGGCGTGAGCGCTTCGACTTTTGTTCGCACCGTACTGCCCGCAGTTGCCGCAAACCTTGTCGCAGGAAGCCTGTACGCGCTCAGCGTGGTGCTGCGCGCACTCGAGCAGCACGGCGGCGGGCAGCGCAGCCTGGTGTCGGCAGGCTTCAGCGTGGCGACGGTCGCGTTCCTGGTCGGCGTGCTTACCTTTCCTGCGATTGCAGCGCGGCTCGGACCGCGGTCCCACATTGGCCTGGCGAGCCTGATCGGTGCCGCCGCCGTGTTGTCTGCCGCGATTGCGCCGCAGATGTCGCTTGCGCTGGTGGTTGCCGCGCTCTGCTATGGCATGTCGTGCGGCCACCTGTACTGCGCCGCGCTTGGCATGGTTAAGCGCGCAAAGCTGAGCAGGCCGGGCCTGGCGACTGGCATTGTCATCGCCGCCTTTGCGGCTGGATCGGTCCTCTGGAGCCTGTGCCTCAGTTCAGGCGTTACGCACGTCGGGTTGACGGGCGCGTTGTCGCTTCTGTCCGCCTCGTTCGCCGCAACGGCACTGATCGTGCCGATGATGCTGAAACCGGCGCGCCATGGCGACGGCGAGCACGGCACGCCGGCCGCGGGTGCGGGGCCGCCGTTGCGCGGACGTCGTCCGCATGGCGTGGTGCTGTGGATCGGGTTCTTCGCAGTGTCCGCGGGCGGCCTCGGCGTCATCAGCCAGTCGGCGCTGTTCCTGACCTCGATCCCCGCGCTGGAAGCGGCGGCGCTGACGGCGATTGTCGGGCTGGCGAACGGCGTTGGCAGGGTGCTTGGTGGCGCGCTCAGCGATCGCCTCGCCGCCTCGGTCGTGCTCGCGCTGATCGCGCTCGTTACTGCCGTGGCGCTTGGCGCCAGTGCCCTGCTGAGCGGCGCTGCGTTCATCGTCGCGATCGCCGTGGTCGCGTTGTGCTACGGCGCGGCCTCGGGCGCCTACCCGGCGGTCCTCATCAAGACATCATCGCTGGCGGCCTTCCCGGCCCGCTTCGCCCGGCTGTTCACCGGTTGGGGCATGGCGGCGCTGCTGGCCCCGCTGGCGTTTGCGTTCGGCTGGGAGCAGCGCGGCGACTACGCGCTGGCACTCTTGCTGGCGGCCGCTCTCAATCTGATCGCGGGCGTCCTGCTGGGCGCAAGGCTCGGTAAATCGTGATTTTGGTTCAACGATGACCTGATGACGCGAAGGTCTTGTGTTCCAACCGGTCAGGTTTCAGTGACCTGGAAAGCGGAGACCTCGCTGGCGACCTGCTGCCGTCATGCGATAGGGCACTCGCGCCCTGCTCGTTTCGCATGCAAGCGCACTTGCGGGTGCGGACCCTGCGAGCCTTCAGGTTCGACAGAGTTCTTCAGAGGCAGCTAAAGCTGTTTCAACAATTGGAACTTAAGTCACTCAACAGAATAAATGATCAATTGCA
>CAZTUT010000108.1:0-5033 GCA_964616395.1 uncultured Burkholderiaceae bacterium
GAACAACAAGATTGTTGACACTTTTGTTGACAATAAAGTTGACGGGAAATATGGTGCGTCCATGGCCCGCGCACCGCTCCGGAGTGTTCCCGCACCGAATCGTTCGACGCGGTCGGGCCGCGCAGCGTCGCGAGCCCGCAAGGCCGACGTGCCGCAGGACATCACGCTGGTGCTTCGCCAGCGCATCGCCACGCAGGAGATACCGCCCGGCTCGAAGCTGCGCGAGAACGAACTGGCGCTTGAGTTCGGCGTGGCGCGTGCGCGCGTGCGCGAGGCGCTGTCGGTGCTCGAGCAACGCGGGCTGGTGGAGCGGATACCGAACCGCGGTGCGGTTGTGATGCGGCTCGAACTGTCGCAGGTCGCGCACCTGTACGACGTGCGCGAGGTGCTCGAAGGCCTGTGCGCGCGGCTGGCCACTGTCAACGGCGATCCGGCCATCTGGCGTGCCGCGCTGGCGCAATTCAAAGGGCCGATGGTCCGCCACGTAGCCGCTGGCGACATCGACGCCTACATCGCCGGCTACGAGACCTTCCGCCGCCACCTGATCGACGGTGCTGGCAATCCGGTGCTGGCCGGCATGCTGGACAGCATCCTGGAGCGCACGCAGGCGTTGATCCGCCGAATCATCATCCTGCCCGGCCGCGCCGAGGTGGGCCTGCAGCAGCACACCGCGTTGCTCGAAGCGATGGTGCGCGGCGATGCCGACGAAGCCGAGCGGCTGCGGCGCGAAAACATGCGCAGCGCCAAGAGCTATCTCGAGCGCTATCAAAAGTACATCCTCTAGTCATGATCAACCAGACAGCAAGCCCGGGGGACGGGCCGCTCGCGGGCATCCGCGTGCTCGAAATGGGTTCCACGGTGGCAGGGCCTTTCTGCGGCCGCCTGCTCGCCGACTTCGGCGCCGAGGTCATCAAGATCGAGACCACCGACGGCGATCCGGTCCGCACGATGGGAAAGAGCTTTCACGGCAAGTCGCTGTACGCGGCCAGCATCTTTCGCAACAAGTCGCTGATCTGCCTCGACCTGCGGCAACCCGCAGGTCAGCGCCTTGCGGCCGATCTGGCCGCGTGCTGCGACGTGCTGGTGGAAAACTTTCGCCCGGGTGGGCTGGAGCGCTGGGGCCTGGGCTACGAGGCGCTGTCGGCGCGCAATCCCGGTCTGGTAATGGTGCGCATCAGCGGCTTTGGCCAGAACGGGCCGTATAGCCAGCGTGCCGGCTATGGCGTGATCGGCGAGGCAGTCAGCGGGCTGCGACACCTGACCGGCGATCCGGATCGCCCGCCGGCGCGGGTGGCGGTGTCGATGACCGACTACATCACCGGCCTGTACGGCGCCTTCGGCGCGGTGATGGCGCTGTTCGCGCGCCAGCGCACCGGCCGCGGCCAGCAGATCGACGCGGCGTTGTACGAGTGCGCGTTCAGTTTCATGGAGCCGTGGATCCCGGCCTATGAGAAGACGGGGCACATCGCCAATCGCTGCGGTTCGCGGCTACCGGAGAGCACGCCCAACAATCTCTACCCGACCGGTGACGCCAGCTTCATCCACGTAACGGCCATGGGCGACACCGTGTTCCGACGTCTGGCCGAGGCAATGGGCCAGCCCGGACTGGCCGAGGATCCGCGCTTCGCTACCGCGCGGGCCCGCTCGGAGAACCATGAGGCCATCGACGACCTGATCGCGCGCTGGACCGCGAGTCGCCCGCTGGCCGAACTCGAGCAGGTGCTGGACCGGGCGGCGGTTCCGGCCACGCGCGTGTTCACGATTGCCGACATCTTCGGCGATGCGCACTACCGGGAGCGCGGCTCGATCGCGCATGCGCCGGATGCCGACTTCGGCACGGTGGCGATGGCCAACGTCGTGCCGCGGTTGTCGGCCACGCCGGGTGCGGTACGTCATGCCGGCCATGCGGTCGGCGAAGACACTCATCGCGTGCTGCGCGACCTTCTGAACCTTGATGAGGCGGCGCTGGCGGCGCTGGAGCGTGACGGCGTGATCGCCGGACGTGCTGCTGCCCCGGCGCAGCCCGAACGCTGACCGACATGCCAAACGATCCTTCTGGTGAACTGCTGGCGCGCCGCGAGCGCCTCGACGCTGAGTACGCGGCCCGCAGCGAGCGCGCATCGCAGATGGGCGGCGCTGAGAAGCTCGCGCGCCGCAAGGCGGCCGGCGTGCTCAACGCACGCGAGCGCATTGAGCGGCTGTGCGATCCGGGCAGCTTCATCGAATCGGGCCTGTTCTCCACCTCGATGAACCCCGATGACCGCGACCGTTCGCCGTGCGACGGCAAGATTGCTGGTTTCGGCCGTATCGAGGGGCGCGACGCCGCGGTCGTCGCCAACGATTTCACGGTCATGGGCGCATCGAGTGGCGGCGTCAATGGCCGCAAGATCGGGCACATGAAGCGCGTGGCTACGCAGCGCGGCATGCCGCTGGTCTTTCTCGGCGAATCGTCGGGCGCGCGCATGCCTGACCACATGGGCTCGCGCGGCATGGGCCTGCTGCTCGGCAATGATGGCGCCCAGTATCAGCGGATGCGCGAGATCCCGTGGGCCTCGGCCACGCTCGGCATGTCGTACGGCTCGTCGAGCTGGTATTCGGTGATGTCCGACTTCCATGTGATGCGCAAGGGCGCGGTGCTGGCCGTGTCCAGTGCGCTGCTGGCCTCGCTGGCGATCCGCGAGGAGGTCGATCCGCAGGAACTCGGTGGCTGGAAGCTGCACGCCGAGGTCACCGGCTTTGCCGATCTGGTGGTCGACACCGACGAAGAGGCGCTCGACGCGATCCGCCGCTTCCTCGATTACCTGCCCAGCCATCACAACGAGGCGCCGCCAGTGCGCGCGGTGCCAGCCGGCTCCGGCGAGGGCATGCGCGACATCCTCGACCACCTGCCGGCCAGCCGCACGCAGGTCTACGACGTGCGCAAGATCATCCGCGCGCTGGTCGACAAGGACAGCTTCTTCGAACTGAAGGCGCGCTTCGGCAAGGTCGGCGTGACCGGGCTGGCGCGGATGAACGGGCGCACGGTCGGCATCGTCGCCAACAACCCGCTGTTCAAGGGCGGCGCGCTCGATACCGATGCCTGCGAGAAGATCACCAGCTTCATCGTGTTGTGTGACTCGTTCAACATTCCGCTGGTGATGCTGGTGGATACACCGGGGTTCGTGATCGGCACCGAGGCCGAGCGCCGGCGCGCGCCGGGCAAGATCATGAACTTCATGAATGCGCTGGCGCTCACGTCGATGCCCAAGCTGTCGGTGGTGCTGCGCAAAAGCTACGGGCAGGCCTACCTGAACATGGGCGGCGGACGAAACTCCGACGAGATGGCGGCCTGGCCCACTGCCGAGATCAGCTTCATGGACCCGCAGTTCGCGGTGAAGGTCGTGCATGGCATCGACGCCGGCGAGCCCGGCTTCGACCAGCGCCTCGCGGAGATGAACCGCGCCAGCGAGGTGTGGGACATCGCCTCTGTGTACGCGGTGCAGTCGGTGGTGCGGCCGCAGGACACGCGCGACTACCTGATCCGCATGCTCGACGTGCATCAGTTGCGCCTGACCCGGGGCGTGGGCCAGCACCTGATGCGGGCCTGGCCCACCAGCTTCTGAGCGATCCCATGCCCCTGTTCAACAAGGTCGTTGTCGCCAACCGTGGAGCGGTCGCCGCGCGCGTGCTGCGCGCACTCGATGCGCTGGGCATCCCGTCGCTGGCGCTGTACTCGGACGCTGACCGGCATGCGCCGTACCTGGAACTCGCCAGCGAGACCGCGCATATTGGCGCCTCCCCCGCCCGTGACAGCTACCTGAACCAGGATCGCCTGCTCGAGGTGGCGCGTTTGCATCACGCCGACGCGCTGCATCCCGGCTATGGATTTCTTTCGGAGAACGCCGGCTTTGCCGCCCGTGTTGAGGCGGCCGGGATGCGCTTCGTCGGCCCGTCGCCGCGCTGGATCGAGGCGATGGGGCACAAGACGCGGGCGCGCGAACTGGCGGCGAGCCATGGCTGGCCGCTGGGGCGTGGCTCCGGCGTGCTGTCCGGCGATCCGGCCGAGGTGTTACGCGCGGCCGAGGAAATCGGCTACCCGGTGCTGGTCAAGCCAGCCGCTGGCGGCGGCGGTATCGGCATGCTGCCGGCGCGTTCGCCCGAGGAATTGCTGGGTGTGGTGGAGCGCGCAGCCTCGATGGCCGAGCGCGGCTTTGCCAGTCGCGAGGTCTATCTGGAGCGGCTGGTCGATCGGCCGCGCCACGTCGAGGTGCAGGTGATCGGCGACCGCCACGGCAACGTCGCGCACCTGTTCGAGCGCGACTGCTCGGTGCAGCGGCGGCACCAGAAGATCATCGAGGAAGCGCACGCGCCGGGGCTGGGCCGCGAGCAACTCGCGCCGCTGCTCGACCGTATTGGCACCACGCTGTCCACGCTCGGCTACGACAGCCTCGGCACGGTTGAGATGCTGCTCGCACCCGATGGCGAGTTCCGCTTTCTCGAGATGAACACGCGGCTGCAGGTCGAGCACGGCGTCACCGAGGAGATCACCGGGGTGGACCTGGTGCAGGCGCAGTTGCGCTGCGCGGCTGGCGATCGGCTGGCCGACGTGTTGCCGCCGCAGATCCGTACCGAGGGCCACGCGATTCAGGCCCGCGTCTACGCCGAGGACCCGAAGCGCTTCCTGCCGTCGCCCGGAACGCTGACGACATTTGTCCCGCCGACTGCCGAGCATGTGCGCGTCGAGACCGGCTATCGCGCTGGCATGGACGTCACGCCGCATTACGACCCGCTGCTGGCCAAGGTGATTGCCTGGGCGCCGAGCCGCGCGCAGGCGATCGAGCGGCTGATGCTGGCGCTTGGGGAGTTCGCCATCGCTGGCCTTCGCCACAACATTCCGGCGCTGCTGCAGATCCTGGACTCCGAGGAGTTCCGGCGCGGCGACGTGCACACCGGGCTGGCCATGCAGGTGGTCAGTCGACAGAAAGAGAAAGCCGCATAGGCAAAGGGGAAGGCATGGCAATGACTGAATTGAAGGCTGACGTGACCGGCTCGGT
>CAZTUT010000108.1:5133-9967 GCA_964616395.1 uncultured Burkholderiaceae bacterium
GCGTCCTTCCGCGAAGTCGGGCAGCTGACTGGCGCCGGGCGCTACGAGCACGGCACGCTGGTGAGTGCGACCCCGGCGCCCTATGTGATGGGGCTGGCGCGCATCGACGGCCGGCCGGTCGCCATTGGCGGCGAGGACTTCACCGTGCGCGGCGGCATCAGCTGGAGCGGCGATCGCAAGAAGGGCGGGCAGGGCGGCTTTGTCGAAGACCTGGCGCATCAGTACCGGATTCCGCTGGTCAACCTGATCGACGGCGCCGGCGGCAGCGTGACCTCGATCCAGCGCCGCGGCCATGCGGTGTTCCCGGGCGTGCATGGATTCGAGCGGTCGGTGCAGCTGATGGGCGAGGTGCCGGTCGTGTGCGCGGTGCTTGGCACCGCGGCCGGTGGGCCGGCGGGCCGCGCCATCTTGTCGCACTGGTCGGTGATGGTGAAGGACACGAGCCACGTGTTCGCCGCCGGTCCGCCGGTGGTGGAGCGCTCGCTGGGCCAGAAGATCAGCAAGGAAGAACTGGGTGGCCCGCAAATCGCGGTGGCCACCGCCGGCACGATCGACAACGTGGCATCCAGCGAGGCCGAGTGCTTTGCGCTGATCCGCCGCTACCTGAGCTACATGCCGCAGAACGTCTGGCAGTTGCCGCCACGCGGTGATACCTCTGATCCGGTCGATCGCTGCGACGAGTTGCTGCGCGGCATCGTGCCGGAAAACCGGCGCAAGCCGTACGACATGCGGCGGGTGATTCGCTCGATCGCAGACACGGGCTCGATGTTCGAGATCCAGCCGGCCTTCGGCAAGGCTGTCATTACCTGCCTTGCGCGAATGAACGGCCACGTGGTCGGCTTCGTGGCGAACAACCCGATGGTCTACGGCGGTGCCATGGACGTACGCGCCGCGCGCAAGCAGACCCACTTTATCGAGCTGTGCGACTGCTTCCACATCCCGCTGATCTTCCTGGTCGACGTGCCCGGCTTCATGGTTGGCAAGGACGCGGAGGCCGCAGCCACGCTGCGCGAGGGCATGCGCAGCGTCTACGTGGGCCTGCAGGCCACGGTGCCGATCTACACGGTCGTCGTTCGCAAGTGCTACGGCATGGCCGGCATGGGCACGACCGACAAGAACGGGCTCGACTTCAAGATTGCCTGGCCGTCGGCCGAGTGGGGCTCGCTGCCGATCGAAGGTGGCGTGGCCGCCGCGTTCCGGCGCGAGATCGAGGCAGCGGCCGATCCCAAGGCGCGCGAGGCCGAGATCGAGGCGGAACTGCGCGCCTCGGCATCGCCATTTCGCACCGCCGAAGCCTTTGGCGTGGAAGAGATCATCGACCCGCGCGAGACCCGCCCGGTGCTGTGCAGCTTCATCGACGCGGCGCAGGGCCGGCTATCGACCACGCTTGGCCCGAAGGCGAAGTACGGGGTCAGGCCTTGAGTTCGCGCGACCCATCACCCTCAATAGATACAACAAGAGCCGGGCAAGGGATGACCCCGGCCGTCTGACAACCCACCCAGGAGACTGCGATGAAAACCCAGATATGGAAGGCGGCGCTGCTCGGCGGCGCGATCGCTCTGTCTGCACCCGTGCAGGCGCAGAACGAAGTTGCCGAACTGAAGATGATGTCGCAGTACGGCATCGGCTACATGCAACTGACGGTCGTGAAGGCCGAGAAGATGATCGAGAAGCATCTGGCCAGGGCCGGTCTGCCGAACACCAAGGTGACCTGGGCCACGCTCGGCGCGGGTGCTGCGGCCAACGACGCGCTGCTGTCGGGCGGGCTGCACTTTGCCGCCGGCGGTACCGGACCGGCGTTCATCCTGTGGGATCGCACGCGCGGCAACATGGATGTGCGCGGCGTGGCTGCGCTGTCGTCGATGCCCAACCTGCTGGTGACGCGCAACCCCAACATCAAGACCGTGCGCGATTTCACTGAAAAGGATCGGATCGCGATGGCAGGTGCGGGCTCGTCAGTGCAGACGATCTACCTGCAGATGGCGGTGGCCAAGGAGTTTGGCCCTGAGAACTTCCGAAAACTCAGTCCGCTGATGGTCAACCTGCCGCACCCGGAAGGGCTGCGCGCGATGCTGTCGGGCCAGGGCGAAATCCAGTCGCAGTTCACGTCGCCGCCATTCCAGAATCAGGCCATTGAGGCGGGCGCGCGCGTGGTGCTGAACAGCTACGACATCATGGGCGGCCCGAACACCTTCCTGATGATCTGGGCAACCCGCAAGTTCCGCGACGAAAACCCGAAGACCTACAAGGCGGTGCTCGATGCGCTGAAGGAGGCCACCGAGTTCATCAACGCCAACAAGCGCCGCGCAGCCGAGATGTACGTGGCCGAGGGCGGCGGCAAGGAAAACGTCGACAAGATCCTGGCCCTGATGAATGACCCGCAGGTGCGCTACACGCTGGCGCCGGAACGCGTGCTGCCCTACGCGCAGTTCATGAACCAGGTCGGCATCCTGAAGAACCGGCCCGCCTCGTGGCGCGATCTGTTCTTCCAGGATATCCACGACCTGCCTGGCAGCTGATCGCCGGTTGACCGTCTGCCGCCGCCCACGGGCGGCGGCGCCCTTGCTGGAGATGGACGCATGAGTGCACCACCGCTGCTGAGCGTGCAGGGCGTGACGCTGCAGTACAAGACCCGCGATCACCTGGTCACGGCCACCTACCGGGTCAGCTTCGACGTGCTGGCGGCGGATCGCTTCGTGCTGCTGGGCCCATCGGGCTGCGGCAAGTCGACGCTGCTGAAGGCGGCGGGTGGCTACATCACGCCGGTCGAGGGCGAACTGAAGCTCAAGGGACAGCGCATCACCCGGCCGGGACCGGACCGCGTGATGGTCTTCCAGGAGTTCGATCAGTTACTCCCGTGGAAGACCGTCAAGCAGAACGTGATGTTCGCGCTCGAGTCCTCGGGCCGCAAGCGCGGCAAGGCCGCCGAGGAGCACGCGATGGCCTACATCGAGAAGGTCAACCTCGCGCGCTTCGCGGATTCGTTTCCGCACATGCTCTCCGGCGGGATGAAGCAGCGGGTCGCAATCGCTCGCGGCATGGCGATGGAGCCTGACATCCTGCTGATGGACGAGCCTTTTGCCGCGCTCGACGCGCTGACCCGACGCAAGATGCAGGACGAGCTGCTGCAGCTGTGGGAGGACACGCACTTCACGGTGCTGTTCGTCACGCACTCGATTCCCGAAGCGGTACGGATCGGCAACCGCATCCTGCTGCTGTCGCCGCATCCTGGGCAGGTCAAGGCCGAGCTGAATAGCGACGGCACCGATGGTGAGGATCCGGCCACCGGGCTGCGGCTGTCGGATCGCATCCACCGGATGCTGTTCAGCGGTCAGGATGTCGAACAGGAGGCCAGCCATGTCTAACGGGGTGGCCATGACGCCGCAGCAGGTTCCGCGGCCCGAGTACGTGCGCGAGCAGGTTGGCGAGCAGGATTTCGGCGTTGTCGAGCAGCCGCTGACGCTTTGGGAGAAGCTGTACGGCAACGGGCTGCTGCGCAAGCTGGTGATCCTTCTCGCGCTCGCGGGCATCTGGCAGGCCTATGCGCTCTATCTGGCCAATCCGCTGGTGCTGCCGACGTTCTCGTCGACGTTTCAGACGTTCATCGAGCGTATCGCCAGCGGCGAGTTGGTGGCCCGCTCAACGACCTCGATCAAGGTGCTGCTTCAGGGCTATGCGATCGGGCTGGCGTGCGCATTCGTGTTCACGATCCTGGCGATGTCCACGCGCCTGGGCAAGGACCTGCTCGAGACCCTGACCGCGATGCTCAACCCGCTGCCGGCGATCGCGCTGCTGCCGCTGGCGCTGGTCTGGCTCGGGCTGGGCAATCCGAGCATCGTGTTCGTGCTGGTGCACGCGGTGATGTGGCCGATCGCGCTGAACACCCATGCCGGCTTCCAGTCGGTGTCGCCGACGCTGCGCATGGTCGGGCGCAACTACGGGCTGTCCGGGGTCGGCTACGTGACCCGGATCCTGGTGCCCGCGGCCTTCCCGAGCATCCTGTCCGGCCTGAAGGTGGGCTGGGCGTTTGCGTGGCGCACGCTGATCGCCGCCGAGCTCGTATTCGGCACCACGTCCGGCTCGGGTGGCCTGGGCTGGTACATCTACGAGAACAAGAACCTGCTCGACATCCCGGCGGTGTTCGCGGGCCTGTTCACGGTCATCATCATCGGCCTGCTGGTCGAGAGCCTGATTTTCCGGACGATCGAGCAGCGGACCATCCGCAAGTGGGGCATGCACAGTTGAGCGCGCCGCTGGCGCGCGTCTCTGCCTGGGTGTTGCTGCTGGTCTGGCTGGCCGAACTCGGCGCGCTGGCCGGCGGCGGGAAGATCGTTTCCGGGATCGCGGCAGCCGGGTTGGCGGTGTTTGTTCTGTTCGCGCTGGTGCGCGCCAGCCGCCATATCCGGATGCTGTTTGCGCTGATCGCCGGGGTCGCGACGGTGCTGGCCTTCTGGGCTGGCGAGCCAGGCCTGCTTGCTCGGGGCTTCGAGCGCGCGCAGATCTTCGGCGCGTTCTTTCCGGCGGTGCTGTTCCTGCGGGCCACCGCCGAGGTCTCGCCACGGTTGCCGCAGTTGCAGCAGGGCGTGGAGCAACTCAGCCCGGTTCAGGCGCGCGGTTGGACACTGTACGGCGCGCACGGGCTGGGCTCGGTGCTCAATGTCGGCGCGATGGCGGTGCTGGCGCCGGTCGTCAGTCGCGGCGCCGATGACGCGCGACGGCTGCAGTTGGCGCAGGCCGCGGCGCACGGCGTGGGCAGCGCGATCATGTGGTCGCCGCTGTTCATCGCGATGGCTTTCACCAGTCAGCTCGTGCCGCAGGCGGCGCTCTGGCAGGC
>CAZTUT010000109.1:0-9966 GCA_964616395.1 uncultured Burkholderiaceae bacterium
TGTGGATGTGCTGCCAACGATCGCCGACAAAGGAATGGTGCTTCCAGCCTGCCCCGAGGTGACGCAAGTCTGCATCCCAAACCACCACGACCCAATCGGGTTCGAGGCCCTGGACCTGAACCCGTGCTTCAAGTACTTCACGTATGACGCATTGATGGCCCGTGACAAGGCCAGCTTGAACATCTTCTGGCTGAAAGACAACAGCCCAGACAACCTCGATAAACTTTCTGCGCTTGACGTCCTGCAGCAAGAGATCATCGAGCACCTAGAAGCTGCATTGCTCACGTTCCGGGACGTGGCGGCAAGCCTGCCCAAGTCAACCCTCGCAACGCCATAGGGCGCTCAATGAGCTACACACCGAATGAGAAGTTTCAGCAGCTTCTGACCCTGTTGAAGGGTGGCTCACTAAGCCTGGGCTTGCGCACGGGCGACGACGCCAAACACCAGGCTTTTCTGGATGCGTTTCCTGTCTCCAGCTTGGCCGACTTGTCGCTGACGCAGTATGCGGTCGGCTCTAAAACACAGTCGTTCTGCTGGTGGCTTGAGCGAGGCCTAGAACCTGTTCTCGGTCGGTACATGCCCGGCACATCGCGTGGGCACATCGTTTATCAACTCGAAGACGGTAGCTACTACAGGAACCGGCACCTGAAGAGTCTGAGCGATGTTGAGGCGCTGCGATACACGCTGAAGTTGCAGCAGCTGGTGGCCAGTGCGGACCCCACACAAGACATTGGCTGGATCGACAGCGACGCCGAGCTGTACAAGCGTGCCGGTCTGGAGCGAAGGGTGACGATGGGCGACGGCCGCAAGCTGCGGCTGCTCAGCATATACCACCCTGACGACGTGATACCGATATCGTCTTCAGACCACCTTCGACACTTCTTGCTGCAGTTCGGCGTGCCGCCAGAAGACATCGAGCGGAAGCGCAAGCCGATTGCGCGTATGAGACAGCTGGAACAGGTTTTCGGCGCGGCCAAGCAAGAGGTACCAGCCCTGACGCCTTACGACTTCATGAAGGTCTTGTACGGACCTGACCTGGCGATGGCGCCAGTGAAGGACCCCGAGCCGGATGAACCTGCCGAGCCCACCGAAGCCGACCTGCCGCTAAACCCGAAGCCGGCCTTGAACACGATCCTGTATGGCCCGCCTGGGACGGGCAAGACGTATCGAACGATCGACAAAGCACTGGAGATTCTGGACCCGGACTTCCTAGTCAACCATGCCGACGACCGCAGTGCGATCAAGAGTCGGTTCGATGCACTGGTCGCAGCGGGCAACGTCCGCTTTGTGACCTTCCACCAGAGCTTCAGCTACGAAGACTTCGTCGAAGGGCTACGTGCGACGACAGACGACACTGGCGCGCTGAGATACGAAGTGGTCGACGGCGTGTTCAAGTCACTTTGCACTGCCGCTTCCGCGCAGGTCTCCCATGACACAACGGCTACTGTCGACGTGAAGGGCCGTCGGATCTGGAAGATGTCCCTCGGCAACAGTCTGGGCGACGACGCCTACATCTACGACGAGTGCATCGAGGCAGGATACGCCCTGCTGGGCTACGGAGGATTGATCGACTTCAGCGGCTGCACGAGTCGTGCCGATGTTCGCGAGCGGTTTGAGGAGAGCGGGAAGAGGGTCGGCGACGACGACTACGGGGTCACGGCGGTCACCATCTTTCTCACGCGCATGAAGCTTGGCGACCTGCTGGTAGTGACTGACGGCAACTTCAAGTTCCGCGCGATCGGTGAAGTTGTGGGCGAGTACAAGCGCATTGGCCGAGAGGAGCAAGGCGACGACTACGGTCAAAGCCGTAAGGTCAAGTGGCACCGCGTCTACTCGCCATCATTGCCTTTCGATCAGATGATGAACAACCAGTTCAGCCAGATGACGCTCTATGAATTGAAGTCCGGCTCGATCGACATCGCCAAGCTCTCCAGCCTGCTAGGGGCAGCTCCGGCATCTGCCCCAGCCAACGCCGATCCATTTGTTCCTGGCCAGGCTCTGGGCAACAGCTACAAGATCGGCAAGGTGACCGCGGAAGTCATCGAAGTGGAGAAGAAGGGCGGCACTGCCGTGTCCATCACTCGAAAGCTGCTCACTGATCTGGTTGCACTGGTAAAAGCGGGCAAGATCACGGTCGATGACATCTGGGAGAAGCGCGTCTATGACAAGGTGCCCGACTTCAGCGCCGACAAATACATCGTCAACGGCTACCAGAACATCCTGCGGCCGTTGGTCGAACGGCTACTGAAGGGACAAGGCTCCTCGCCCGGTGCGGCAGCAGCCACCCCTGGTGCAGTGGGCTCCCCCAAGGTGCTCATCATTGACGAGATCAACCGGGGCAACGTCTCCCGAGTTTTTGGCGAGCTGATTACGTTGATCGAGCCTACCAAGCGAGCAGGAAACGCTGAGGCGCTACAGGTCACGCTTCCCTACTCGAAGAAGCCCTTCTCGGTTCCGAACAACGTGTACCTGATCGGAACCATGAACACGGCCGATCGCTCTCTGTCCGGTATCGACATCGCACTGCGCCGCCGCTTCACTTTCGTATCTATTCCCCCGCGTCCTGACCTCCTGGCGGAAACAGAGGTTGAAGGCGTCAACATGGGCGAACTCCTTCGCGCGATGAACGACCGAATCGAGGTGCTGCTTGATCGCGACCACTGCATCGGTCACGCGTACTTCTTCCCGCTGAGGAAGACACCCGCACTGGAAGCGCTGGCAACAATTTTTCGGCAAGAGGTACTGCCGTTGCTCCAGGAGTATTTCTTCGAAGACTGGGAACGGATTCGCTGGGTCCTGAACGACCATCAGAAAGCCGACCCGGAGGACTGCTTCATTGTTCGTCCTTCGAAGAAGCTGGATGACCTCTTTGGGTCGTCGCCCATGGCGGGCGTGCAAGACAACCGGTGGATGATCAACGACGCTGCGTTCAGCGCGATCAGCAGCTTCGCCGGTGTGATTGGAGCAAAGGCGTGATCGATATTGCCGTGCGTGAGTACGCGCGGCTGACGACGGCCGCAGTCGTTCCGTCTCTCGATCAACACACGGTCACTCGGTCGGCGTTTGAGTATCTCTGCGAACTAGCGGCTCGAACTGGTTCTGGTGGAGCGAAGCTGGTTCAGATTGAGGACCGCGTGTCACTCCGTCTGGACAACTTTGTCGGTGTCGTCCAGACCCCGTGCGGGACACGACTTGAGATCTTGCCGAAGCACATAGACGACACGCGAGACGCAACGTGGTCTCGTGTCCTTCTCAAAAGGATGCTGCTCTCAGCGCTGAAGCTGACCACCCGCGATGTAGGTCAAGCGTCGATTGAGCTGATGAAGAGCCCACTTTCCGAGTGGGTGATGCATCAGTTCTTGCAACAGCTGGACCGGCTGGTGAAGCGTGGGCTGCGCTTCGACTACCAGCGCGTCCAAGAGGAGCAACGCTTCCTCCGTGGCCGTTTAGACGTCGGAAAGCAGCTTCGCCAACCGCCAGAACGAAGCCACCTCTTCCAGATCGAGCACGATGTGTTCGTACCCAACAGGCCCGAGAACCGCCTGCTCAGAAGCGCGCTGACCCGGGTATGCGAAGCTGCTCAGACACAAGAAAACTGGCGTCTTGCACATGAACTTGCCGTGATGCTCGCGGGGGTTCCACAGTCAACGCGGATCGAAGCCGACTTCAAGTCCTGGCGTACCGATCGCCTGATGTCCCATTATCAGCCTGTTCGTCCGTGGTGCGAGTTGGTGCTGGGCGAACACATGCCGACGGCGTTGAAGGGAGCCTCCCTCGGCATCAGCTTACTGTTTCCGATGGAAAAGCTCTTCCAAGAGCACGTGGCCAACATCTTTTCGTTGGCCCTGGTGCCTGCAGCTCGCCTTGGTCGACAAGTGGCGTCTCAGCATCTCTGCCAGCACCAGAACAAGGGCTTCTTCCGCCTTCAGCCTGACTTGGTTGTGACGTTGGCCGACCAGATGTGGGTACTCGACACGAAGTGGAAGATCCTGAACAGTTCCATAGAACTGGGTGAAGACACGAGCCGCTCTCGCTACGGCCTAAGCCAATCGGATTTCTACCAACTGTTTGCGTACGGCCACAAGTATCTGCGCGGCAAGGGACATCTGTTCCTCGTCTACCCCCAGACCAAGACCTTCACAGCGACACTACCTCCATTTTACTTTTCCGGCGATCTTGTGCTTTGGGTCGTACCGTTCGATCTGGATCGAGATCTGTTGGTCGACACCCCAGGTGGCCTGCCGGTGTCTTGGGTAGGAGCTGGCTCGATCACCCATGGTGTCAGGCAGGCCAACGCCCTCTCCGAAGACCATGTGATGCTGGCCCTCGAAAGGCATATTGCCTAGTCCCACCAACTAACGTCCTCCAGACTCAGAACTGTCTCGCGCGGCGCAAGAAATTCGTCGCCCTATGGGTCTCGCCGACTCACACATCAATATTCGCCGCCCTCAACGCATTGCTCTCGATGAAGTCCCGCCGCGGCTCCACCTCGTCGCCCATCAGCATCGTGAACACGCGGTCGGCCTCGATGGCGTCTTCGATCTGCACGCGCAGCAGGCGGCGCACGGCGGGGTCCATCGTGGTTTCCCACAGCTGCTCGGGGTTCATCTCGCCCAGGCCCTTGTAGCGCTGGCGGCCCACGCTGGCCTCGGCCTGGGCCATCAGCCAGGCCATCGCGGCGCGGAAGTCGCCGACCTTGTGCTCCTTCTGGCGCTCGCCCTCGCCGCGCCGCACCACGGCCTGCGGTGTGAGCAGGCCCTTGAAGGTCAGGCCGGCGCGGGCCAGCGCCTCGTAGTCGGCACCGTGCACGAAGTCTGCCGTGATGACGCTGCTCTTGACGTTGCCGTGGTGGCGCCGGCTCACGCGCAGGTGGTGCTTGTCGGTGCGCGCGTCGTACTCGGCGGCCACCTCGGCGTCGTGCAGCGCGGCCTGCAGCGCCGCGGCGGCGGCCTCGGCGGTGGCGGCGCTGTCCAGGTCCAGCACCAGGCCGTCGCTGATGGCGCGCAGCGCCTCCACGTCCATCCAGTTCGACAGCCGCGTGATCACGTTGGTGGCCAGCACGTACTGCCGCGCCAGCTCTTCGAGCGCCGCGCCGCTGATCGACGGCTGGCCCTCGCCGGGGCCGGCGGGCAGCACGACGGCGCTCTCGAGTGCCACCTTCATCAGGTAGCCGTCGAGCTCGTGCGCGTCCTTCAGGTACTGCTCGTGCTTGCCGTGCTTGACCTTGTACAGCGGCGGCTGCGCGATGTAGATGTGGCCGCGCTCCACCAGCTCGGGCATCTGGCGGTAGAAGAAGGTCAGCAGCAGGGTGCGGATGTGGGCGCCGTCGACGTCGGCGTCGGTGTTGTGGCAGCACAGGCCGCCCATGCCGGCGATGAAGTTCTCGTCGCCCTCGACCGAGAAGTCGTACACCTGCCCGTTGCTCGCCGCCACCGGCTGGATGTGCGTGATGGGCAGGGCGATCAGATCGCCGTCGATGGCCTCGAAGCGGCGGTTCTTCTCGTTCGTGCCGGGGCGCGCCAGCGTCTCGCGCAGCGCCGGGGCGTTGGCGTGGTCGCGCCAGGCCGGCTCGATGCGGCGCAGGTCTTCCTTGGCGCAGACGGTGATGGTCCAGTACGGATGACGCGTCTCGCAGGGCTGGCCGCGAACCTCGCGCTGAACGCCGTCGGGTTCGTGCCGCGACAGCGAGGCCACCACGCCGAAGGAGCCGAGCAGGTACATCACGCCGCTGGCCAGGTCGTAGGACGAGGTGGTGAAGGCCACGTGCTGCGCGTTCACGGTGCCGTCGCCCAGCAGGTAGCCGCGCAGGAAGGCCAGGCGCAACTCGTCGCTGACGTTGAACACCAGGTCGGGCACCCGCTTGGTCAGCGAGTCTGCGCCTTCGAAGCCGAACAGGTGTTGCCAGGCCAGCGCGGCCACGCGGTTGACGAGCTTCATCTCGGCGGCGCGGCCGGTCTGCTGGTAGAGCACCGGCGAGTGGCCGAAGACGGCGCGGAAATGCCCCGCCATCTCATCGGCGAAGCGGGCGTTGCCGTTGCCGATGCTCAGGCGCACACCGTTGCGCGCCGAGCACGAACCCTCGGCCAGGTAGAACCCCAGCAGCGTCATCAATTCCGCACCGACCGGCACCTGGCGCGGCGTGCCCAGCCCGGCGTGGCGCTCGGGGCTGAGCGTGACATCGTCCCGCTCGGCAAACCATGCCAGGTCTTGCGCCGTCAGATCGGAAAGGCGCACGCTCTCGCGCACCAGGTTGCGGCCCGAGGGCCTGCCCGGGCGGCGGGCCCACTGCCGCTGCAGGCGACTCTCGCCCACGGCGACCTTGCGCATGAAGACGTCTTCGTTCGCCCCCACGGCCTTGAGGTAGGCCGTGAAATGCTGGACCGTGGGGCGCGACACGCCCTTCTCCCAGGCATGGAAGGTGACGGGTTGACGGATGCCCACGGCCTCGCACAGGGCCTGCGGGCTCAGGCCGCTGGAGCGACGGCGCGCGGCGAGCTCGGCGCCCACATGGGCAGGGATCTCGACGCGTTCGCTGGTGAGGTCGGCTCCAGGGCCATGGCGGTCCAGCACCTGGGCCTGGCACCAGGCTTGCACGGCCGGGCCCCGCAACCAGACCTGGCGCGCCGCCTGCGGCACGGCCCAGAGGGCTTGCATCAGGTCCAGCCGGGTTGCCGACGCCTCGCCGAAGCGCACCGTCCGAGGCGCGACCACCTTGTCGCCCGGCTGCAGCTCGTCCCCGCGCTTGAGCTTGACCGCGCCGTCCTCGTGCACGAAGACGCTGTGGCTGGACGTGACCCGCACGGTGCGGCCATAGGCCGTCTTCACCTCGTACAGGGTTTCGTCCAGCGGGTGGCGGATGACCGCCTTGATGGGCTTGAAGCGCACGTCGTGCGCATCCACGCCGAAGCACAGAACCTCGCCCAGGTCAGCGCCCTGGACCTTGGCCACGCCATGCGCGTTGGCCACGGCGCCGTGCTGCTCGAGCGCGGCATCGATGAAGGCCCCGATGCGGACCATGCGCACGCCCGCGCCGGGGCTGCGCACGAAGACATGGTCGTCACCGTCCACGCTCATGATGATGATGCGGTGGTACCTCAGCTTGTCGACGTTGAAGTCGTCACCGCCCATGCCCTTGCCGATGCCCGTGCCCAGGGCCGTGATCAGCGTGAGGATCTCGTTGCTGGTCAGCAGCTTCTCGTAGCGCGCCTTCTCGACGTTGAGGATCTTGCCGCGCAGCGGCAGGATGGCCTGGAACTTCCGGTCGCGGCCCTGCTTGGCGCTGCCGCCGGCGGAGTCGCCCTCGACGATGTAGATCTCGCACAGCGCCGGGTCCTTCTCCTGGCAGTCGGCCAGCTTGCCGGGCAGGCCCAGGCCGTCGAGCACGCCCTTGCGGCGCGTCATCTCGCGCGCCTTGCGCGCGGCCTCGCGGGCACGCGCGGCCTCGACGATCTTGCCGCAGACGATCTTGGCGTCCACGGGGTTCTCCAGCAGCCACTCGCCGAGCTTGGCCGCGACGATCTCCTCGACCGGGCCGCGCACCTCGCTGGAGACCAGCTTGTCCTTGGTCTGGCTGCTGAACTTGGGCTCGGGCACCTTGACGCTGATGACGCAGGCCAGGCCCTCGCGCATGTCGTCGCCGCTGATCTCGACCTTGGCCTTCTTGGCCAGTTCCTCGTCGTCGATGTACTTGTTGATGACGCGCGTCATCGCCGCGCGCAGGCCCGTCAGGTGCGTGCCGCCGTCACGCTGCGGGATGTGGTTGGGGAGGCACAGCACACTCTCGCTGTAGCCGTCGTTCCACTGCATGGACACTTCCACGCCGATGGAGCTGCCCTGCTCGGTGGCCTTGTCGCCGATGGCGTGGAAGATGTTGCCGTGCAGCGTCTTCTTGCCCTGGTTGATGAACTCGACGAAGCCCTTGACGCCGCCGGCATAGGCGAAGTCGTCCTGCTTGTTCTGGCGCTCGTCGACCAGGCGGATGCGCACGCCGTTGTTCAGGAAGCTCAGCTCGCGCAGGCGCTTGGCGAGGATGTCGTAGTGGAAGTCGGCGTTCTGCTGGAAGATCTCGTCGTCGGGCAGGAAGTGCACCTCGGTGCCGCGCTTGTCGGTGGCCCCGAGCACGCGCATCGGGCTGACCTCCACGCCGTCGCGCTGCTCGAGCACGCGGTCCTGCGGCACGCCCTTGCGGAACTCGATGAAGTGCACCTTGCCTTCGCGCCGCACCGTCAGGCGCAGCCACTTGCTGAGCGCGTTCACGCAGCTCACGCCCACGCCGTGCAGGCCGCCCGAGACCTTGTAGCTGTTCTGGTTGAACTTGCCGCCCGCGTGCAGTTCGGTCAGCGCGATCTCGGCCGCGCTGCGCCGCGGCTCGTGCTTGTCGTCCATCTTCACGCCGGTGGGGATGCCGCGGCCGTTGTCGATGACGCTGATGGAGTTGTCGGTGTGGATGGTGACGATGATGTCGTTGCAGTGCCCGGCCAGGGACTCGTCGATGGAGTTGTCGACGACCTCGTAGACCAGGTGGTGCAGGCCGGTGCCGTCGGAGGTGTCGCCGATGTACATGCCCGGGCGCTTGCGCACGGCCTCCAGGCCCTCGAGGATCTGGATGCTGGATTCGCCGTAGGCGTTCTCGGCGGCACTGCCGCCGGCAGGCACCTGGTGCGGTTCGCTCATGGGGTCTTTCGCAAAGGCTGGGGCCAGGGCCTGCGGGAGGCCCGCCGTGGCGTCGGGGCGCTGGCGCCTCGGGCCATCAGATGCGCATCGGCATCACGACGTACTTGAAGCCGGGCATGCCGGGCGAGGTGATCAGGGCCGAGGCGTTGCCGTCCTGCAGGTCGATGCGCACCATCTCGGCACTCATGTTGCCCAGGGCGTCGATCAGGTAGCTCACGTTGAAGCCGATGTCGATGGCGTCGCCCGCGTAGTCGACCTCGAGCTCGTCCATCGCCTCTTCCTGCTCGGCGTTGCTCGTGCCGATGCGCAGCGTGCCGGGCTCGATCTCGATGCGCACGCCCTTGAACTTCTCGCTCGTCAGGATAGCCGCGCGCTGCAGGCTGGACAGCAGGGGCTCGCGGCCCAGCGTCAGCGTGTTGCGGTGGTTCTTCGGGATCACCCGGTTGAAGTCGGGGAACTTGCCCTCGACGAGCTTGGTGACGAAGTCCATGCCGCCGAAACCGAAGCGGGCCTGGTTCTGCGCGAAGCGCATCTCGATCGGGCTGTCCTCGTCCTTCAGCAGGCGCTGCAGTTCCAGCACCGTCTTGCGCGGCAGGATCACCTCCTGCTTGGGCATCTCGTGTTCCAGCTGTGCCTGTGCCAAGGCCAGGCGGTGGCCGTCGGTGGCCACCAGCGTGAGCGTCTTGCCCTCGGCCACGAACAGGATGCCGTTGAGGTAGTAGCGGATGTCGTGCACCGCCATCGCGAAGTGCACCTGGTCGACCAGGGTCTTCAGCGTCTTCTGCGGCACGGCGAAGACCGCGCCGAGGTCGGCGCTCTCGGTGACGAGGGGGAAGTCCTCCGGGGGCAGGCTCTGCAGCGTGAAGCGGCTCTTGCCGGCCTGCAGCGTGAGACGGCTGCCATTGACGCTGAGCGAGACCACCTGCTCGCTGGGCAGCGAGCGCAGGATGTCGATCAGCTTGCGCGCGCCCACCGTGGTGCTGTAGGGCCCCTCGGCGCCGCCGAGTTCGGCCGTGGTGCGGATCTGGATCTCCAGGTCGCTCGTGGTGAGCTCGAGCGAGGTGCCCTGCTTGCGCAGCAACACGTTGGCCAGCACGGGCAGGGTGTGCTTGCGCTCGACGATGCCCGCCACCGACTGGAAGGCGGCAAGCACCTGCTCCTGGGCTGCCTTGAAGACGATCATGATGTTTGAAATATCAAGGTGGTGGTGGTGGTAGGCAGCCCGCCGGGCTGGGGAAAACGCGATTTTCGCTGAAAACTCAAGGATTTACCTGCCGCTTTCGGCTGTGGACA
>CAZTUT010000110.1:0-9841 GCA_964616395.1 uncultured Burkholderiaceae bacterium
GCCACCAATTGCTCCACGACCGGCCAGCCTTCCGCATAGCGACCTACTGCGAACAGCGTGGTGGCCATCTGAAACAGTGCATCTTGCCGCTGCCGGGGCGTCAACTGATCCGTAGCTAGCAACGCCGCAAGCTCGCGCTGGGCCGTCAGCGCGCGATCCGGAAGGTTCAGTGCAACCTGCGCACGCTGAATACCGGATAGCGCCCGAGCGGCGAGCGCTGCATCGCCCGCGGCGCGGGCGTCGGCCACGGCTGATGCAAAGCGGACTTCGGCCGGTGCCCAGGCGGATCGCTGTAAGGCAAGATGACCGTGCTCTACGTCTGCGGCCGCGCGCAGGTGAACCGGCCAACTGGAGCGCGGGGCCGCGCGCTCCGCTTCAGCAAGCAGGTGCTCGGAGTCGCCCAAGCGGTCCAGCAACCTCGCCTGGCGAGCCTCTTCGACGCGCGAGCGCGCGAGAGCCAGTGCACCAGCGGCCGTTGGCCTGACCGACTGGTGGGCTGCCCAAAGTGCCGACAAACTCGCCTGCGCCTGCGCAGCGCGTTGTCTATCGCCCAGTCTTGTCCACAAAGTCGCAACGATCCCCTGCACCTCGCGCTGTTGCTCCGGCGCCAGCCGCTCCGCCTCGCGCTCGGCTGGCTCAAGTAGTTCGCGCACGGTGGCGTCGCGGCCGCCGCGCAGGTCGGGGTCGGCGCGCTCGAACAGGTTGATCAGGAAGTCGCGCGAGGCCTGCGCGCGTTGCGCCTGCTCGCGCGCCTGCTGGCTCTGCATCACCGCCACGCCGGTGGTGACCACCAGCGCCAGCGCGGCTGCTGCGCTGGCTCCTACCGCCAGCCGGTGGCGGCGCACGAACTTGCGCAGCAGATAGCCGGCGCGCGGCCGCTGCGCCGATACCGGGCGGCCGTCGCGCCAGCGCGCCAGGTCATCGGCCAGCGCCTCCGCCGACGGGTAGCGCTGCTCCGGCTCGCGCGCCAGCGCGCGCAGCAGGATGGCATCGAGGTCGCCGCGCAACGCGCGCTGCAGTGCGGCCGGGGTGCTGGCGCGGGCAGCGGCCGTGGCAGCCGCGGGCAGACGGTGGCTCGGCGGCGCCAGATCGGCGGCGAGGATCGCCTGCACCCGCGCCACGCCGCGCTCGGGCAGATGGTCGAACGGGCGTACGCCGCCCAGCAGTTCGTGCGCGACCACGCCAAGCGAGTAAATGTCGGTGGCGGTCGACAGCGGCTGTCCCTGCAGCTGCTCGGGGCTGGCGTAGTTGACGGTGAAGGCCGGCGCTGCCAGCGTGTGCTCCGCCGCGGGCGCGCCGTCGGCGTCGAGCAGACGGGCGATGCCGAAGTCGAGCAGCCGCACCTGGCCATCGTCGGTGACCAGGATGTTGGAGGGCTTCAGATCGCGGTGCACAACCAGCCGGCGGTGCGCGTAGGCGACCGCGTCGGCCACCTGCCGCAGCAGGTCCACGCGCGCGGCCAGCGGCAGCCGGCGCGTGTCGCACCACGCGTCGATCGGCTGGCCGCGTACGTACTCCATCGCGAGGTAGGGCCGGCCCAGCGCGTCGACGCCGGCGTCGTACAGCCGGGCGATGTGCGGGTGCTCGAGGGCGGCCAGGATGTCGCGCTCGCGCAGGCTGCGCTGCGCGAACGACGGATCCCAGGTGATGCGCGGCAGCTTGAGCGCGACCTTGCGCTTGAGGCTGCCATCGGCGCGCTCGGCCAGCCAGACCGCGCCCATGCCGCCGCTGCCAATTTCCTCGATCAGCCGGTAGGGGCCGACCTCGGCGCCGGGCGCGGGCTGCGCGGCACTCGCGTCGACGGAGGGCAGCCCGATCGCCGGCAGCGTGGCGAGAAAATCGCCGGTCTCCACGCGCGATGCGTGCGAGAGCAGCGCGCGCAGCGTGTCACGACGCGATGCGTGTTCGGCGCCGAGACCGTCGATGAAGGCCGCGCGCTCGGCAGCGGGCAGCGCCAACGCCTCATCGAGCAGGGCGTTGAGCGCGGGCCAGTCGTCGGCGAGCAGGGCGGCGAGGCTCATCGTTGGCGGCATGAACGATTGGCGGAAAGGCGAGGCCGATGCATAGGATGCGTGAGTCGGGCGGGATGCGCCAGTGAATGGTCGGCAATGCGGTAGTCACGCTCCGCGCCAGCACCTTTGCCGCACGCCGGCCTCGGTTTGTGACCTCCCAAGGTCCTTACGGAATCGTCGGCCCGAACCGGACACCGTGTCGGAAATCGGCGCCGCCGCCACGCGTTGTCCGCAGGACGCGGCAGACGCCGTATTGCCAAGGTAGCCCCGCCCAGCGGCGACGGCTGCGCGACGCGAACTGAGAGTCCGCGCGCCTGTTTTCCGTATTCCCAGGTAAGGCCCCGAAGGGCCGTCACCCCAAAGGACACACCATGACATCCAAGACACATGGCGCCTGGCGCGCCGCCCTCGCCGCCGGCCTGGCGCTTTCGACCGCGGCAACGCTGAGCGTCGCCGCCGACACGGGACCGGCCATGCAGCCCGGCGCGCCGCTGGTGCTGTCGGGCGCCCGGGCGACGCCGGTCGGCAACGTGCCTGACCGCGTCCGCGACGCGGCGCTCAACGCGCTGCTGGTCAACCTGCTCGACGACGACGATCCGCCGCGCTTTGCCGATCCGCAGTGGGCCGCGGTCTGCGCCCAGCACGCGTCGGTGCTGCTGGATGGCATACCGGTACGCGCAGGCGAGGCGGTTCCGGCCCGCAGCTTCGAACTGGACTGGACGCTGCACAACGCATGCCCGCTGGGGCCGGATGGCCCGCGCCTGTTCGGCCGCCTGCGGATGCTGGTGGTGCGCGACGACGTGTACGGCCTGGTGCCGCTCGTCATCGAGGCGCGCTGAAGCCGCAGACCGGACTACTGCCGCAGCGCCTCGGCGAGCAGCAGCCGCGCCTTGTTCCAGTCGCGCCGCACGGTGCGGTCGGTGACACCCAGCGCGGCGGCGATCTCCTCGTCGGTCATGCCGCCGAAATAGCGCATCTCGACCACCTGCACCAGGCGGGCGTCGAGACGGCCGATATCGGCCAGCGCCTCGTGCACGCGCAGGATCTCGTCCTCGCCGGCCGGCGTGCCGTCGACGATGGCGGTATTGAGCGTGATGTGCGCCGCGCCGCCACCGCGCCGCTCTGCCGCGCGGGCGCGCGCGAAGTCGACGACGACCGAGCGCATCGCCGTGGCTGCATAGGCGAGAAAGTGAACGCGATCCTCGGCCTGTAGCCGCTGCGCGCCGGCCAGCTTGACGAAGCACTCGTGCACCAGCGCGGTGGTGTCGAGCAGCGTGTCGCGCACATTGCGCGACAGCCGCGCATGCGCGATTCGTCGCAGGTCGGGATAGAGCGCATCGAACAGCGCACCCACTGCCGCGGAGTCGCCGCTGCGCGCGCGGAGAATCAGGTCAGTGATGTCGCTCATCGGCGAATGCAGGCATCGGGTCGCGGCGAAGGGCGTGATGGTAGCCGCGCGGCAAGGTTGCGAACAACAGCGCGCCGCCGAACATCACGGTGACGGTGTCAGTCGCAACAGCCGGGGCGGGGTTGGCCCGCGTACGGCGGTTGCCAGCGGCAGCGCGCGACTGCGCTGCCACAGCTCGGCCTGATCGCCGTAGTGGTCGGACAGCGGGTGGCCGGACTGCCCGGTGGACAGAACCCCGCTGCCCTCGCCGGCCAGATCAAGAGCCAGCCGCACGCCGGCGCCATGGATAGCGGTAAACGGCGCCGGCATCCGCTGCGAAGGCGCAGCCACCGCCGGACTGTGCGTGTCGCCGCCGACCACGAGCCGGTGCTCGAACAGACCGCGCAGCGCGGCCACCTGCGACAGCGGCCGGTGCTCCAGCCGCGCCACGTGCGCATCGCCCCAGCGCAGGCCCAGCACGTCGCGGCCGCTGTCGCGGGTGAGCTCGGCGGCTGTCTCGTCGATCGCCTCGGCAACGATCTGCGCGCAGGTCTCGCTGCGCGCGCTGTCGCGCCGGTCGCACCAGTCGCGCGCGCGGGCGCGGCCGGAGAACACGTGAATCAGCGGCTGCGTGGGCTCGCCACGCAGCACGGACGTGGCGGCGAGATCGCCGAGATCGTCGCCAAACACCACCTCGCGCAGCTTTCGCTGCAGCGCGTGAAACAGCAGCGGCTCGGGCGCATTGGCAGCCATCGTGCCGTCCCACTGCCGCAGCCGCGCCAGCAGCAGGCGGCCGGCTTCGGTCTGCGGTTGCGCACTTCCCAGCGCCGTGCCGAGTGCCGCCACCAGCGCGGGCGCCGCGAGCGAACGGATGTCGGTCTGGATCGCCTGCATCGAACTCAGGTCGTGACTCGGACGCGCCGCCAGCAGTTGCGCGATGCGCTGGGCGCGAAACGGCAGCGCGTAATCGTGGCCGAGCCGCGGCGCGTACCCGGCCGGCACCGTGTCGTTGTTGGCGCTGACGAGCCAGCCCTCGGGCGGATCGATCACGCTTGGCAGCGCTTCGCCGGGCACGAGGCCCTCCCAATCGTGGCGCGCATCCCAGCCGGGTGCCGGTGCCACGCCGTGCAGATCGCCGGCGGCCCCGCGGCGCGGGAAGCGGCCGGCCGCCTGCATGCCGATCTTGCCGTCGACGTCGGCAAACACGAACCACTGCTGGGTCAGCGACCAGCCGTGCAGCGCGCGCTGCGCCTCGGCACTGCTGCCCGCACGATTGAGCGCGCGCAGCGCGGCCAGCGTGCGGTCGCCCGGATCGAGCACCGCCCAGCGCAGCGCCAGCACATGACGGCGGGCCGGCAGCAGGCGATCGTCGATGCCGGCCACGCCACTGAGCACCGGCCCGTGGCGGGTGCTGCGCACGGTCAGCGCAACATCGCTGCCTCCGCGCACCTTGATGATCTCGACGCGCTGGTCGAAGCGGGCCCAGCCGGCAGGCGTCTGGTACTGCGACGGATCGGTCGGATGCAGCCGCTCGACGTAGAGGTCGGCGCCATCACCGTGAAACGAGGTCGCGCCCCAGGCCACGCGCGCGTTGCGGCCGAGCATCACCCACGGCAGGCCGGGCAGCGTGGCGCCGCTGACCTTGAGTCCCGGCGCGTCCAGATGCGCGAGGAACCAGATCGACGGCGTGGTCAGCGCCAGATGCGGATCGTTGGCCAGCAGCGGCTTGCCCGAGGCGCTGAGGCGGCCGCTCACGACCCAGGCGTTGGAGCCGAGGCTCTCGCCCACGCCGAGGCCGGCGAGCGCAGGCAGTGTGGTCAGCGCCGCGGCATCCGCGAGCAGCGGCGCGGCGGCGATGCGATCGGCACCGGCCGGTGTGGCGGGCACCGGAGCGGCTGCGGACGGCGCCGCGCCGGCGGCGTCGAACAGCCCCATCAGCCGATACAGCGCCGGATAGTCGGCGGTGGGCACGACCGCGTTGTCGCCCGGCGGCGGTCGCAGGTCGTTGATCTCGTCGAGCGTGAAACGGGCGGCCAGCCGCAGCCGCGCCAGTTCGTCGCGCCAGTCCTGGCCGAGATCGACCGCCATCAGCATCGCCCAGCCCATGCTGTCGGCGGCAGTCCACGGTGCCGGCGCGGGCGCGCGGGTCAGCAGGAACTCGGGCGGCAACGGTCCGGTGCGCGCTGCCAGCGCCGCATTGACGCCGGCCACGTAGGCGTCGAGCAGCCGGCGCGTGTCGGCGTCCATCGCGTCGAGCAGGCGGGCCGCGGCGGCGCTCAGCCCGAGCGTGCGGGTCATGCGGTCGATGTCGAGACCGCTTGCGCCGACCAGCTCGGCCAGGCGGCCCTGCGCAATGCGGCGGTTGAAGTCCATCTGCCACAGCCGCTCCTGCGCATGCACGAAACCGAGGCCGAACAGCGCGTCGGCTTCGCTCGCAGCTCGGATGGTCGGGATCGCGTGCGCGTCGCGCTGGATCTGCACGGCGGCACCGAGACCGCGCACCGTGACCTCGCCCTGCTGCACAGGCAGGCTCGACTGCCGATACCAGAGGAACGCGGCAAGTACTGCGATCAGCAGCACCAGCACCACCGCACCGGTCCAGCGAAGCGCGCGCTTCATGCGGCCGCCCTCGTGATGCGCACGCGCTCGCCCTCAGGCGCCATAGCGGCGCAGGCCGTCGAGATCCTCGATGACGATCGAGCCGTACTCGACCCGCAGCAGGCACGCCTGCTGCAGCGTCTGCAGCGCCTGGTTGACGCGCTGACGCGAGATGCCGGCCAGATGTCCGATCTCTTCCTGGCTGACCTCGACGCGCGCATCCATGCCCGGGTACAGCACCGGGTTGAACTGCACAGCCACGCAGCGCGCCACGCGCGCGTCGGGATCGTGCAGGCGCTGCGACTCCAGCATGCTGATGAACTGCCCGAGCCGCTCGTTGACCTGCACCAGCAGGTAGCGATTGAACGGAATGCTGGTGTTCATCAGCCACTCGAAGGTACGGCGCGGCACGCGCGCCGCGCGCGAGTCGCGCAGCGCCACCACGTCGTAGCGGCGCGGCTCGGTCTTCAGCAGGCTGCCCTCCCCAAACCAGCTGCGCGCCGGCAGGCTGGTGAAGGTGGCGGTCTTGCCGTCGGGCGTGGTGACGATCATCTTCATGAAGCCGTCGAGCACGCCGTACCAGGCATCGACCGGCTCGCCGTTGCGGCACAGGTAACCATCGGTCGGCACGTTGACCGCGCTCGATTCGGTGATCACGCGCGCCATCTGCTCGGGCGACAGCAGCGAGCCCCAGCGGGTGGCGCGAAGAAACTGTTCAAGGGTTTCAGCGGACATGGCAAGCCCTGATCGACAACGCCCGGCAGCGTGCGGCAATTTGTGCGCCCGCACATCACGACGCGGCGGCACAATGACCGGGAACGCAATTGTGAGGCCGATTGTCGTTGGCGCGACAGCATTGCGCGCAACGGCAGACTAACTTCTGCGTCCCCGCCCAATGCCGTCTGGCGGGATGTCGATAACGAGCCCGGGCCAGTGAACCGCGTGCAGCGGCACGGACCCGAGACCACTGGAGATGACGCATGGCATCGGCGAGTACCGTGCCCGCGAACCCGGATACCTTTCCGCGGCTGCTGATGTATCACGCGCACTGGCGCGACAAGCACCCGGCGCTGCGCGAGAAGGATCTGGGCATCTGGCAGACCTGGACCTGGGCGCAGGTCGCCGCCGAGGTGCGCAAGCTGGCGGCCGGTCTGCACGCGAGCGGCTTCAAGCGTGGCGATCATCTGGCGATCGTCGGCGAGAACCGGCCGCGGCTGTACTTCGCGATGATGGCGACCCAGTGCCTGGGCGGCGTGCCGGTGCCGATGTACCAGGACGCGATCGCCGGCGAGATGGTGTACGTGTTCCACAACGCCGAGATCCGCTTCGCGATCGTCGAGGACCAGGAACAGGTCGACAAGATGCTCGAGGTGCGCGAGCAGCACGCGGACCTGACCACGATCGTCTACGACGACCCGCGCGGCATGCGCAACTACACGCAGTCGGGCCTGACCAGCTTCGACGCCCTGCTGAAGCTGGGCGAGGAAACGCTGGCGGCGCGCCCATCGCTGGTCGATGACGAGATCGCGCTCGGCTCGCCCGATGACACCGCGGCGCTGTTCTATACCTCGGGCACCACCGGCAAGCCCAAGGGCGTGGTGCAGACCCACCACGCGCTGATCGACCGCGCGCGCGCCTGCACCGAGATGGAAGACCTCAACGCCTACGAGGACGTGCTGGCCTACCTGCCGATGGCGTGGATCGGCCAGAACATCTTCTCGTATGCGCAGGCGCTGGTGACCGGCTACACGGTCAACTGCCCGGAGTCGCCATCCACGGTGATGACCGACCTGCGCGAGATCGGGCCCACTTACTACTTCGCGCCGCCGCGCGTGTTCGAGGGCATGCTGACGCAGGTCTCGATCCGGATGGAAGACGCCAGCCGCATCAAGCGCAGCATGTACCGCTACTTCATGGACGTGGCCAAGCGCGTGGGCGGACGCATCCTCGACGGCGAGGCGGTCGGCTTCGGCGACCGCGTGCTGTACGGCCTGGGCAACCTGCTGGTTTACGGCCCGCTGCGCAACGTGCTGGGCCTGAGCCGCGTGAAGGTCGCCTACACGGCCGGCGAGGCGATCGGCCCCGACCTGTTCTCGTTCTACCGCTCGATCGGCATCAACCTGAAGCAGTTGTATGGCTCGACCGAGACCGCGGTGTTCGTCTGCATGCAGCCCAACGGCCAGGTGCGCGCCGACACCGTGGGGCCGCCGGCCAAGGGCGTGGAGATCCGCATCACCGACACTGGCGAGATCCTGCTGAAGAGCCCGGGCCTGCTCAAGGAGTACTACAAGAATCCGCAAGCCACCGCCGAGGTGCTCGATACCGACGGCTGGTACCACACGGGCGATGCCGGCTGGCTCGACAACGACGGCCACCTGAAGATCATCGACCGCGCAAGCGACGTCGGCAAGCTGGCCGACGGTACGCTGTTCGCGCCCAAGTACATCGAGAACAAGCTCAAGTTCTTTCCGTTCATCAAGGAAGCGGTGGTGTTCGGCAACCAGCGCGACCACGCCACGGCATTCATCAACATCGATTTCGAGGCGGTGGGCAACTGGGCCGAGAAGCGCGGCATTCCCTATGCCGGCTACATCGACCTGGCCGGCAAGCCGCAGGTGCTGGACCTGATCAACGACTGCGTGGAGAAGGTCAATGCCGATCTCGCGGCCGATCCGCGCCTGGCCAACTCGCAGTTGCACCGTACCCTGCTGCTGCACAAGGAACTCGACCCCGACGACGACGAACTGACCCGCACCCGCAAGGTGCGTCGCAAGTTCATCGCCGAAAAATATGGGGTGCTGGTCGACGCGCTGTACGGCGGCAAGACCGAGCAGTACATCGAGACCCAGGTGAAGTTCGAGGACGGCCGCACCGGCAAGATCAGCGCGACGCTGAAGATCCGCGACGCGCGGACCTTCGCACCGACCGCGAAGGCGGCCTGAGCGCATGAAGGGCAAGGGACTCGCTGCACTGGCCTGCCTGCTGGCAGGCGTGCCGCTGCTGGCCTGGGGCCTGACGCATGGCGCGTGGCTGGCGATCATCGCCGGGCTGGTGCTCGAGCTGGTGTTTCTGTACTACGCGTTCGCCTGGCTGGCCGGCGCCAATCGGCCGATGGGCGCGCAGCAGACGATCAAGCCAGCCGCCAATGCGGCCTGGTCGATGAAGGATCAGCCGGTCGACTCGACCGGCAAGGATGAGCGGGCGGGACACTAGATGAACAATCGCAAGATCGGCGACGTGATCCTCCAGGTCGATGGCATCTCGCTGTCGTTCGGCGGGGTCAAGGCCCTGACCAACATCTCGTTCGACGTGCGCGAGCACGAGATCCGCTCGATCATCGGCCCCAATGGCGCCGGCAAGAGCTCGATGCTGAACTGCATCAATGGCGTCTACACGCCGCAGCAGGGCAGCATCACGCTGCGCGGGCAGACCTTCAGCGAGATGGCGCCGCACCGCGCCGCCCAGATGGGCATCGCCCGCACCTTCCAGTCGCTGGCGCTGTTCAAGGGCATGAGCGTGCTCGACAACATCATGTCGGGCCGCAACCTGCGCATGAAGACCAACCTGCTGCTGCAGGCGCTGCGCATCGGCCCGGCCGAGAAGGAAGAACTCGCGCACCGCGAGTTCGTCGAGAAGATCATCGACTTCCTCGAGATCCAGCCGGACCGCAAGAGGCCGGTCGGGCGACTGCCCTACGGCCTGCAGAAGGGCGTGGACCTCGGCCGCGCGCTGGCGATGGAGCCCACGCGGCGGCTGCGCGACGAGCCGATGGGCGGCATGAACACCGAGGAGAAGCAGGACATGTGCCGCTTCATCCTCGACGTGAACGACGAGTTCGGCACCA
>CAZTUT010000111.1:0-364 GCA_964616395.1 uncultured Burkholderiaceae bacterium
GCGAGGGCTACCTGATCAACCAGTTCCTGGTCACGCACACTAACAAGCGCACCGATACCTGGGGCGGCCCGTACGAGAACCGGATGCGGCTGCCGGTGGAGATCGTGCAGCGGATGCGCGAGGCGGTGGGTCCTGACTTCATCATCATCTACCGGCTGTCGATGCTCGACCTGATTCCCGACGGCAGCAGCTGGCCGGAAGTGGTCACGCTGGCTCGGGCCATCGTGAAAGCGGGCGCCACGCTGCTGAACACCGGCATCGGCTGGCACGAGGCGCGCGTGCCCACCATCGCCACCAAGGTGCCGCGCGCGGCGTTCTCGTGGGTCACGCGCAGGCTTCGTGGCAGCGGCGGCATCCCTCTCGT
>CAZTUT010000111.1:374-7015 GCA_964616395.1 uncultured Burkholderiaceae bacterium
GGTGCCCACGATCGCCACCAGCGTGCCGCGCGGCGCCTTTGCGTGGGTCACGAAGAAGATGCGCGACGAGCTGCGCGCGGCCCACCTCGGCATCCCGCTGATCACCAGCAACCGCATCAACACGCCCGAGGTCGCCGAGCAGGTGCTGGCCGATGGCTGCGCCGACATGGTCAGCATGGCGCGGCCGCTGCTGGCGGACTCGCACTTCGTGGCCAAGGCGCGCGAAGGGCGCGCCGCGGATATCAACACCTGCATCGCCTGCAATCAGGCCTGCCTCGACCACATCTTCAGCAACAAGCTGGCCACCTGCCTGGTCAATCCGCGTGCTGCGCGCGAGACCGAAATCGTGATCCGGCGCACTCCCGCGCGGCGCCGCTTCGCGGTGGTAGGCGCCGGCCCGGCCGGGCTGGCCGCATCGACCACGCTGGCCGAGCGCGGCCACGAGGTGCATCTGTTCGACGCGGCCGAGCGCATCGGCGGCCAGTTCAACATGGCGCGGCGCATCCCCGGCAAGGAAGAGTTCGGCGAGACGCTGCGCTACTTCGATCGCCGCCTGCAGGCGACCGGCGTGCAGCAGCATCTCGGCACGCGGGTAGACGCTGCCACGCTGATCGATGGCGGCTACGACGGCGTGATCCTCGCCACAGGCGTCGTGCCCCGCTCACCCGGCATCCCGGGCCAGGACGGCCCGAACGTGCTCAGCTATATCGACGTGCTGCTGCACGGACGGCCGGTCGGCGCGCGGGTGGCGATCATCGGCGCCGGCGGGATCGGCTTCGACGTAGCCGAATTCCTCGTCACGCCAGCGGGCCAATCGGTCACCCTGGACCCCGACGCATGGCGTGCCGAATGGGGCGTGGCCGATCCGGCGAACGTGCGCGGCGGCTTGGTGCGACCGCACGCGCCGGCGCCCGCGCGCCAGATCACGCTGCTTCAGCGCAAGGCCGGCAAGCTTGGCAGCGGGCTGGGGAAGACCACCGGCTGGATCCATCGCGCCGCGCTGAACATGCGCAACGTGGAGATGATCGGCGGCGTCAACTACGAACGCATCACGCCGCAAGGCCTGTTCGTGACCTTCGGCGAGCAGCGGCGCGACGGCACGCTGATCGAGTGCGACACCGTGGTGCTGTGCGCCGGCCAGCAGCCGTTGCGCGAATTGCAGGCGCCGCTGATCGCCGCGGGCGTCAGCGTGCACCTGATCGGCGGCGCGGCCGAGGCGGCTGAACTCGACGCCAAGCGCGCAATCGACCAGGGGACGCGGCTGGCGGCGCGGCTGTAGCGCAAGCGCGGCGCAGCGTGCGCTGTCACGCCGCAGCGAAGGCGCCTGCCCCGCACGCCCGCAAGCCGCGCTATCGTCGCGGCAGCAACTTTCCCCGCGAGGCCCGACGTGCTCGATCTGCTGACCCCGTTCACCGTGCTGGCCTGTGCTGCCGCTGCGATTGCCTTCGGCGCGCAGAAGCGCTGGGTACTGGCTGCGGCTTTCTTCTGCTACGGGCTGAGCGCCGCGTTGCGCGCGTGGACCGACGGTCTGGTCGCGCCGTCGATCCTAAACGCGGTCGCGGCCGGATCGATGGGCGTGCTCATCGTCGGCTTCATCGCCGGCTACCTGAAGAATCGCAAGCAGCGCTGAACGCCTGCGGATCGCGCGTCAGCGTCCGCCGAACAGGCGCTTGAGGAAGGCCTTGAACAGATCCCACAGGCTGAAGGCCGCCGGTGGGGGAGGCGCGACCTGCGTGGGTGCTGCGCCGGCGGCCTCGCGCTCGGCTGCCATCCGTGCCGTCAGCTGCGCGCTGAACGCCTCGAAGAACTTGTCGGCGGTCGCGCCGGCCGCCGCATCGATCAGCCGCGAGCCCACCTGCGCGAGCTTGCCCCCCACCTGCGCGTTGGCCAGGTAGGCAAGCTGCGTCTGCTTGGCATCGACTGCCTTCAGCTCGACTTGCGCCTGCCCGCGCGCGAAGCCGGCCGCACCGCCCGAGCCGTCGAACTTCAGCGTGTAGCGATCGGGCGCGACGATGTCGGCCATCTCCAGCGTGCCCTTGAAGCGCGCCTTGACCGGTCCGATCGCCGCGGTCATGGCCACCTCGTAGCGGTTGCCATCGAGCGCGGAAATGCTTTCGCACCCCGGGATGCATGTCTTCAGCAGTTCCACATCCGTCAGTGCCGCCCAGGCCGACTCCTTGTCGGCCGGCAGCAGGCGCTCGCCCTTCAGTTCCACGTCGTGTCCTCTCTCGTGCGGCGCGACGGTGCGCCGCGGCCGGCCAGCACCCGCGCCAGCGATTCAAGACTGTCGATATTGTGCACGGGAAGGAAATCATCGACATGCGGCAGCAGCGCGCGCACGCCGCGCGCGCGCGGCTGGAAGCGTTCGTAGCGCAGCAGCGGATTGAGCCAGATCAGGCGCCGGCAGCTACGCGCCAGGTGCGCCGCCTCCGCCGCCAGGCGCGGCAGGTCGTCGTGCTCCAGCCCATCCGTGACCAGCAACACAGTCGGGCTGCCCGCCAGCACGCGCCGCGCCCACACGCGGTTGAACAGCGCGAGCGCCTGCGCGATCCGCGTGCCGCCCGACCAGTCGTCGACCGCGCGCACCACCTCGGCCACCGCCTGATCCGGGTCCTTGCGACGCAGCGGCCGCGTGATGTGCGACAGCCGCGTGCCGAACACGAACGACTGCACGCGCACGTCGGCCGCGTGCGCACCGGTGGTCAGCGCATGCAGGAAGTGCAGGAACATCCGCGAGTAGCGGCTCATGCTGCCGGAGATGTCCACCAGCGCAACCAGCGGCGCCGGCCGCGTGCGCCGGTGCTGCCGCGGCAGATCGACGATGTCGCCGCCATGGCGAGCGCTGGCGCGCAACAACGCACGCAGGTCGATGCGCGCGCCGGCGGCGGCCGGCCGGCAGCGTCGCGTCAGCAGCGGCTCGAACAGTGCGCCAAGCTGCGGCAGCAGCCGGCGGGCCGCGTTCCATTCCTCGGTCGTCATGCTGTCGAAGTCGGCCTTGCGCAGCGCCTCGGCGGCCGACCAGCTCATCTGCGCATCGATGTCCACGCGCTCGACCGGTGGTGTGTCGTGCCGCTCGCGCTGTGACTTGAACAGCGCCTCGGCCAGCCGCCGGTTCTCGGGCGGCGGCGGTGGCGAGCCGCCCTGCTTCTCGCTGACCTGCGGCAGCAGCATCCGCATCATCTGACCGAGCAGGTCCGGGTCCTTCCAGAACACGTGGAAGGCCTGGTCGAACAGCGCGCGATGCTCGGCGCGGTCGATCAGGCAGCAGTGCAGCGTGGCGTAGAGATCCGCGCGCGACGCGAGACCCGCCACCTTCAGCGCATCGAGCGCGAGCATCACGCGATCGGTGGTCACCGGCACGCCGGCCGTGCGCAGCACCCGCGCGAAGTGCACGACGTTGTCGGCCAGTCGGCCGGGCAATGCGTCGGCGGTCAGTGCGGGCAGCATGGCAGCGGGATCGACTGAAGTCGCGCGCAGCGCTGCCAGCGACGCCCGGCGCGGCGCGACAATCGCAAACTACGCGGCGGCCGCATCGGCGCGGATCTTCTCGACCAGGCGCGCCGCCTCGCTACCCTGCACGCGGGCGATGTCGTCCTGGTACTTGAGCAGCACGCCGAGCGTGTTGTTGACGGTGTCGGGGTCGAGCGCGACCGCGTCGAGCGCCAGCAGCGCGCGCGACCACTCGATCGTCTCGGCCACGCCAGGCAGCTTGTACAGGTCCATCGTCCGCAGCGACTGCACGAAGGCCACGATCTGCCGGCTCAGTTCGGCACGCGCCTGCGGCAGCTTGCGGCGCACGATGTCGAATTCGCGCGCGGCATCGGGATAGTCGACCCAGTGATAGATGCAACGACGCTTGACCGCGTCATGGATCTCGCGCGTGCGGTTCGAGGTCAGGATCACCACCGGCGGCACCGCGGCCTTGACCGTCTTCCACTCGGGGATCGTGATCTGGAAATCGGACAGCACTTCCAGCAGGTAGGCCTCGAAGGGCTCGTCGGCACGGTCCAGCTCGTCGATCAGCAGCACCGGCGGCACCGGATGCGGCTGCAGCGCACGCAGCAGCGGCCGCTCGATCAGGAATTTCTCCGTGAACAGGCTGGCCGCCACATCGTCGCGCGCCGCGTGCGTGGCCTCGGCCAGCCGGATCTCGATGATCTGGCGCGCGTGGTTCCACTCGTAGGCGGCCGCGTTGATGTCGAGCCCCTCGTAGCACTGCAGGCGGATCAGTTCGGCGCCGAGCGCAGCAGCCAGCACCTTGGCGATCTCGGTCTTGCCGGTACCCGGCTCGCCCTCGAGGAACAGCGGGCGCTGCAGCCGCAGCGCGAGGAACACCGCGGTCGACAGCGAGCGGCCTGCCACGTAGTCGTGCGCCGAGAGCAACTGCTCGGTGGCGTCGATCGAGGCGGGCATCGGCGCGGAAGCGGAGGTCTTTTCCATGGGGCAAGCGTAGCGCGCCACGGCAGCGCCCTGGCGCTTGTCGCCGTGCGCGGCACAACAGCCCGCGCGGCGCCTGCGCGTGACAGGCGGCGGCCGACGCACCCGCGCCGGCTCGCCGCGCCAGTGACTAGCCCGCCGCCGCCACCGCGCGCGCAGCCAGCACCGGGATCAGGTGCGCGCGATATTCGGCGCTGCCGTGCAGGTCGCTGTTCAGGCCATCGGCCGACACGCTGACGCCCTCGCAACTGTCGGGTGCCCAGCGGGCGGCCAGACGGTCTTCCAGCGCCTTCACGCGGAACGCATGCGCGCCCGCGCCCGTGACCGCGACGCGCACCCCGCCCGCGGTACGCGCGACGAACACGCCGACGATCGAGAAGCGCGATGCCGGCTGCCGGAACTTCACATAGGCCGCCTTCTCAGGCACCGGGAACGTGACTGCGGTGATGATCTCACCAGGCGTCAGCGCGGTCTCGTACAGCCCCTTGAACCACTGGTCGACGCCAATCTGCCGTTCGCTGGTGTGGAGGGTGGCGTTGAGCGCCAGCACGGCCGCCGGATAGCAGGCCGCCGGGTCCGAGTTGGCGAGCGAGCCGCCGAGCGTGCCGCGGTTGCGTACCTGGCGGTCGCCAATGCCCTCGGCCAGCGCCGCCAGCGCCGGGATGCGCGAGCGCACGTCGCGCGAGGCGGCCACCGTGGCGTGGGTGGTCATCGCGCCGATGCGAAGCGCATTGCCCTCGACGCGGATGCCGTGCAGGTCGGTGATCGACGACAGGTCGATGAACCCCTCGATGCTGAGCAGCCCGAGCCGCATCGACGGCAGGATCGACTGGCCGCCAGCGACGATCCGGTCGTCCGGGTGCTGGCGTGCGAGCTTGGTGGCCTCGGCCACGCTGGCCGGGCGGTGATAGTGCGTGTGGTGCATGCTGTTCTCCTCGGTGGGCACGGCCGCGTCAGGCGCGCGCCGACTTCAGGGTCTTCCAGACGGTGTAGGGCGACAACGGCATCGCGATGTCGCGCACGCCCAGATGCCAGAGCGCATCGGTGACCGCGTTGATCACCGCGGGCGGCGAGCCGATGGCGCCAGCCTCGCCGCAGCCCTTCACACCGAGCGGGTTGTGGGTGCAGGGCGTGCCCTTGGCGGTCTCGACCGCGAAGTGCGGCATGTCGTCAGCGCGCGGCAGCGCGTAGTCCATGAAGCTGCCGGTCACGAGCTGGCCGTCCTCGTTGTAGAAACAGCCTTCGAGCAGCGCCTGGCCGATACCCTGCGCCAGCCCGCCGTGCACCTGACCCTCGACGATCATCGGATTGACCACGTTGCCGAAGTCATCGCAGGCAGCAAAGCGGTCGACACGCACGCGGCCGGTGGCCGGATCGACCTCGACCTCGCACACATAGCTGCCGGCCGGGTAGGTGAAGTTGGTCGGGTCGTAGAACGCGTTTTCGTTGAGGCCCGGCTCGAGTTTGTCGAGCGGATAGTTGTGCGGCACGTAGGCGGTGAGGGCGACCTCGGCGAAGGTCTTCTTGCGGTCGGTGCCGGCCACGCGGAACTCGCCATTGGCGAACTCGATGTCGGCATCGGACGCCTCCAGCAGATGCGCGGCGATCTTGCGACCCTTGGCGATGATCTTGTCGACCGCCTTGACGATCGCGGTGCCGCCCACGGCCAGCGAGCGGCTGCCGTAGGTGCCCATGCCGAACACGATCTTGCCGGTATCGCCATGCTGGATGTCGATGTCGTCGATGCCAATGCCGAGCTTGTCGGCCACCACCTGCGCAAACGTAGTTTCGTGGCCCTGGCCGTGCGAGTGCGAGCCGGTGAACACCGTGACCTTGCCGGTCGGATGCACGCGTACCTCGCCGGCTTCGAACAGGCCCGCACGCGCACCCAGCGCGCCGGCGATGTTCGACGGCGCCAGCCCACAGGCCTCGATGTAGCAGCTGTAGCCGATCCCGCGCAGCAGCCCCTTCTTCGCGCTCTCGGCCTTGCGCGCGGCGAAACCCTTGACGTCGGCGATCTCCATCACGCGCGTCAGCGTGGCGTCGTAGTCGCCGGTGTCATAGGTCAGGCCGACCGGCGTGGCGTACGGGAAGCTCTTGATGAAGTTGCGACGCCGCAGTTCGGCCGGATCGATCCCGAGCTCACGCGCCGCGGTCTCGACGATGCGCTCGACCACGTAAGTCGCCTCGGGCCGGCCGGCGCC
>CAZTUT010000111.1:7025-9759 GCA_964616395.1 uncultured Burkholderiaceae bacterium
CCGCGGTAGGCATCGACCGGCGCGGTGTTGGTGAAGACCGCCTTGACCTCGCAGTAGATCGCCGGCGTGGCGTACTGACCGGCCAGCAGCGTTGCGTACAGGATGGTCGGGATGCACGAGGCGAACGTGGACAGGTACGCGCCCATGTTGGCCGTGGTGTGCACGCGCAGGCCGAGGAACTTGCCGTCCTTGTCGAGCGCCAGTTCAGCGGTGGTCACGTGGTCGCGGCCGTGCGCATCGGACAGGAAGGCCTCGCTGCGCTCGGCGGTCCACTTGATCGGCCGCCCCACGCGCCTGCTGGCCCACACCAGCGCGGTTTCTTCCGCGTACAGGTAGATCTTGGAGCCGAAGCCACCGCCCACGTCGGGGGCGACCACGCGCACCTTGTGCTCGGGCAGGCCAAGAACGAACGCGGTCATCAGCAGCCGCTCGACGTGCGGGTTCTGGCTCGTCACGTACAGCGTGTACGAATCGTCGCCGCGCGAGTAGACGGCATTGGCGGCGCGCGGCTCGATCGCGTTAGGGATCAGCCGGTTGTTGACGAACGACAGCCGGGTCACGTGCGCGGCGCGCGCGAACGCGGCTTCAGTCGCCGCCTTGTCGCCGCAGCCCCACACGTAGCAGGTGTTGTTCGGCGCGATGTCGTGCACCGCCACCGGGGCCTTGTCGGCAGTGGCGGTGTCCACCACCGCCGGCAGGATCTCGTAGTCGACATCGATCAGCTCGGCCGCATCGCGTGCCTGGTGCAGCGTCTCGGCCACCACCAGCGCCACGTGATCGCCGACGTAGCAGACCTTGCCGTCAGCCAGCACCGCGTGCTTGGGCTCCTTCATCGGCGTGCCATCGATGTTGTTGATCTGCCAGCCGCACGGCAGACCGCCCACCTCGCGGAAGTCCTTTCCCGTATAGACACCCAGCACGCCCGGCGCCTTGAGCGCCGCGTCGATGCCGATCGAGCGGATCTTCGCGTGCGCATGCGGGCTGCGCAGGAAAAAGCCGTAGCTCTGGTTTGGCTGCGAAATGTCGTCGGTGTACTGACCGTTGCCGGTCAGGAAGCGGTAGTCCTCCTTGCGCTCGACCGACCGCCCGATGAATCCTGGCTTTGCTTCACCCATGGCTTGTCTCCGTTGTCCTGTCGCGGGCCGGTGTCAGGCGCCCATGGCCTTGGCGCCCTGCGCCACGGCCTTGACGATGTTCTGATAGCCGGTGCATCGGCAGAAGTTGCCTTCGAGGCCGGCGCGGATCTCGCACTCGTTGCCATGCGGATGGTGCTGAACGAGATCGATCGCGCTCATCACCATGCCCGGCGTGCAGAACCCGCACTGCAGGCCATGGCAGGCCTTGAAGGCGGCCTGCATCGGATGCATCGAGCCGTCGGCCGGCGTGATGCCCTCGATGGTCGTGATATCGCGGCCTTCGGCTTGCAGCGCAAGCATGTTGCAGCTCTTGACCGCGCGGCCATCGACGTGGATGGTGCAGGCGCCGCACTGGGCGGTGTCACAGCCGATGTGGGTGCCGGTCAGGCGCAGGTGCTCGCGCAGGAAGGTAACGAGAAGGGTCTCGGGCGCAACCTCGGCCGTGACGGCCTTGCCGTTGACCCGCAGCGACAGCGGGACGTTCATGGTGTCTCCTGGAATGGCGCGCCGTTGTCGTGGATGCGGGCATGCTGGCGGCGCCTTGGGGTCAGATTAACCGCCGCCCGCCTCACCGCGCAAGACGCCGATGGCGTAATCGCGGGGCTGGGTAGGTACATGCGCTGCCCCTCACCCCGCACCGGCCTAGAATCATCTCGGGAACACCATTACCGGATCATGGACAACGTCGACACGCAAGTCCTGCGCAAGGCAGGCGAATGGCTGGCCGAGGACCGCCGCGTGGTGCTGGGCACGATCGTCCGTACCTGGGGGTCGGCGCCGCGGCCGGTGGGCGCGCTGGTGGCGATCCGGGACGATGGCCTGGTGACCGGCAGCGTGTCCGGTGGCTGCATCGAGGACGACCTGGTCGACAAGGTGCGCAGCCGCGCGGTCGCGTTATCGGCGCCGCAGCGGGTCCGCTACGGCATCACCGCCGAGGAGGCCTTCCGATTCGGCCTGCCTTGCGGCGGCACGCTCGAACTGGTGCTGGAGCCGCTCGGTCCGCAATCGCAACTGCAGCAACTGCTGGAGCGCGTGCTGGCCGGCCGCCAGACCGTGCGCCGGCTCGACATGCTCACCGGCGCGGTCACGCTGCAGGAAGGCGACGGACGCGATGTGCTTCAGGTGTCCGACAGCGAGATGCTGTCGGTGCACGGCCCGCGGCTGCGCCTGCTGGTGATCGGCGCCGGCCAGCTGACCCACTATGTCGCGCAGATCGCGCTGGCCTGCGACTACAGCGTGACCGTGTGCGATCCGCGCGAGGAATACGCCGACAACTGGCGCGTGCCCGGCGCCGCGCTGCTGCGCACGATGCCGGACGACACCGTGATTGACATGAAGCCGGACCGCAACACCGCGATCATCGCGCTCACGCACGATCCCAAGCTCGATGACCTGGCGTTGATGGAAGCGCTCAAGTCCGACGCGTTTTACGTGGGCGCGATCGGCAGCCAGAAAAATCAGGCGGCGCGCAAGCAGCGGTTGCTGGAGTTCGGTGTCAGCACCGAGCAGATGACGCGCCTGCACGGGCCGGTCGGGCTGAAGAACGGCGCCCGTACACCCCCCGAGATCGCGGTGTCGATCCTGGCCGAGCTCACGGC
>CAZTUT010000112.1:0-9748 GCA_964616395.1 uncultured Burkholderiaceae bacterium
TGGTTCCGGCAATCAGGTCAGGCAAGATTCCCTGAGCTTCCAGGGCCTTGATCACCCCGATGTGGGCAAACCCACGGGCCGCGCCGCCGCCCAGGGCGAGGCCGATCTTTACTGGCGGCGGGGCGGGCGGGGAGGGTGATGGTGGCGCGAGGGGCTTGGTCTGGCAGCCCAACAGCGGCAGCGCCAACGCGGCCAGCAGCGCGCGGCGGCGGATGGGATTGATCGAATTCATGGATTTCATGGGGTGGCGTGGCCGGGGAGGGACCACAACGGCGCGCTGGAAGCTTACGTTGTTTGGCAATCGCGGCTGCCCACGTGGTCGCGTGTGGCAGGGCACCGGGGCGTCGGGGCGCGCTTCACCGTGTTGTGCGACGTCAAGTTCCTTAAATAAGAATGATTTGTAAATGAGAATGAATCGCATTAGAATTGCATCGACGACTCAGGAAGAGTTGTCCGCGCTCCCGGCGGCCGCCTCGCTGGAACCTGCAACTGCGCTCAGACCATGACTTCGATCCCCCGTGCCACGAATTTTTGCGAACGCCTTCTGGAGACCGCACTGCGCGGGATCTGCCTGGCAGCCGGCCTCTTGGGCCTGGCCAGCCTGAACCACGAGGCGCACGCGCAGACGCCCGCGGTGCTCAACCTGTACTCGGCCCGTCACTACCAGACCGATGAAGCGCTGTACGCGAACTTCACCAAACAGACCGGCATCCGGATCAACCGGATCGAACTCGGTGACGAGCCGCTGCTGCAGCGCCTGAAGAACGAGGGCGCCAACAGTCCCGCCGATGTTGTGCTTCTGGTCGATGCGGCGCGCCTGTGGCGCGCGCAGATCGACGGCCTGTTCCAGCCGATCCAGTCAAAAGTTCTTGAATCGAGCATCCCGCCGCAGTTGCGCGCCAACGACGGCAGCTGGTTCGGCTTTTCGACGCGGGCTCGCGTGATCGTCTACAACAAGTCGGCGGTGCGCGCCGAGGACGTGGATTCCTACGAAAAGCTGGCCGATCCGAAGAACCGCGGCAAGGTCTGCACGCGCTCCGGCTCGCACCCGTACATGCTGTCGCTGATCGGAGCGATGGTCGAGCGCAGCGGCGAAGCAGCGACCGAGGCCTGGGCGCGCGGCATGGTGGCCAACATGGCACGCCCGCCACGCGGTGGCGATACGGACCAGATCAAGGCGGTGGCCAGCGGTGAATGCGGCGTGGCGCTGACAAATACCTACTACTGGGTGCGACTGCTGCGCGACTCCAAGGAGCGCGACACGGTGGCCAAGGTCGGTTTCGTGTGGCCGAACCAGCAGACCAGTGGTACGCACGTCAACGTCTCGGGCGGTGGCGTGGCGCGCAACGCGCCCAACCGCGCCAACGCGATCCGCTTCCTGGAATACCTGGCGAGTCCGCAGGCGCAGGCCTACTTTGCCGACGGCAACAACGAATGGCCGGTGGTCAAGGGCGCGGAGGCCGCCAATCCGGCGCTCGCGTCGCTGGGGTCCTTCAAGGCAGAGTCCGTGCCTATCGGCTCGGTGGGCAAGGGACAGATCGCCGCGCAGCGGATCCTCGACCGCGCCGGGTATCGCTAGCCGATCGGTACGCGCGCGCGGGTCAGAGGCGCGGCCGGCTAACATCGACGTCCATGAACCCGCTCGACGTCCTGATCATCGGGGCCGGTCACAACGGCCTCGTATGCGCCTGCTACCTGGCGGCGGCCGGCCTGCGCGTGCGCGTGGTCGAGCGACGTGGCGTCGTCGGCGGCGCGGCCGTTACCGAGGAGTTCCATCCCGGATTTCGTAACTCAACCGCCAGCTACACGGTGAGCCTGCTGCATCCGCAGGTGATCCGCGACCTCAAGCTGTCGGAGCGCGGCCTTCGCATCGTCGAGCGGCCATTTTCCAATTTCGTACCGCTGCCTGATGGCCGCTCGTTGAAGTTCGGCGGTGACCTGGCAGCGACTCAGGCCGAGGTGGCGCGCTTTTCACCCCGGGATGCGCAGCGCCTGCCCGCCTACTACGCGCAGCTTGATCGTCTGGCCGATGTACTCAAGCAGTGGGTGCTCGAAGCGCCGCCGAATCTTGGCGGACCGCTGATCGTGCAGAGTGCGCGCGACGCGCTCAGCGCGGCGCGGCTGCTGTGGCAGGTCGGTCGGCTGCCGCGCACCGGGCAGCGCGATCTGATCGATGTCTTCACCAAGAGCGCCGGCCACTGGCTCGATGCGACCTTCGAATCCGAGCCACTGAAGAGCGTGCTGGGCTGGGATTCGGTGGTGGGCAACTATGCCAGTCCCTACGCTGCCGGCTCGGCCTACGTGCTGCTGCATCACTGCTTTGGCGAGGTCAACGGCAAGCCCGGCAAGTGGGGGCATGCGATCGGTGGCATGGGCCGCATCACCGAGCTGATGGCCGACGAGGCGCGCGCGCGTGGCGTGCAGATCGATGTCGATGCCGGGGTCGCGCAGGTGCGGGTCGAGCGGGGGCGCGTGGTGGGTGTCGTGCTCGACAGTGGCGAGGAGATTCGCGCGCGCGCGGTGGCGTCCAACGTGAACCCCCGGCTGCTCTACCAGCGGCTGATGCAACGCGACGACCTGCCGGCGGACTTCGCCGAGGCGATCGACCGCTATCGCTGCGGCTCAGGCTCGCTGCGCATCAACGTCGCGCTTTCCGAACTGCCCGACTTCGCCGCGATGCCGGGTACGCAGGCGCAACCGCACCACGCCAGCGGGATCGTGTTCGCGCCGTCGCTGGCCTACATGGACCAGGCCTGGCGCGACGCTGAGAGCTTTGGCTTCTCGCGCGCGCCGATCGTCGAGATGCTGATTCCGAGCGTGGTCGACGACACGCTCGCGCCAAACGGGGCGCACGTGGCATCGCTGTTCTGCCAGCAGTTCCGGCCGGACGCCGACTGGGACCAGCTCAAGCCGGCCGCGGTCGAGGCGGTGTTCGACGTGGTGCAGTCGTACTGCCCGAACTTCCGCCGCGCGCTGCTTGGCTACCGGGCGCTGACGCCACTCGACCTGGAGCGCGAGTTCGGGCTGATCGGCGGGGACATCTTTCACGGCGCGCTGTCGCTCGATCAGCTGTTCAGCATGCGGCCTGTATTCGGCCACGCGCGCTATCGCGGGCCGCTGCCCGGCCTGTATCACTGCGGCTCCGGCGCGCATCCCGGCGGCGGTGTCACGGGTGCGCCGGGGCACAACGCGGCGCGCGAGATGCTGCGCGACCTGCGCGCGGGCTGATCAGATCGTCGTTCCGGGCGGCGATCGCGCTGGCGACCTGTCAAGCACCGTCGCCCGGCGCCGCATCCGCTGTCAGTCCAGCCGCCAGTTCGACGTTACCGCCCGCCGCCGCGGTATTGATCGTCAGCGTCCGTTCCACCATGAAGCGCAGCAGGTAGTGCGGGCCGCCCGCCTTGGGTCCGGTGCCGGACAGTCCTTCGCCGCCGAACGGTTGCACGCCAACCACCGCGCCGATCATGTTGCGGTTCACGTACAGGTTGCCAGCGCGGATGCGCTGCGCGAAGCGCTCGACGCGTCCGTCGAGCCGGGTGTGCAGGCCGGCCGTCAGACCGTAGCCGCTGGCGTTGATCTGGTCGAGCGCCTGTTCGAAGCCGTGTCGAGGAAACCGCAGCACGTGCAGGATCGGGCCGAAGTGCTCTGCGGTGAGTTGATCCAGTCGTTCGATCTCGTAGGCGACCGGCGCGAAGTAGTGTCCACGCTCGGCCAGTCCGGGCGGCAGCGTGCATTCGTGGATGCGCCGCGCATGGGTGCGCAGCCAGTCGCGATGCGCGGTCAGCGCGGCTCGTTGCGTGGCGTCGATCAGCGGCCCGACATCGGTACGCACGTCAGCCGGATCGCCGATTCGGAGTTCCTGCATCGCGCCGGCGATCATCTCCAGCATCGGCTCGGCAATGTCGTCCTGGAGCATCAGCACCCGTAGCGCCGAGCAGCGCTGGCCAGCGCTGCGGAAGGCGCTGGCGATCACGGCATCGGTCACCTGCTCAGGCAATGCGGTGGAGTCGACCAGCATGGCGTTCTGGCCGCCGGTTTCGGCGATCAGCACGCCGATCGGCGCATCGCGCGCCGCCAGCGCGCGGTTGATCGCGCGCGCGGTCGCCGTCGAGCCGGTGAACGCGACCCCAGCGACTCGCGGGTCACGGGTCAGTGCGGCGCCCACCGTCTCGCCCGGCCCGCAGACAAGATGCAGCACGTCCGCCGGCACGCCCGCTTGATGCAGCAGACGCACCGCCTCTCGGGCAATCAGCGGTGTCTGCTCAGCCGGCTTTGCCACCACGGTGTTGCCTGCTACCAGCGCCGCGGCGACTTGGCCAATGAAGATCGCCAGCGGAAAGTTCCACGGGCTGATGCAGACAAACACACCGCGTCCGCGCAGGCTGAGGCGGTTCGATTCACCGGCCGGCCCCGGCAGCATGAGGTCGGATGCGAGGTGTCGCGCTTGCTGGGCGTAGTAGCGCAGGAAGTCGACCGCCTCGCGTACCTCGAGATGCGCATCATGCAGCGTCTTGCCGGCCTCCCGCGCAAGCAGGCTCGTCAGTGCGTCGTGATTCGTTTCAAGCAGGGCGGCCGCAGTTTCGATGAATCCGCTGCGTGCGTTCGCCGGCTGTGCGCACCATTCGGGCCATGCGGCGTGCGCTGCGCTCACGGCGTCGATCGCCTGCGCTGCGGTTGCGTGGGTCACGTATCCCACGATCTGGGCGTGTCGGGCCGGATTACGGATCGCGATTCCATCCCTGCCTTCCGGTACTGCTCCCCCGTCTGCCAGAGCGACCGCATGCCGCAGCAGCGTGGGCGGATGCTGGACGTCGATGCCGCGCGAGTTGGCGCGATCCGCGAAAAGCGTCGCGCCGGTCGGCAGCGCGGGCAGCGCCTCTGCACGGACTGCCGATGCTGCTGCGGCTTCGAACGGGTCATCCAGCAGTGCGTCGATCGGGACCGACGCGTCAGAGATCTGGTGAACGAACGATGTGTTGGCACCGTTTTCCAGCAGACGTCGCACCAGATAGGCGAGCAACTCGCGGAAGGCGCCTACCGGTGCGTACACGCGAACGCGCGTGTCCGGTTGATCCGAGAGCACAGCGTCGTACAGCGCCGTGCCCATGCCGTGCAAGCGCTGGAACTCGAATGGCCGCGTGCTGGCCCCACTTGCCATCTCGAGGATCGTGGCCACGGTCAGTGCGTTGTGCGTGGCGAACTGTCCGTAGACCGGGGCATCGGCCTGCAGCAGCCGGCGCGCCAGCGCCACATAGCTGAGGTCGGTCGCCCACTTGCGTGTGAACACCGGAAAGCCCGGCAAGCCGGCTTCCTGCGCACGCTTGATCTCGGCATCCCAGTAGGCGCCTTTCACCACCCGGATGGCGAGCGGGCGATCGAGCGCGCGGCTGCGCTCGATCAGGCGGTCGAGCGTGGCCATCGACCGCGGCATGTAGGCCTGAAGCGCCAGGCCGAGACCTTCCCAGCCAGCCAGCGCGGGCTCGGCCATCAGCCGCTCCAGCAGCGCGATCTGCAGCACGAGCCGCTCGGACTCCTCGGCGTCGATGGTGAAGTTGATGCCGGCGTGCGCCGCCCGGGTCGCAAGATCGAGCAGCCGCGGATACAACTCAGCGTGGACGCGATCGATCTGCCCGGTCTCGAAACGCGGGTGGATCGCCGACAGCTTGACCGAGATCCCGTCGCGGTGCGTCCATGCGGCGGCGGGAGCGGCACGCCCGAGCGCCTCGATGGCGGCGGCATAGGCGTCGAAGTTGCGCTGAGCGTCGGCGGCAGCGCGCGCGCCTTCGCCCAGCATGTCGAACGAGTACAACTCGCGGGCGCTGGGGCGCTGCTCGGCGCGCTTCATCGCGGTGCCAAGGTCGGGGGCGAAGACGAACTGGTCGCCGAAGCGGCGAATGCCGTCGATCACCACCGGGCGCAGCGCGGTTCGCGACAGCCAGCCGCGGATCGAGGACGCGTTGTTGCCCGCGTTCAGGTCGGCGCCGGCGCTGGTCTGTCCGGCGAGACGCAGCGCCAGCGTCAGCATGTGCTGGACCGGGCTGTCGGGCATGCCGCGTAGATCGCGAAATGCGGCGAGCTTTTCGGCAATCAGCCAGGTCTGGGTTTCGGCATCCGGCGCGCGCAGCAGCGCCTCGGCCAGTCGCAGCAGGGCCACGCCCTCAGCGCTGCAAAGCGGAAAGGTCGCCAGCAGGTTCTGCGCGGACAGCCAGCCGGACTCTGCCTGCCTGACGGCCGCCACGTAGCGGCGGGCGCGTGCCGAGGCGGCGGCGCGCGTCGCCGCCTCGGGCGCCCGGGAACGCAAGGTGGCGATGGCGACGCTTTCGGGTGCGCAGGGGTCGCCCAGATCGGGCAGGGCAGCAAGCAGTGCCGCCATGTGTTCGGGTGTGTCGGTCGCAAGGCGGTTGCCGTGGATGCCGAGGTCAGGCATGTTCATCGCGTCACTCCGGGGTGGTGGTGCAGCGCGTGGTAGCGGGTGGAATCAATCTAGCACCGGATGCGCGATTTCGATCGGACAAGGGCTTGTCCCGGTGATGCCGGGCGCAGGCCTATAAGATCCGGGCGCGCAGACGCCGTCCGATGGCTGCTCGCAATCGCTCGAGTCCCACGCCATGATCGACAACCTGCTGAACTTCTCTGAGGAAGCGGGCTTCATCAGCCTGTTCATCGCCAGCTTCCTGGCGGCAACACTGCTGCCCGGCGGGTCCGAGGTGGTGCTGATCGCGGTCATCGCCAAGCACCCGGACGCAGTGCTACAGGCGGTGGCAATCGCAACCGTTGGCAACACGCTGGGTGGCGCGACCTCGTTTCTGATTGGCTGGTTGCTGCCGAACCGGGCCCAGCATCGCGCGGTCATCTACCTGCACAAGTACGGCTACTGGTCGTTGCTGTTCTCGTGGGTGCCGCTGTTCGGCGATGCGTTATGCGTTGCCGCAGGCTGGTTGCGCTTCAATCCCTGGCTGTCGCTTCTTCTGTTCGCGATCGGCAAACTCTTTCGCTATGTGCTGGTCGCCGGTGGCTGGACCTGGCTGCAGCGCGTTGTGCTGCCGATGTTCGGGATCACCTTCTGAGTTGCTGGGTCCGGCCGGATTGCCTCCACCGGGCTTCCGTGTCGGCGTTTCTGGCGGGCTAGAGGGCGGTCTCCAACGTCGCCGGGACGACACTGCGCGCGCGATGCGCTTCGTATAATTGCTGTCAGTTCGTCGCAGGCATGGTCCGGCATCCGGGCGGCAGCAGCCCGCCGGCCAGTCGATCAACAAGAATCAGCGAGGGTGGATTCCGATGAAGGTGATGGTGCCCGTCAAGCGCGTCGTCGACTACAACGTCAAGGTGCGCGTCAAGAGTGACGGCAGCGGCGTTGATATCGCCAACGTCAAGATGTCGATGAACCCGTTCGACGAGATCGCGATCGAGGAAGCCACACGGCTCAAGGAAGCCGGCAAGGCAACCGAGATCGTCGCTGTGTCCTGCGGCGTCGCGCAGTGCCAGGAGACCTTGCGCACCGCGATGGCGATCGGCGCCGACCGCGCGATCCTGGTCGAGACTGACGTCGAACTGCAGCCGCTGGCCGTCGCCAAGTTGCTGGCGGCGCTGGTGGCCCGCGAGAAGCCCGACCTCGTGATCGTTGGCAAGCAGGCCATCGACGATGACGCGAACCAGACCGGCCAGATGCTGGCCGCGCTGACCGGTATGCCTCAGGCGACCTTCGCCTCGAAGATCGCGATTGCCGACGGCCAGCTTCAGGTCACGCGCGAGGTCGACGGCGGGCTCGAGACGATCAGCGTGCGCCTCCCGGCCGTGGTGACCGCTGACCTGCGTCTGAACGAGCCGCGCTACGTCACGCTTCCGAACATCATGAAGGCCAAGAAGAAGCCGCTGGACAACGTCAAGCCGGCCGATCTCGGCGTCGACGTGACGCCGCGGATCAAGACGATCAAGGTTGGCGAGCCACCTGCCCGCAAGGCCGGGATCAAGGTTCCCGACGTGGCCACGCTGGTGGCCAAGCTGAAGAACGAAGCCAAGGTGATCTGAGCCTACCGCGCTCTCACCGGACGCCCGACACGACACCTGAGGTCACGCACATGCCCGCACTCGTCCTTGCAGAACACGACAACGCCTCTCTGAAGGCGCCCACGCTCAATGCCGTCACCGCCGCTGCGCGCGCCGCCGGCGATGTCCACGTCCTGGTGGTGGGTTCGGGCTGCGCCTCAGTGGCCGCCGCCGCTGCCCGCATTGCGGGTGTCAGCAAGGTGCTGGTCGCGGATGCGCCGCACTTTGCCGACTTCCTCGCGGAAAACGTCGCGGAACAGGTGGTGGCACTGGCCGGCGGCTACAGCCACATCGTTGCGCCGTCGACCGCCAACGGCAAGAACGTGCTGCCGCGGGTCGCGGCGCGGCTCGACGTCGCGCAGGTGTCGGACATCATCAGCGTCGAGTCGGCCGACACGTTCACGCGGCCGATCTACGCCGGCAATGCGATTGCCACCGTTCAGGCCACCGACGCGATCAAGGTGCTCACCGCGCGTCCGACGAACTTCGATGCGGCAGCGGCCGAGGGCGGCAGTGCGGCGGTGGAAACGGTGGCGGCGGTGGCCGACACCGGCATGGCTCGCTTCATTTCGCGCGACGTTGCAAAGAGCGACCGCCCCGAGCTCCAGGGCGCGAAGGTGGTGGTGTCCGGCGGCCGCGGCATGGGCTCGGCCGACAATTTCAAGCTGCTTGATCCGCTTGCAGACCGGCTCAACGCGGCCATGGGCGCGTCCCGCGCCGCGGTCGATGCCGGCTACGCGCCGAACGACTGGCAGGTTGGCCAGACTGGCAAGGTGGTCGCGCCACAGCTGTACATCGCGGTCGGCATCTCGGGGGCGATCCAGCACCTGGCCGGCATGAAGGACTCCAAGACGATCGTCGCGATCAACAAGGATCCGGAAGCGCCGATCTTCGCCGTGGCCGACTACGGGCTGGTCGGCGATCTGTTCGAAGTCGTGCCGCAACTGGTCAAGGAAATCGGCTGACGGGCCGCCGGGGCGGACCCGGGCAGGATCTGAAGGGCGCGGCGACACCAGAGGGCGTGACGCCGCGCCATTTTCTTTTGCAGGGGAGACGAGATGAGCTACACCGCGCCGATCAAGGACATGCTTTTCACGATGCGCGAGCTCGCGTCGCTGGGCATGATCCAGCAGCTCCCGGGCAATGAGGATGCAACCGAGGAGACCGTGGCCGCGGTGCTCGACGAGGGCGCGCGCTTCTGCGGCGAGGTCGTGGCGCCGCTGAACTGGACCGGCGACACCAAGCCGTCGCGCTGGGAAGACGGGCGGGTGATCACCACGCCCGGTTTCAAGGAGGCGTTCGCTGCCTATGCACAGGGCGGCTGGCAGGGATTGCAGCATCCGGTGGACTTTGGCGGCCAGGGCCTGCCGAAGCTGGTGGCGGCCGCGGCGATGGAGATGCTGCAGGCGTCCAATCTTTCGTTTGCGCTCTGTCCTCTGCTGACCGACGGCGCGATCGAGGCGCTGCTGACCGCCGGCAGCGATGCCCAGAAGGCGCACTACCTACCCCCGCTGGTGGAGGGCCGCTGGACCGGCACGATGAACCTGACCGAACCGCAGGCGGGCTCGGATCTGTCGCAGGTCCGTACGCGGGCGGTGCCGCAGGCCGATGGCAGCTACCGGATCAGCGGGCAGAAGATCTACATCACGTATGGCGAGCACGACATGGCCGAGAACATCGCCCACCTCGTGCTGGCGCGCAC
>CAZTUT010000113.1:0-9728 GCA_964616395.1 uncultured Burkholderiaceae bacterium
GCTACGACGTGGTCGGCCCGGTCTGCGAATCGGGCGACTGGCTGGCGCGCGACCGCGATCTGGCGCTGGCCGAGGGCGACCTGCTGGCGATCCTCGGCGCCGGCGCCTACGGCATGAGCATGGCCAGCAACTACAACTCGCGCGGCCGCGCCGCCGAGGTGATGATCGACGGCACCCGGATGCACGAGGTGCGCCGGCGCGAGACCGTCGAGGAATTGTTCGCCGGCGAGTCGCTGCTGCCTGACTGAAACACACATCGACACCCGCGGCGACTCACGCGGCGCGAGACGCTGCGCGGCGTGGTCAGCGGCTGCGCCGCCAGCGCACCAGGCGCGCGCCGAGCAGCGCACCGATCACCAGCGCATAAGCCGTCGGCTCGATGAAGTCGTTCTTGCCTGCCTTGTGCCACCAGTAGTGCAGGATCGCCGCCAGCGCGATCGCATAGACCAGCCGGTGTAGCGCCTGCCAGCGGCGCGCACCCAGCCGCCGCACCATCGCGTTGCTCGACGTGACCGCCAGCGGCAGCAACATCACGAAGGCCACGAAGCCCGCCGTGATGAACGGCCGCTTGACCACGTCGGCCCACAGCGCCTGCCCGTCGAGCCAGTGGTCGAGCACCGCGTAGGTCAGCACGTGCAGCGCCGCGTAGAAGAAACAGAAGAGGCCCGCCATCCGCCGCAGCCGCAGCAGCCAGGCCCAGCCGGTCAGCCAGCGCAGCGGCGAGACGGCGAGCGTCACGCACAGCAGCACCAGCGCCCAGGTACCGAGCGAGCGGGTGACGAACTCGATCGGATTCGCGCCCAGGCCGCCGGTCGCGCCGAGGTAAAACAGCCGCGCCAGCGGCACCAAGGCCAGCGCGAACAGCAGCGCCCGCAGCCGCGCGAACTGCGGCGCCGGCAGCGCCGGCGGCACGCGCGCCAGCCACGCCTGCAGGCCGGCGCGCAGCGGCATCAGAGGAACTTCCGCAGATCCATGCCGGCGTACAGCGACGCGACCTGCTCGCCGTAGCCGTTGAACATCAGCGTTGGCCGGCGCTTGGTGAACAGGCCGTCCTCGCCCAGGCGGCGCTCGGTGGCCTGCGACCAGCGCGCGTGATCGACGTTCGGATTCACGTTCGAGAAGAACCCGTACTCGTGCGGCGCCGAGCGCTGCCAGCTGTTGACCGGCTGCTTCTCGACGAAGCGGATCCGCACCAGCGACTTGGCACTCTTGAAGCCGTACTTCCACGGGACCACCAGCCGTACCGGCGCGCCGTTCTGATGCGGCATCACCTCGCCGTACAGGCCGAAGGCCAGCAACGTCAGCGGATGCATCGCCTCGTCCATCCTCAGGCCTTCAACGTAGGGCCAGTCGAGCACGCTCGACCGCAGCCCGGGCATCTGCTTCGGATCGGCAAGCGTGACGAACTCGACGTACTTGGCGTTACCGGTGGGCTCGACCTGCCGGATCAGTTCCGCCAGCGAGAACCCAACCCACGGGATCACCGCCGACCACGCCTCCACGCAGCGCAGCCGGTAGACCCGCTCCTCCATCGGCGCGAGCTTGAGCAGATCGTCGATCGCGTAGGTGCGCGGCCGACGCACCTCGCCATCGACCTGCACCGTCCACGGCCGCGTCTTCAGCAGGCGGGGCGCATTGCGTGCCGGATCTTCCTTGTCGGTGCCGAACTCGTAGAAGTTGCAATACTCGGTCACCAGCTTGTACGGGGTTGGCTTTTCCATCGTCGACAGCGCGCTGGCACGCCCCGGCAGCCTGGCCGCCGCCGGGTTCTGCGCTCGCGCTGCAGTAGCCGTGCCGACGAGGCCGGCGGCGGCAGCGGCCTGCAGCAGGCGACGCCGCTGGCGCCACACCGCCGGCGGCGTGATCTCGGAAGGAGCAATGTCGGTCGGTTGTCGGATCAGCATCTGAACACTCCGGACTGCGTGAGGAACTACGAGGCACCGTGGGCCGCCGAGCGCAGGCATGCTCGCCTGCTTTCTCCACGCAGGGCAGACAGCCGGACCGCGGGACGGCCTCGATTGCATTGGATCGTATCCGACGCCGCGGGTTCGCCACGCACGGGCGGCAGCGTAAACTCCATACACGCTGGGCCCCTGCGGGGGCGCCGGCGCTTTTTTTGTCCGGCCCGCCGCGGAAGCGGAAGGCCCCAAGGGAAAACGCCCATGCACATCGAGCATGAACTCAAGCTGGACTTCAAGGACGTGCTGATCCGCCCGAAGCGCTCGACGCTGACCTCGCGCTCCGACGTCGACATCGCGCGTCAGTTCAGCTTCCGCCATGGCAAGGAGGCCTACGACGGCATCCCGATCATCGCCGCCAACATGGACAGCACCGGCACGTTCGAGATGGCCAGTGCGCTGGCGCCGCTCGGACTGTCGGTCGCATTGCACAAGCACTACGCGGTGGCCGAGTACGTCGCGTTCTTCCGCACGCTGACCCGCAAGTCGGCGGCGTTCTACTCGATCGGCATCACCCGCGCCGACGAGGAGAAGTTCGGGCAGGTGATGCAGGCGGCCGGCGATCACATCGGCTACGTGTGCCTCGACGTGGCCAACGGCTACCACGAGAACTTCGCCACCTTCGTGGCGCGCATCCGCGAGACCTACCCGCACCTGGTGATCATGGCCGGCAACGTCGTCACCGGCGAGATGACCGAGCAGCTGATCCTCTCGGGCGCCGACATCGTCAAGGTCGGCATCGGCCCCGGCTCGGTCTGTACCACGCGCAAGATGACGGGCGTGGGCTATCCGCAACTGTCGGCGATCATCGAATGCGCCGACGCTGCGCACGGCCTGGGCGGCCAGATCTGTGCCGACGGCGGCTGCACCACGCCGGGCGATGTGGCCAAGGCCTTTGGCGGCGGTGCGGACTTCGTGATGCTCGGCGGCATGTTCGCCGGCCACAACGAGTCCGGCGGAGAACGCGTCGAGCGCGACGGCCAGGTGTTCCGCCGCTTCTACGGCATGAGCAGCAAGGCGGCGATGGACAAGTATTCCGGCGGCGTGGCCGGCTATCGCGCCGCCGAGGGGAAGGAAGTGCTGCTGCCGGAGCGCGGCCCGGTCGAGCCCACGGTCGCCGAGATCCTCGGCGGCGTGCGTTCCGCCTGCACCTACGTCGGCGCGCGCCGGCTGAAGGAGCTGAGCAAGCGCACCACCTTCATCCGTGTGAACCAGCAACTCAACGAGGTATTCGGCAAGAGCTGACGCAGGAACGCGTGCATGAAAAAAGGGCGCCGCGGCGCCCTTTTTTGCCGCCGCCCCGCGGGACAGCCGTCGCGCCCGTTACTGCAACCCTGCGATGAAGTCAGACACCGCCTTCATCTCGGCGTCGGACATGCGAGAGGCGATCTGCGTCATCGCGAGGTTGTTGCGGCGGGTGCCGTCGCGGAACGCCTTGAGTTGGGCCTCCGTGTACTCGGCATGCTGGCCGCCCAGGCGCGGGTACTGGACCGGAATGCCTGCGCCGTTCGGCGTATGGCAGCCGGCACAGGCAGGAATGGCCTTCTCGGGAATGCCGGCGCGGTAGATGCGCTGACCCAGACCCAGCGTCTCCTTGACGCGGGCCGCACCCGGCGTGGGCTTCTGCGAGGCGTACCAAGCCGCCACATGCCGCCTGTCGTCAGCCGACAGCGAAGAGGCGAAGCCGAGCATGATCGGGTTGACGCGCGCATCCTTGGCATCGGCCGGCTTCGTGTAGTCGATCAACTGCTTGACGATGTAATCGGCATGCTGGCCGTTGAGCTTGGGGTTCTGCGCAATCACCGAATTGCCATCGGCACCATGACAGGCAGCACAGGCGGCAGCGGCAATCTGCTGCCCCTTGGCCGGATCGGGCTTGGCGGGTGCGGCTGGCGCCTGCGCCTGCACGCCGGCGCCGATCAGACCGAAAGCGATCAGCGCCGCAAAGCGACCCGCAACACGACCAACGCGGCCAGACTGGGAAATCATCGAAAACCCCTGAAATCTTGTCTTGAAGACGGACCGGACAAATTCTGAAGGCGTGCCTGCAATCTGCAACCTGAATCCTGCGCCGCTGCGCTTGTGACAGCGATCGGCGCCATGCGTGCAGCCCGAGATGCCCGTTAAGCTGCGCATTTTAACCGCACCCGGCGCCGGCCGCTTGCGGGCCCACGGCCAAGCCGCCGTCGGCCCCCACATCAGCCGCCAACGGGTCACCTGCCGGCCTGCGAACGGCCTCGTGCTGACCCGCCGCGCCGGCGCTCCCCGCCCGCTGGCCTGCCCGCGCCGCGCGGGCCGACTGAAACGAGTACTCCTTGACCTCCTACGCCGGCCTGTTCCACTCCGCCCGCTTCGTCACCTCGGTGGCCGAGCCCGAGCAACTGAACGACGCCGCGGTCGAACTGCTGCCGGAGGTGGCCTTCGTCGGCCGCTCCAACGCCGGCAAGTCGACCGCGATCAACGCGCTGACCCAGCAGCGGCAGCTCGCATTCGCCTCCAAGACACCGGGCCGCACCCAGTTGCTGAACTTCTTCGGCCTCAGCCGCAAGGACGAGACCGGTCATTCGGTCACGCGCGCCTACCTTGTCGACCTGCCCGGCTACGGATTCGCCAAGGTCGACGACGAAACCCGCAGCCGCTGGGACACGCTGGTCGGCGGCTATCTGCAGTCGCGCCGGATGCTGCGCGGCGTGGTGCTGGTGATGGACGCCCGCCGGCCGCTGATGGCACCCGACCTGGCGCTGATCGAATGGCTGCTGCGGCGTGACGAGCCGGCGAAGCTGCGCCTGCACATGCTGCTGTCCAAGGCCGACCAGCTGTCCACCACAGAAAAGCGCCGAGCGCTGGCGCAGGCCGAGGCGCATGCCGAGACCCTGCCGATGCCGACTTCGGTGCAGTTGTACTCGGCGCCCAAGCGCGAAGGCATCGAGGAGCTACAGGACACGCTCGGGCAACTGCTCGCGGTGTAGACCGCCAGCGACGCAGTGCTGTGACCGCGGTACCGTCGCATGTGGCACGCGGCGCAGGCCTGCGTCTATCATCATTGCCGTTGTATTCACGCCGTCGCGCCGACGCATCGCAACGCGACAGGCAAAAAAAACCCCGAGCACGTACTCGGGGTTGCAATGCCTTGTATTCGTAAGGCACCCGCTCAGGGAGGAGAAGCGGGGAACGTCGACAGATCCAGAGAACCCATCAACGTCCGACGTGAACTTTCAGGCAAGCGGACGCATCACCCAAGTGGGGCTTTCCCGAATGAAGAATCTTGGCCAGTACCCCGACGTTCGCATGCGCCGCATGCGCCGCGACGACTTCTCGCGCCGGATGATGCGCGAGCACCGGCTGACCGTCGACGACCTGATCTACCCGGTGTTCGTGCTCGACGGCAGCAACCGGCGCGAGGACGTGGCTTCGATGCCCGGCGTGCAGCGGCTGTCGCTCGACCTGCTGCTGCCGGTGGCCGAAGAATGCGCGCGGCTCGGCATTCCGGCGCTGGCGCTGTTTCCGGTGATCGACGCCAGCCTCAAGAGCCCCGACGGCCGCGAGGCGACCAACCCCGACGGCCTGGTGCCGCGCGTGGTGCGCGCGCTCAAGCAACGCTTCCCGGAGCTCGGCGTGATGACCGACGTCGCGCTCGATCCGTTCACCACGCATGGCCAGGACGGCCTGATCGACGACAGCGGCTACGTGCTCAACGACGAGACCATCGAAGTGTTGATTGCGCAGGCGCTGACGCAGGCCGACGCCGGCGTGGACATCGTCGCCCCCAGCGACATGATGGATGGCCGCATCGGCGCGATCCGCAAGGCGCTCGAGGCGCGCCAGCATATCCATACGCGGATCATGGCCTATTCGGCCAAGTACGCCAGCGCCTTTTACGGACCGTTCCGCGATGCCGTGGGTTCGGCGGGCAACCTCGGCAAGAGCAACAAGGCCGTCTACCAGATGGATCCGGCCAACACCGACGAGGCGCTGCGCGAGGTCGGGCTGGATCTGCAGGAAGGTGCCGACATGGTGATGGTCAAGCCCGGCATGCCGTACCTGGACATCGTGCGCCGCGTGAAGGACACGTTCCAGGCGCCGACCTACGTCTACCAGGTCAGCGGCGAGTACGCGATGCTGATGGCCGCGATCCGCAACGGCTGGCTCGACGAGAAGAAGGCCATCCTGGAAGCGCTGCTCGCATTCAAGCGCGCCGGCGCCGACGGTGTGCTCAGCTACTTCTCGCTGCAGGTGGCGCGCTGGCTGCGCGACGCGCGCTGAGCGTTCGAACTCCTGACCGAACGATCCGGAGCACGGCGTGCGCCTGATCCACATCCTGCCCGACGGCTGCACGCCGACCGACGACCTGGAACAACCGCCACGCGATGGCTACCTGTGGCTGGACGTGCTGCACGGCGAAGTGCAGACCGATCCGGAAGCCTTCCGTGCCCGCGTCGATCGGCTGGCCGCCGCGCGCATCCACGACCTGCATCTGCGCGATGCGGTCAACCTGCAGCACCCGTCGTACTTCGATGGCACGCAGATGTACGACATGCTGGTGTTCCGCAAGCTGGCGCCGGGTGAGGCCGCGCCGCTGGCCGAGGTGGCGCGCAGCGACCGTGCGCGCGCGCTGCAGGAAATCATCACGCGGCCGATCACGTTCTTCGTATTCGAACGGTTGCTGGTCACGGTACGCAACGAGCACAGCAAGACCGTCGAGCAGATGCAGGCGCGCCTGCTGGGCAACCGCGCCGACCGGCCGACCGACAAGCAGCGCCCGCCGGTGCACCCCGACGAATTGATGCTGCGCCTGGTCAACGGCATGGTCGATCGCTACCTCGATCTGCGCCAGCCGCTGACCGAGCGGCTGGAACGCTGGCAGCGCGAACTGCTCGACCCGCGCAAGCCGTTTTCCGACTGGCAGGCGCTGCTGGACGCGCGTATCGAGATCCGCCGGCTGGAGAACCTGTCGGAGGAGCAGCTCGACGCGCTGCAGGAACTGCGCGACGCCTACATCGATGCAACGCCCGAGCCGCACCTGCGCGATGCACATCTGGTGCGCATCGCCGATGTGATCGAGCACATCCGGCGTGTGCTCAGCCATGCGCAGCGGCTCGAGAACAGCATCGAGACGGCCGTGCAGTTGCACTTCTCCGCCACCAGCCACCGCACCAATCAGATCGTGCGGCTGCTGACCGTGATCACCGCAGTGTTCGCGCCGTTGACGCTGATCGCCGGCATCTGGGGCATGAACTTCGACAACATCCCGCTCGCCCACCACCCGCACGGCTTCGCCCTCACGGTGGCCGGCATGCTCGGCCTCGGCCTGCTGCTGTGGCTGATCTTCTGGATCAATCGGTTCCTGTCCGACCAGCCCTCGCGCACCGAGCGCTGGTGGCGCGTGCTGTGGCGGCGCCGGCCGGCGGCCAGCCGCAATGTGCGCGGCCCGTAGCGCGCGCGGCGCGCGTTTCACTGTTCTACACTTCGCCTGCAGCGTTGCCTGATCGCCGCGTGTAGCGGGTCGTCAGTCCGACGCTGCCCTGCCTAGTGCCCCGTGCGGGCCACCCTTCCGCCGACATGCCATTTTCGCCCTCGTCACTGGCGTGTCGGTCGCTGCTGGAGACACCACGATGTCCATGCTTCGCCGAATCGCCGTCACGCTGCTGGCCCTGATCGTTTCTGGCTTCGCCTTCGCCGCTCAGGCGCAGCAGGTACTGCGCGTCACCACCATCCCCGAGGAAGCCGCCACCGAACAGGTGCGCAAGTTCGGACCGATCGTCCGCTACCTCGAACGCTCGCTCGGCATGAAGGTCGAGTTCACGCCGGTCAACGACTACCCGGCCGCGGTCGAGGCGCTGGTCAACCGGCAGGTCGATCTGGTCTGGTTCGGCGGCTTCACCCACGTGCAGGCGCAGATCCGCTCGGGCGGCAAGATCATCCCGATCGCCCAGCGCGAGGAAGACGCGCAGTTCCGCTCCGTGTTCATCGCGCAGACCAGCTCGGGCATCAAGTCGCTCGCCGACCTCAAAGGCAAGCAGGTCAGCTTTGGCTCGCAGTCGTCGACCTCCGGCCACCTGATGCCGCGCAGTTTCCTGCTGCAGGCCGGTATCGAACCCGAGCGCGACTTCAAGCGCGTGGCCTTCTCCGGCGCACACGATGCCACCATCGCCTCGGTGGTCAGCGGCCGGGTCGACGCCGCCGCGCTCGACATCACCGTGTGGCGTCGTTTCGTCGACGACAAGAAGGTCGACACCAGCAAGGTCGATGTGTTCTACACCACGCCGCCGTTCTTCAACTACAACTGGTCGGTGCATGCCGATATGCCGGTCGCACTGCGTGAGCGCATCACCAAGGCGCTGCTCGACCTGTCGATGACTACGCCCGAAGGCAAGGAAATCCTGACGCTGAACCGCGCCACCAAGTACATCCCGACGCGCGCGGAGAACTACAAGGGGCTGGAGACCGCAGGACGCAGCGCGGGCCTGATCAAGTAAGCAGGCTGCCTGATACGGGCGGGCACGGCAGCGGCCGCTCTCACCACGGCAATCTGGGCACCCAGGGCGACCATGGCAACCACGGCATCCGGCACGGCGGTCACGCTCGATGCCCTCGCCGCGCGCCACCCGGCGGCGGCGAGCAGTGCGCCACCGGCGCTGCGGCCGCTGTCGCTGTCGATCGCGCCTGGCGAACAGGTGGCGGTGATCGGTCCGTCCGGCGCCGGCAAGACCACGCTGCTGCACGCGCTGGCCTGCGCGCTGCGGCCGGCCGCCGGCCATTTGCGACTCGACGGCATCGACCCATGGTCGCTGTCCACACGGCAGCTCCAGGCGCTGCGCGGCACGCTGTTCCTGGCGCCACAAGTGCCGCCGCTGCCGCCACGGCAGCGCGTGATCACCGCCGTGCTGGCCGCGCGGCTGCCGCGGCAGTCGGTGCTGGCGGCGCTGCGCTCGCTGGTCTATCCCGATGACATCGGTGCCGCGCATGCGGCGCTGGCACGCTTCGACCTCGGCGACAAGCTGTGGGAGCGCGTCGACCGCATCTCCGGCGGCGAGCGCCAGCGCGTGGGTCTGGCGCGCGCGCTGCTGGCGCCGGCACGGCTGTGGCTGATCGACGAACCGCTGTCGGCGCTCGACCCGACCCGCGCCGCCGGCGCCATTGCCACGCTGACCACGGCCGCGCGCGAGCGCGGCGCCACACTGGTGGCCACGCTGCACCAGGTCGACGTGGCGCTGGCGCGCTTCGCGCGCGTGATCGGCCTGCGCGACGGCGAACTGGCGTTCGACCTGCCGGCCGCAGAGGTCTCGCGCGAGCACCTGGCGCGGCTCTACTCGCAGCACGAGCACGAGCTGGCGACCTGGGCGCCGACCGACGGCGACACCCCGCCCGAGGGCCCGCGCCCGGTGGCAATGCACTGCCGCTGATCCGCGAGATCCAGATGGCCAGCATCTCCGCCGCGCCGTCGCAACGCGACCCCGCCTGGCTCGGGCGCGTGTTCTGGACCTGCGCCGCCGTCGCGCTGCTGGCGCCGGCGCTGGTGGCCGCCGAGTTCAAGCCGTGGGTGATGCTCAGCCCCGAGAACCTCAAGGTCACCGCACGCTTCCTGGCCGACTTCTTCCCACCCAAGCTCGACGGCGAGTTCCTGGCGATGGTGGCGCGCGAGACCTGGCGCACCGTGGCCATCGCCACCGCCGGCATGGCGCTGGCGCTGGTGCTGGCGATTCCGCTCACGCTGCTGTCGACCGCCGCGCTGTCCGTGTCCGCGCTCGGCGGACGCATGGGCGCGCTGCC
>CAZTUT010000114.1:0-9571 GCA_964616395.1 uncultured Burkholderiaceae bacterium
CCGTGTCGGCCAGCCCGCCCACCCGCCGCACCAGCGGCAGCGTGCCGTAGCGCAGTCCGTAGAGCTGGGTCAGACCGCAGGGTTCGAAGCGCGACGGCACCGCAATGATGTCGGCGCCGGCGATGATCCGGTGCGCGCGGGCTTCGTCGTAGCCGGTGGCCATCGCCACCTGCGCCGGTGTGGCCGCCGCCAGCGCGCGAAAGCCTTGCTCCAGCGCCGCTTCGCCGCTGCCGAGCAGCGCCAGTTGCGCGCCCTCGTGCAGTAACGCGGGCATCGCCTGCAGCAACAGGTCGAGGCCTTTCTGGCCGGTGAGGCGGCTGACCACGCCGATCAGCGGCGCGTCGGCGCGGACTGCAAGCCCGAGTTCGGTCTGCAGCGCCGCTTTGCAGCGGGCCTTGCCCTCAGGCTGCTGCGCATCGAACGGCGCGGCGATGTGCGGATCGGTGGCCGGGTTCCAGATCGCCGTGTCCACGCCGTTGAGGATGCCGTGCAGGCGCCCGGCACGGTGCGCGATCACGCCTTCGAGGCCGCAGCCAAATTCAGCGGTTTGTATCTCGCGCGCATAGCTGGGGCTGACCGTGGTCAACGCGTCGGCGTAGTGCAAGGCGGCCTTGAGCATCGAGCCTTCGCCGTGGAACTCGAGCCCGTCGGGCGAAAAGCTTTCGGGCGGCAGCAGCAGGGTGGCGAGGTCGTGGTGCGGGAACAGGCCGGCGAAGGCGAGGTTGTGCACGGTGATCACGCTGCGGCAACCGGGCTGCGGATGCAGCGCCAGGTGCGCGGGCGCCAGCCCGGCGTGCCAGTCGTGCGCATGGACGATCTGCGGCCGCCAGAGGCGATCGATATCGCCCAGGCCAAGATGCGCAGCCACCCAGCCGAGCAGGCCGAAGCGCTGCGGGTTGTCGCGCCAGCCATTGCCCTGCGCATCGGTGTAGGGATTGCCGGCGCGCTGATACAGCGCCGGTGCATCGATGATGTAGGCGGGCAGGTCGATGCCGGGCAGTCGTCCGAGCAGCACCTCGATCCGCGCCGCGCCGAAGGCCGGCCCCAGCGTGCACACTGATTCGGCCTGCTGCAGCGGTTCGCGCAGCGCCGGATAGCCGGGCAGCAGCAGGCGCACGTCGCACCCGTGCGCGGCCAGCGCGACCGGCAGCGCGCCCAGCACGTCGGCCAGGCCACCGGTCTTCAGCAGCGGAAAGATCTCGGCGCCGGCATGCAGCACCCGCACCGGCGCGCGTGCGTCAGCGCCAGCCGGCGGTGCGGCGGCGGGCTCGGTGCCGACGCGGCGCGGCGTGCTCACGCACCGCCTCGCGCCAGCCGGTCGAGCATCTTCTGCGTGATCAGCGTGATGCCGCTGTCGGTCCGGCGGAAGCGGCGCGCGTCGTCGGCCGCGTCTTCCCCGACCACCAGGCCGTCGGGCAACACGCAGCCGCGGTCGACCACCACGCGGTTCAGGCGCACGCCCCGGCCCACGTGCACGCGCGGCAGCAGCACCGACCAGCTCACCGTCGAGTACGAGTGCACGCGCACGCTCGAGAAAAGCAGCGAGCGGTACAGATGGCCGGAGATGATGCAACCGCCCGAGACCATCGACTCGATCGCCTCGCCGCGCCGGCCGGGCTCGTTGTGCACGAACTTGGCCGGCGGAAGTTGTTCCTGGTGGGTCCAGATCGGCCACTCGTGGTCGTAGATGTTCAGCAGCGGCCGGGTCGCGGTGAGATCGATGTTGGCTTCCCAGTAGGCGTCGATGGTGCCGACGTCGCGCCAGTACGGCTCCACGTCACCCTCGGCCATCACGCAGCTGGCGGAGAACGGCTGCGCGCAGGCCACGCCGTTGCGTACCGCCGCCGGGATCACGTCCTTGCCGAAGTCATGGCTGGAGTTCGGGTCGGCGATATCGCGCCGCAGTTCCTCGTACAGGTACTGGGCGTTAAAGACGTACAGCCCCATGCTGGCCAGCGCCATGTCGGTGCGACCGGGCATGTGCGGCGGGTTGGCCGGCTTCTCGATGAAGTCGGTGATCTGGCCGGCGCTGTCCACCGCCATCACGCCGAATGCGCTGGCCTCGGAAATCGGCACCTCGATGCAGCCGACCGTGACCTCCGCGCCCTTGGCCACGTGGTACGACAGCAGCTTGCCGTAGTCCATCTTGTAGACGTGGTCGCCGGCGAGCACCAGCACGTACTTCGGTCCCTGCGACTCGATGATGTCGAGGTTCTGGTAGACCGCATCGGCGGTGCCGCGATACCAGCTTTCCTCGTCGACCCGCTGCTGCGCCGGCAGCAGGTCGATGAACTCGTTCATCTCCGCCTTCATGAAGCCCCAGCCGCGCTGGATGTGGCGCAGCAGGCTGTGCGACTTGTACTGGGTCACCACGCCGATGCGGCGGATGTTGGAGTTCAGGCAGTTCGACAGCGAGAAGTCGACGATGCGGAACTTGCCGCCGAAGTACACGGCCGGCTTGGCGCGGCTGTCGGTCAGTTCCTTGAGGCGGCTGCCGCGTCCGCCGGCCAGTACCAGTGCCATCGTGCGGCGCGTGAGCTGAGTTCGATCGAAAACCTGGTTGGCCATGGGCGCCTCGCGTTGCCGGGTGGGTGGCGGTGTTGCGTGTGCTGCTTGCCGGGGCTGCTGCTTGATCGTGATTCGAGTGCGGTCGATCGATGACTACACGTTTTACCTGAAGCCGGGCTGCGCGTCTGCCGCCAGGTCAAGCCGGCTGCGCCGGGCTTCCCCGCGGACTGCCCAAACCACGTCCATAGAGCGCGGCCAGCCCGGCGAGCCTGTGCGCCGGCTCGGGACCGACATCTTCCCACCGGAAGCGCCAGGTCCAGCAATCCAGCAGGCCGGGCGTGTTCATGCGGTGGCTGCTGTCGAGGCCGAGTGCGTCCTGCATCGGGTAGACGGTCCAGCGTGCCACCGAGGCCAGCGCGGCCCGCAGCAGCGCATCGGCCAGCCGGCGCGGGTCGATGGCGCCATCGACCTCGGCCGCGAGCCCGAGGTAGGCGGCGGCGTGCCGACGCACCGGCTCGGAGGCCGCCTCGGCCCAGCCGACGGCGGTGTCGTTGTCGTGGGTGCCGGTGTAGGCAACGCAGTGGCGCGGGTAGGTATGCGGCAGGAACGGATGATCGGCCGCACCGCCGAAGGCGAACTGAAGCACTTTCATGCCCGGGAAGCCGCAGCGGTCGCGCAGCGCCTCGACATCGGGCGTGATCACGCCGAGGTCTTCGGCGATCAGCGCCAGCGGGCCGAGCCGCGCGCGCGCCGCGTCGAACAGGGCTGCTCCGGGCGCCTCGACCCAGCGGCCGTCGATCGCCGTGGGACTGGCTGCCGGAATCTCCCAGCAGGCGGCAAAGCCGCGGAAGTGGTCGATGCGCACCAGATCGGCACGTGCGAGTTCGTGGCGCAGTCGCGCGATCCACCAGCGAAAGCCATCGTGCAGCATGGCGTCCCAGTCGTACAGCGGATTGCCCCAACGCTGGCCGGTGGCGGAAAAGTAGTCGGGCGGTACGCCGGCAACCACCGCCGGTTCCCGCTGCGCGTCGAGGCGGAACAGCGATTGCTGCGCCCAGCAGTCGGCCGAGTGGTGGGCAACGAAGATCGGCAGATCGCCGATCAGCCGGATGCCTTGCGCGTTCGCGTAGCGCTTGAGCGCTTCCCACTGGCGCTGGAAGCACCACTGGACGAAGCGCTCGAACGCGATGTCGTCGGCCAGGTCGGCGCGTGCGGCGGCAAGTGCCTCGGGCTGGCGGCCGGCCAGTTCGGGCGCCCACTGCGTCCATGCATGGATGCCGCGCGCCGCATGATGGCGGTCGAGCGCCATGAACAGCGCGTGATCGTCGAGCCAGTGCGCATGCGCGGCGACAAAGTCCGCCAGATCGGCGAGCGCAGTGGCATCGGCTGCCTGCGAGAAGCTGGCAAAGGCCTCGCGCAGTCGTGCCATTCGCCACGGAATCACGCGGTCGAAGTCGACGCGTGTGGTTGGCAGCGCGGCGGCGCCGGCCAGCGACGCCGTGTCGAGCCAGCCGCGCTCGACCAGCGGCTCGAGCGCCACCATCAGCGGCGAGCCGGCAAACGCCGAGGCGCTGGCATAGGGCGAGTTGCCGGGCCCGATCGGCGCCAGCGGCAGCATCTGCCAGAGATCCTGACCAGCGGCGACCAACCAGTCGACGAAGTGAAACGCCGACGGCCCGAGATCGCCGATGCCATGCGGGCCGGGCAGCGAGGTCGGATGCAGCAGCACGCCGCAGTGACGGGTCTCGGTGCTCATTCGGCGGTCAGCAGCACGACGGTCTGCGCGGAAAGTTCGATCGTATCGGCCTGCGGCGCCGCATCGCCGGCCGGGGCATGCACGCGCGCGGCCGCGCTGTCCAGGCAAAGCCGCCAGCGGCCGGGCGGCAGCGCGCAGCGGTGCGGCTGCGGTGCCGGGTTGAACCACAGCAGCACAGCGTTGGCATCGGCCGGGGTCAGCCACAGCCCGAGCGCGTGCTGGCGGGCGTCGTGCCAGTCATCGACCGTCATCTCGCGCCATTGCGCCGGGTCGGGCGCCAGCCAGCGTGCCTCCGGCGCCTGCGGGTGCAGGCCGTCGGCGAGCCAGTGGTCGAGGCGCAGCGCCGGCAGCGCAAGACGCAGCGCCACCAACCGCGACGTGAACTCGATCAACGCGGCGTCCGCGTGCAGCCAGTCGATCCACGAGATCGCGTTGTCCTGGCAGTAGGCGTTGTTATTGCCGCGCTGGCTGCGACCGAGTTCGTCGCCGGCCTGCAGCATCGGCGTGCCCTGCGCCAGCAGCGTGGTCGCCAGCAGCGCGCGCATCAGGCGACCGCGCTGCGCCAGCACGTTGGGGTCATGGGTCGGGCCTTCGATGCCGCAGTGGGTGCTGAAGTTGGCGTGATGGCCGTCGCGGTTGTGCTCGCCGTTGGCGTGGTTGTGGCGATGGCTGTAGCTGACCAGGTCGTGCAGCGTGAAGCCGTCGTGCGAGGCCGCGTAGTTGACCGAGGCCGTGGGCCGCCGATCGCCGTGATGAAAGCGGTCGCTGGAGCCGAGCAGCCGGCGCGCGAACTCGCCGCGATCGACGCCGCGCGACGTCCAGAAGAGGCGCGTGCTGTCGCGAAAGCGGTCGTTCCATTCGGCAAAGCGACCCGGAAAACGACCGAGCTGGTAGCCACCGGGGCCGACGTCCCACGGCTCGGCGATCAGCGTGCAGCGCGCCAGCAGCGGGTCCTGATCGAGTGCGGCAAGCAGCGGTGCGTCAGGATCGAAGCCGCCAGCGCCGCGCCCGAGGATCGGAGCCAGATCGAAGCGGAAGCCGTCGATGCCAAAGCTGCCGGCCCAGTGGCGCAGCGCGTCCATCACCAGTTGCCGCGTGCGCGGGTGCGCGAAGTTCAGCGTATTGCCGCAGCCGCTATCGTTGTCGTAGCGGCTCCGGTCATGCGCCTGCAGCCGGTAGTAAGCCGCATTGTCGAGGCCGCGCAGGCTCAGCGTGGGGCCGAGCTCGCTGCCCTCGGCGCTGTGGTTGAACACGACGTCGAGCAGCACCTCGATGCCGGCCGCGTGCAGCGCGTCCACCATCGCGCGGAACTCGTGCCGGGTCGCAGTCGGATCGTCGGGCGTCAGCGACAGCCGCGGATCGAGCGTGAAGAAGCCCAGCGTGTTGTAGCCCCAGTAGTTGACCAGGCCCAGCCGGTCGAGCCGTTCCTCGGTCAGCGCGTACTGCACCGGCAGCAGCGACACTGCGGTCACGCCGAGGCGCCGCAGGTGGTCGATCGCGACCGGATGCGCAAGCCCCGCGTAGGTGCCATGCAGCGCCGGCGGCAGCCCCGGGTGCAGGCGCGTGAAGCCCTTGACGTGCAGCTCGTAGATCACGCTGTCGCGCAGCCGACGCGGCGCGGCGCAGGGTGGCGGCGGTGCCAGCGGCGCAGTCACGCGTGCCTTGAGCATGGTGGCGGCGTTGTCGCGGGTGTCGAACGAACGCGCTTCGTCGGGGTGGCCGCGCTGATAGCCGAAGTGCTCGTCGTGCCAGCCGAAGCGGCCGACGATCTCCTGCGCGTACGGATCGAGCAGCAGCTTGTGCGGGTTGTGGCGCAGGCCCTCGTGCGGTGCGTAGCGGCCATGCGCGCGGTAGCCGTACAACAGGCCGGCGCCGCCGCCGGGCAGGAAGCCGTGCCAGATGCCGTGCTCGCAGGCCGGCAAGGCGAGGCGGCGCTCCGGGCCGTGGGCATCGAACAGACACAGGTCGACCCCGCTCGCGGAGCCCGCGAACACGGCGAAGTTGACGCCGCCGTCGCGCAGCGTGGCGCCGAGCGGGTAGGGCTGGCCCGATTCGATGTGCGGCGTTTTCACACCGGCTCCAGCACGACCAGCGCCAGCGGCGGCAGGGTCAGCGACAGCGAGTGGCTGCGGCCGTGTGCCGGCTGTGGCTCGGCCTCGATCGGCCCGGCGCCGTTGCCAACGTTGCTGCCGCCGTAGTGGCTCGAATCGCTGTTCAGGACCTCACGCCATCGACCAGCACCGTTGACGCCCACGCGCAGACCATGACGCGGCACCGGCGTGAAGTTGCAGGCCACCAGCAGCGTGCCGCCGAGCCCGTCATGGCGTAGCCACAGCAGCGTGGAGCCGGACGCATCGTCGGCATCGATCCACTCGAAGCCTTCGCGCGCGTGGTCGAGCCGGTGCAGTGCGCTGTGGCCGGTGTACAGCCGGTTCAGGTCGCGCACCAGCGCCTGCACGCCGCGGTGCTCGGGCCGGTCGAGCAGCGCCCAGTCAAGCGCGCGATCGTGATTCCACTCGGCCTGCTGGCCGAACTCGCCGCCCATGAACAGCAGCTTCTTGCCCGGATGCATCCACATGTAGGCCAGCAGCAGCCGTAGGTTGGCGAACTGCTGCCAGCGATCGCCCGGCATCTTGCCCAGCAGCGAGCCCTTGCCGTGCACCACTTCGTCGTGCGACAACGGCAGCACGAAGTTCTCGTCGAACGCGTACAGCAGGCTGAAGGTCAGCGCATTGTGGTGCCAGCGTCGGTGCACCGGATCCTTGCGGAAGTAGCCCAGCGTGTCGTTCATCCAGCCCATGTTCCACTTGTGGTGGAAGCCCAGGCCGCCCGCCGACGTGGGCCGCGACACGCCGGGCCAGGCGGTCGACTCCTCGGCCACCGTGATGCTGGCCGGCGTCTCGCGCCCGGCGACCTGGTTGATGTGTCGCAGCAGGCTGGTCGCTTCGGGGTTTTCGCGGCCGCCGTGCGCGTTGGGCAGCCACTGGCCGGGCGCGCGGCTGTAGTCGCGGTACAGCATCGAGGCCACGGCATCGACGCGCAGGCCGTCGATGCCCCACTGCTGCAGCCAGTACAGCGCGTTGCCGGCGAGGAAGTTGCGCACCTCGTTGCGGCCGAAGTTGAAGATCAGCGTGTTCCAGTCCTGATGGAAGCCTTCGCGCGGGTCGGCGTACTCGTACAGCGCGCTGCCGTCGAACCGCGCCAGCCCGTGTGCGTCTGTCGGAAAGTGCGCCGGCACCCAGTCAACCAGCACGCCGAGCCCCTGCGCATGACATGCGTCGAGGAAGCGGCCGAAGCCGGCCGGATCGCCAAACCGGGCGGTGGGCGCGTAGTACGAGACGACCTGATAGCCCCAGGAGCCGTCGAATGGATGCTCGGCCACCGGCAGCAGTTCAAGGTGCGTGAAGCCCAGATCGCGGACGTAGGCGGGCAGCTGCGCAGCGAGCTGGTCCCAGTCGAGAAAGCCGCCGTCCTCGCGGCGACGCCATGAGCCCAGATGCACTTCGTAGATCGCGATCGGTGCGTCGTGGCGATTGGCGGCGGCGCGCTCGGGCGGCTGGCTGCGCTGCGCAGGCGCCGCGACGATGCTGGCGGTGGCGGGCCGCAGCTCGGCAGCAAAGGCGTAGGGATCGGCTTTCAGCGGCAGCAGCTTGCCGCCGGCATCGAGCAGTTCGAACTTGTAGCGGCTGCCGGCGCGGACCTCGGGGATGAAGATCTCCCAGACGCCGGCGCCGTGATGCACGCGCATCGGATGGCGGCGGCCATCCCAGCCGTTGAAGTCGCCGACAACGCTGACCCGGCGCGCAGTCGGCGCCCACACGGCGAAGCGCGTGCCATTCACGTCGTCGAGCGTGACGGGATGCGCGCCGAGCACCTGCCACGGGCGCAGATGGCTGCCCTCGCCCAGCAGGTGCAGATCGAGCGCGCCGAGGCTGCTGCCGAACGCGTAGGGGTCGGCCAGGGTGGTAACAGTGCCGCCCGGCCACGTGACGCGCAGCCGATAGTCGCTGCTGTCTGCCGGCAGCGGCGCTTCGAAGAAGAGGTCGTCGGCGCGCGCTGGCAGTGGGGCCAGCAGCGCGCCGGTGACGGCATCGACCGCCTCGACCCGACGGGCGCCCGGCAGCAGCACGCGCAGCCAGCGACATCCATCGGCTCCCCGGTGCGCGCCGAGTACCGCGAACGGGTCGCCGTGGCGCGCGGCCAGCAAGGCGTCGAGATCGTCCGGGTTCAGCATCCGCAGTGCACGCCGCTTGATGGGGTTACGCAGCGTGTCGGGCGCTCAGCGGCGTGCCGCATCCACGTTCCAGATGTCGCGCGCGTACTCGGCGATCGCTCGGTCGGACGAGAACGCGCCCATCCCGGCGATGTTGCGGATCGTCGCCGCCGCCCAGTCGCCGGGCGTGGCGAACAGCCGGTCGACCCGCTGCTGGGCGTCGAGGTAGGACGCGAAGTCGGCCAGCAGCAGGTAGGCGTCGCGGTACAGCAGCGAGTCCACCAGCTCGCGGTAGCGCTCCGGCTCGCCCGGCGAGAAGGCGCCGCCGGCGACGGCGTCGAGCACGTCGCGCAGCACACGGTTGTCGCGCACGTGGCGGCGCGGGTCGTAGCCCTGCGCCCGCACCTGCGCCACCTCGTCGGCGCTCAGGCCGAAGATGAACAGCTGGTCGCGGCCGATGGCTTCGGCGATTTCGATGTTGGCGCCGTCCCAGGTACCGATCGTCAGCGCGCCGTTGAGCGCGAACTTCATGTTGCTGGTGCCCGACGCTTCGGTGCCCGCGGTGGAGATCTGCTGCGACAGGTCCGCGGCCGGAATGATGATCTCGGCGCGCGACACGCCGTAGTTGGGCACGAACACCACCTTCAGCCGGTCGCGCATGCGCGGATCGCTGTTGACGACGCGCGCCACATCGTGGATCAGCCGGATGATGGTCTTGGCCATCGCGTAGGCGGAGGCCGCCTTGCCGGCGAAGATCACCGTGCGCGGCGCCCAGTCGGCCTGGGGATCGTTGACGATCGCCTGGTAGCGTGCCACCACATGCAATGCATTGAGCAGTTGCCGCTTGTACTCGTGGATGCGCTTGATCTGCACGTCGATCATGCTGGTCGGATCGATGCTCATGCCGAGATCGCGCCGGATCATCGCTGCCAGCCGTGCCTTGTTGGCGCGCTTGGCGGCCAGTACCTCGGCGCGCAGCGCGGCGTCGTTGGCCAGCGGCGCCAGCGAACGCAGCTGGTCCAGATCATTGCGCCAACCAGCGCCCAGGCGGCTGTCGAGCACTGCCGACAGCGCCGGGTTGGCCTGTGCCAGCC
>CAZTUT010000115.1:0-9467 GCA_964616395.1 uncultured Burkholderiaceae bacterium
GCGGGCATCACGATCAGATAGGGCGCCTTGGCCGAGTCCATGCCGCGCCAGCAGCGCGCGCCGGCCGGTACACCGTCGGGGCAGGCTGTGAGCGCCGGCGCCGCCTCGGGCGCCGGTGCGGTCACGGAGGTGGCGCAGCCTGCCAGCAGCAGGCTGGCCAGCGCGGCGAGCATGGTGCCGCAGCGTGTGGCCCGCTGGCGGGTGATCGGACGAAGGATGAAGTTCATGGTGCGTCGGGGCAGGGAAGGATCGACGGCGCGCGCAGCGGCGTACCGGGTAGAAGTCAGGGCGAGGGCATCTCGGTGACGCCAGGCACCGCGCGGCAGCGGTCGAGCCAGGCGCGCACGGCCGGATAGCCGGTCAGGTCGAAGCCGCCCTCCGGCGCCTTGTGCGTGTAGGCAAACAGTGCGATGTCGGCGATGGTCAACTCGGTTCCAACGAAGAACGGATGGCGCGCCAGGTGCTGCTCCATGATGCCCAGCGCCCGTGCGCCGCGCCGGTCGAGTTCGGGCAGGCGTGGGTCATCGGGATTGCGCTGGAATGCGCGGATGAAGCGCGCCACCGCGATCGCCGGCTCGTGCGAGTACTGCTCGAAGAACATCCAGCGCAGCGCCTGCGCGCGCATCAGCCGGTCGCCGGGCCACAGCGGGGTGCCGTCGGTCAGGTAGCAGAGGATTGCATTGGACTCGGGCAGCCAGGTGTGGTCGTCGATCTGCAGCACCGGCACCTGACCGACCGGGTTGATCGCGAGGAACGTGTCGGTGCGCGACTCGCCCTTGAGCACGTCGACTTCGTGCCAGCGGTAGGGCAGGCCGAGTAGATCGAGCGCCAGCCGCACCTTGTGGCAGTTGCCGCTGGCGGTTCGACCGAAGACGCGGAACGGCACGCGATGCGCGGTCTGGATTCTCATCGGCGGTCCTCTCTTGGTGTGAGTCGCGCGGGTCAATCGATGTCGGCGCTGCGCGGACGGCGCCCATCGCAGGCCGCGCCCGACATCCTGCCCGCGCCGCCTGACGATGAAGAGAGGATAGTCCTCCTGGGCTGCCTGCCGCATCGTGGCGCAGCGTCTTTGGTGGATCACGTCGATGGGCAAGGGCGCCCGTTCGACCTCAGCCGCTACCCAGCGCCACCACCTCGCAGCTGCCGCGGGTCAGTGCGGCCCGCACGATCCGGTAGACGTCCGCATCGAAGCGGCGCGGCGTCTCTGCCGCCGCCAGCGCGTGCGCAGCATCGAGGCTCGCCACCGAGCCGAGCCAGCACCAGCGGTCGAAAACATGCAGTTGCTCGCGCAGGCCATCGGCGCGGCGCTCGATGAGCGCCACCGCGGCCTCGTACGGCCAGCGCGCGATGCGTAGTGGTTCCAGCAGCGTGTCGACGCGCTGCGCGTGCGCGTCGGCCGGCTCCTCGCCGACGCAGGCGCCTGAGCAGCGCCGCACCTGGTAGGCGAAGCACGGCGCAGGCGGTGCCGGCTGCCGCGTCGCTTGTTGCGGCCCCTGTGCCGCCGAGGGGGGCAGCGTCGATGCCGCTGCAGGTTGCTCGGCCGGCGGATCGTCTTCGGCTTGCACCGCTGCGGCCGATGGCTTGCGCGCCTTGCCGGCCGCGCGTTCCAGCCCCAGCGTCTTCAAGCAGAGCTGGTGCTCGCGCGCGAGCGCCAGCAGGTGCGCGCGCCCGGCTGCGCGTGAGCCGAACGGTCCGTGATGCTCGTGCAGCGCGTCGGGCGTCACCAGCGCGGCGGGCACGAAGCGCGGTCGGTTGCCGGCCAGCCGCAGCAGCACCTGGCCGGCGTGGCGTCGCAGCGCGACGTTGTGCGCTGGCAACCGCGTCTTCACCAGCTCGGCCTCGCGCAGCAGCGCGCCCACATCACCAGCGGTTTCTTCCCACTCGATCCGACACACCTGCTGAGAAAGCCGCGCGTCCTGCGCGTTGGCGTGGTCGGCCGAGAAGTGCGCCATCACGCGGCTGCGCAGCGTCAGGCTCTTGCCGATGTAGATCGGGTGCGCGTTCAGGCCGTAGAACAGGTAGACGCCGGGCGTGTCGGGAATGCCGTCGAGCGCATCGGGCGGCAGCATCGGCGGCGTACTGCTGGCGCGCAGCAGCGCGCCCACCGCCTGCTCGATCTCCAGCGGCGGCCGGCGCGCCGCCAACGCCTGCAGGAAGCGCCACAGCACGCGCGCGTCGCCGAGCGCGCGGTGGCGCTGCTCGCCATCGAGCCCGTAGCGTGCGGCCACCGCGTCGAGCGTGTGCGGGCTGCGGTCCGGGTCGATCAGCCGCGACAGCCGCACCGTGCACAGCGTGGTGGCGCGCCACGGGATGCCCAGCCGCGCGAACTCGGCCTTCAGGAAGCCGTAGTCGAAGCGCGCGTTGTGCGCGATGAACACCGCGTCGCGCAGCCGTTCGAGCAGCGTGTCGGCCAGCTCGGCGAACGTGGGCGCGTCGCGCACCATCGCGTTGGTGATGCCGGTCAGCCACTGGATCTCGGAAGGAATCGGCCGCTGCGGGTTGACCAGGGTCGACCACTCCTGCACACGCACGGCGCCCTCATCGAAGTCCACGCTGACGATGCCCACCTCGGTGATGCGCTCGCGTGCCGCCGAGGTGCCGGTGGTTTCCAGGTCCACGAACACGCAGCGGCCGTTCATCAGCGCGGCCAGCGATTGAAGTGCGGCGCTGCTGGCAGTGAAGGGCACGAGGGACGTCACGTGAGTGCGAAGGAAGGTGTGAGGCAGCGACCCGCGAGGCTGGATGGGCGACCGGGCGATGGCGGCGTTGAGCTGCCGCCGTCTGCGCCGGCAGCGCTAGTCTGCCCGATCGGATGTCGCGCCCGGCGCCGCACTGGCAGCCGCGCGCTGCTGGTGCCACTGGTCCAGCGCGTGGAGCAGCGGCTGGCTCTCGGTCGCTTCCTGCGAACCGGGGAAGCTTGCGTTCAGATGATCGAGTACGGCCCGCGCCTGCACGTGCTGCGCCTCGCCCTGAAGCATCAGCAGCTTGGCGCCGAGCAGATAGGCCGACGCAATATGCGGATGCTCGCGATGCCTGCGGTCGAAGCCGCGAATCAGGTGCGCCGCGAGCTGCGGCTGTCCGGCCATGAACGCGGCGTGTGCCAGCGGCACGATGTCGTCCGCATCGCGCGGTTGCCAGTGCGGATCGCGTGCCAGCGCCTCGGCCGCCAGCGCCAGCGCATCCGCCCCATTGCCCGAATTCAGCAGCAGGTGCACGAGAACCTGCGCTTGATGCTCGATGCGCGGCAGGTAGCCCTCGATCTTCAGCAGCCGGTAGAGTCGAGCGTGCAGCGCCAGCGACTGCGGCTGCTCGGCCAGCGCGTCGTGAACCTGCTTGAGCGCGGCCCGCACATCGCCCTCGGCCACCAGCTGCTCGAGCGCATCGTCGCGCAGTTGCCGGTCCTGATCGATCGGGCGCACCAGGGCGTCGCGCGCGTCGCCGGAACCGCGTACCGCGATTCGCAGCGCCTCGGCCCGCAGATACATCGCGCGGCCGGTCAGCGTGCATATCAGGAACACCAGATACCAGAGCGCGGTCGCCACAAACAAGGCCAGCAGCAACTGGCCTGCGCCTGGCATGGCTGGCTGCCCGGCGGCGGCGGTGCGCAGCAGTGACACGAGGCCGCCAGCGTGTGCCGCCGGAAGCAGCAGCGCCGCGCCGACCAGCGCGGCCGCCAGGATCGCGGCCGCCAGGCGCAGGTGCTGGCGGTCGAGCCGCGCCGCCACATCGAGCAGCGAGCCGCGCACGACGGCGCTGCCCAGGCGCGTCGACAGCACCTGCTGGACGATCGCCGCCGGCAGCGCGAGCGCAGCGAGTGCCACCACCAGCAGCCAGATCGGCAGCAGGCTCAGTGGCAAGAAGTGAGCTGCGCCGACCAGCGCCGCCATCGCCACGCCGAGCGCCAGCAGGATCAGCGTGCGCGCGGCGCTGGCATGCGTGCCGGCCAGGCGCGACCCCACGCTCCGCACAAACCCCTGCGCGCTGCGCCCCATCAGATCGATCGCGAACGCGGCGGCGTACAAGCCCTGGACCAGCGCAAGCACGCCGACCGCTGCCAGTCCGGGCCGGCCAAAGTGCAGCAGCAGCAGCGACAGTGCAGTCAGCAGGGCCAGCGCGCCGATGCGCAGCGCCAGCGGTGGTTGCAGCGGCCGCCCCAGTGCGTGAAGCAGGGCCTGGCCTGCGGGCGAGGCCCTCATCGCGTCGTCTCGTCGGTGGCTGTAGCGCGCAGCAACGGACCAGCGCTCTTGAGCGTGGCGCGGGGCATCGGTAACTTGTTGTGGCGGATTGCCGCAGCGACCGTCATGTCAGACGCGTAGGGATATGCACGTAGCTACGATGTTACTTTGCAGGCGCTGGCCGACTTCGTCAGGCCCTCGCCGGTTTATGGCACCGGCGCAGCGCAGCGGGTAGACCAATCGCTCCCGATGCGCGGTGATCGCCGCGTTTCACGACGCACCGCGTCAACCCGGGGCGGGCATACTCGCTCTGCCAAGGCGCCTGCATCCAGGCTGCCGCAGGGCGCGCGTCAAGAGCGCCGCGCCCGACCGAAAGGGACTGCCGATGACCGCCACGCCGAATCCGTCTGCCGCCGAACTGATCGATGCCATTGCCGCCGTGGCCGTGGCCCAGGCCGCGCCCGCCGAGCGCGCGCTGACCGAGGCCTTCGTGCGCGAGGTCTACCGCCACGTCGATCCCGACGACCTCGCCGCCGCCCGCGTTGACGATCTTGCCGGTGCCGCGCTGTCGCACTGGCAGTTCGGCCGTAGCCGGCCGCCGGGCGAGCCGGGCCGCGCCCGCGTGCGCGTGCTCAGTCCCACGCTCGCCGAGCACGGCTGGACCTCGCGCCATACGGTGGTGGAGATCGTCAACGACGACATGCCGTTCCTGGTCGACTCGGCGTCGATGGAGGTTCACCGGCACGGCCTGAACCTGCACCTGATCGTGCATCCGGTGCTGGCGGTGGCGCGCGATGCCGCTGGCCAGGTCACGCGGATCGCGGCGCGCCGCGATGCGCCCGAGCTGCCGCGCGAATCGTGGATGCACATCCAGGTCGACCGGCTGATGGACGCCGCCGCGCGCCAGCAACTGGCCGCCGGCATCGAGCGCGTGCTGGCCGATGTGCGCGCCGCCACCGCCGACTGGCCGGCGATGCGCGAGAAGCTGCTGGCGGCCGCCGCCGAGCTCGGCGCCTGCGCCGCCGCCGTGCCGCCGCAGGAGCGCGACGAGAACCGCGCCTTCCTCGACTGGCTGGCGCACGACAACCTGGTGCTGCTCGGCTACCGCGAGCACCGGCTCGCCACGCACGACGGCGCCGACGTGCTGCACCTGGTGACCGGCTCCGGCCTCGGCGTGCTGCGCGAAAGCGGCGAGGAGAAAGCCTCGGGCAGCTTCGCCGCGCTGCCGCCGCAGGCGCGCGCGCTGGCGCGGGCCGCCGCGCCGATGGTGGTGATGACCAAGGCCAACGCCCGCGCCACCGTGCACCGGCCTGGCTACGTCGACTACTTCGGCATCAAGCGCTACGACGCGCAGGGCAACGTGACCGGCGAGCACCGCTTCCTCGGCCTGCTCACCTCCACCGCCTACAGCGCGCGCGTGGGCGAAATCCCGCTGCTGCGCGGCAAGGTTGCCGCGGTCGCGCAGCGCGCCGGGCTGGCGCCCGACTCGCACCTGGGCAAGGCGCTGACCCACATCCTTGAGACCTACCCGCGCGACGAGCTGTTCGCCATCGGCGCCGACGAGCTGCACGACATCGCGATGGGCATCCTGCAGCTCGGCCGCCGCCAGCGTTTCCGGCTGTTCGTGCGGCGCGATCCGTTCGACCGCTTTGTCTCCTGCCTGATCTACGTGCCGCGCGAGAACTACGACACCGAGCTGCGGCGCCGCTTCATCGACATTCTCAGCGCCGCCTTCAACGGCCAGTCGGCTGAGTTCGACGTGTTGCTGACCGACGCCCGGCTGGCGCGCGTGCACATCACCGTGCGCACCCAGCCCGGCGCGCTGCCGCAGGTCGATACGCGCGAGCTGGAGTCGCGGCTGGCCGCCGCGTCGCGCCGCTGGGACGACGAGCTGCGCGACGCCGTGATCGAGTTCGAGGGCGAAGGCCCCGGCGCGCAACTGCTGCGGCGCTGGCAGCGCGCGTTTCCGGCCGCGTATCGCGAGCGCGTGAGCCCGCGCGCCGCGGTGGCCGACATCCGCAAGATGGAGCGCGTCGGCGATGCCGGCACCGCCTACGCGCTGTACCGGCCGCTCGGCGGTGCCGACAACGCGCTCGGCTTCAAGGTCTATCGTGCCGGCCAGCCGGTGGTGCTGTCCTCCAGCCTGCCGATGCTCGAGCGCATGGGTGTGGTGGTGCAGACCGAGCATCCGTCGCAGGCCGTGCCCGAGGGCGGCGCGCCGGTGTGGATTCACGACTTCGTGCTGCAGGCGCCGGCCGGCATCGACACCGACATCGACACGCTGCGCCCGCTGTTCGAAGACGCGTTCGCCCGCGTGATGGACGGCCGCATCGAGAACGACGACTTCAACCGCCTGGTGCTGCGCGCGCAACTGGCGGCCGAAGACATCGTGGTGCTGCGCGCCTACGCCAAGTACCTGAAGCAGATCGGCTTCACGCTCAGCCAGAGCGCGGTGGAGTCGGCGCTGGCGGCCTACCCCGGCATTGCGCGGCAACTGGTCAATCTGTTCAAGCTGCGCTTCGACCCGGCGCGCCAGGGGGCCGACAACGCCGATGCGCTGGCCGCGCAACGCGAGGCGCTGGCGCAGTCGCTCGACGGCGTGGCCAACCTGAACGATGACCGCGTGCTGCGGCAGATGCTGGCGCTGGTGCTGGCCACGCTGCGCACCAACTTCTGGCGCCGTAACGAGCGCGGCGAGCCGCGCAGTTACCTGAGCTTCAAGTTCGATCCGGCGCAGGTGCCCGGCATGCCGCAGCCGCGGCCGCTGTACGAGATTTTTGTTTACGCCACGCGTTTCGAGGGCATTCACCTGCGCGGCGGCAAGGTGGCGCGCGGCGGTCTGCGCTGGTCAGACCGGCCCGAGGACTTCCGCACCGAGGTGCTGGGGCTGGTCAAGGCGCAGATGGTCAAGAACACCGTGATCGTGCCGGTGGGCTCCAAGGGCGGCTTCGTGCTGAAGAAGGCGCCGCCCGCCAGCGAGCGCGATGCGTATCTCGCCGAAGGCGTGGCCTGCTACAAGGACTTCCTGCGCGGCCTGCTCGACCTGACCGACAACATCGTCAACGGCGCCGTGGTGCCGCCGCCGCAGACCGTGCGCCACGACGGCGACGACCCCTACCTGGTGGTGGCCGCCGACAAGGGCACCGCCAGCTTCTCCGACTACGCCAACTCGGTCAGCGCCGAGTACGGCCACTGGCTGGGCGACGCCTTCGCCTCCGGCGGCAGCGTGGGCTACGACCACAAGAAGATGGGCATCACCGCCCGCGGCGCGTGGGAGAGCGTCAAGCGCCACTTCCGCGAGATGGGCATCGACACCCAGCGCACCGAGTTCACGGTCGCCGGCATTGGCGACATGTCGGGCGACGTGTTCGGCAACGGCATGCTGCTGTCGCGCCATATCCGGCTGGTGGCCGCGTTCGACCACCGCCACGTGTTCATCGACCCCAGCCCCGATGCCGCCGCCAGCTTTGCCGAGCGCGAGCGGCTGTTCGCGCTGCCGCGCTCGTCGTGGGCCGACTACAACGCCGAGCTGATCTCCGCCGGCGGCGGCGTGTGGCCGCGCAGCGCCAAGCGGGTGCCGCTGTCGCCGCAGGCGCGCGCGGTGCTCGGCATCGAGGCCGAGTCGCTCACGCCCGCCGAATTGATCACCGCCATCCTCAAGGCGCCGGTCGACCTGCTCTACAACGGCGGCATTGGCACCTACGTGAAGGCCAGCAGCGAGTCGCACGCCGAGGTGGGCGACCGCGCCAACGACGCCATCCGCGTCGACGGCCGCGAGCTGCGCTGCAAGGTCGTGGCCGAGGGCGGCAACCTCGGCTTCACGCAGCGCGGCCGCATCGAGTATGCGCTGGCCGGCGGCCGCATCAACACCGACGCCATCGACAACTCCGCCGGCGTGGACACCTCCGACCACGAGGTCAACATCAAGATCCTGCTCGGCCTGGCCATCGCCGACGGCGAGATGACCGAGAAGCAGCGCAACGCGCTGCTGGCCGAGATGACCGACGACGTGGCTGCTCTCGTGCTGCGCGACAACTACTTTCAGACACAAACCCTCTCCATCGGCGGCCGCATGGGCGCGCGGCTGTTCGACCAGCAGCACCGGCTGGTGCGCTGGCTGGAGAAGCAGGGCCGCCTCAACCGCGCGATCGAGTACCTGCCCGACGACGAAGCCTTTGCCGACCGCAAGGCGCGCGGCCTGCCGCTCACCAGCCCCGAGCGCGCGGTGCTGCTGGCCTACAGCAAGATGTGGCTGTTCGACACGCTGCTCGAAAGCGACCTGCCCGACGACCCCTGGGTCGGCACCGCGCTGGGCCGCTACTTCCCGGCCGCGCTGCGCCAGCGCTATGCGGCGCTGATGCCGCGCCACCCGCTGCGGCGCGAGATCGTGGCCACGCACGTGCTCAACAGCATGGTCAACCGCGTGGGCAGCACCTTCGTGCACCGGCTGATGGAAGCCACCGGCAGCACCGCCGCGCAGGTGGTGCGCGCCTACCTGCTGGCGCGCGAGAGCTTTGGCCTGGTGCCGCTGTGGATCGAGATCGAGTCGCTCGACAACCGCGTGGCCGACGAAGTGCAGGCCGAGATGCTGATCGAGATCGGCCGCCTGATCGTGCGCGCCACCACCTGGTTCCTGCGTTCGCGCCGGCTGGCCGCGCCGATGGACGAGACCATCGGCGTCTTTGGCCCCGCGGTGGCCGCGCTTGCGCAGCGCGCTGCCGCCGACCCGGCCACCCTCGCCACGCCCGCCGCCACCCGCTGGACCGAGGCCGGCGTGCCCGCGCCGCTGGCCGGCCGCGTGGCGGCCTCGGCCGCGCTGGCCGCCGCGCCCGACATCGTGGAACTGGCCGAGACCAGCCGCCAGCCGCTCGACGCCGTGGCCGCCGTGCACGCCGCCATTGGCGAAAAGCTGGCGCTGCCGCGCCTGCGCGACCTGGTGGGCACGCTGCCTTCCGACGGCCACTGGCAGGGCCTGGCCAAGGGCGCGCTCGGCGACGACCTGGCCAGCCTGCAACGCGCGCTGACCGCCGCCGCACTGCACGCGCCGGCGGGCGGCAACACCCCGCCGGCCGACGCCCATGCCGCGCTCACGCACTGGCTCACCCGCAACGCCGCCCCGCTTGAGCGCGCCCAGCGCCTGGTGGCCGAACTGGCCGAGTCACGCAACGCCGATCTGGCGATGCTCTCGGTGGCGTTGAGGGAGTTGCGGAATCTGGTTTAGGGCGGGCGTAGTACCGATCAGGCAACTTGCTGATAGTTAGCGGGTTGCCTGAGGTTGCCTTGGGGTGGCTG
>CAZTUT010000116.1:0-5779 GCA_964616395.1 uncultured Burkholderiaceae bacterium
CCCGCCGCCGGCGCTGCAGGGCTGGAAGATCACCACGGTGGGCGAGGACATCGCCTGGATCAAGCCGGGCAAGGATGGCCGCCTGTACGCGATCAACCCCGAGGCCGGCTGCTTCGGCGTGGCGCCCGGCACCTCGCACAAGACCAATCACAACGCGATGGCGATGCTCGACCGCAACGTCATCTTCACCAATGTCGCGCTGACCGATGATGGCGATGTCTGGTGGGAGGGCATGGGCCCGGCGCCGACGCACCTGATCGATTGGCAGGGCAAGGACTGGACGCCGGACTGTGGCCGCAAGGCGGCGCACCCGAACGCGCGCTTCACGGTGGCGGCAAGCCAGTGCCCGTCGATCGATCCCGACTGGGAAGACCCGCAAGGCGTGCCGATCGACGCGTTCGTGTTCGGCGGCCGGCGCTCGACCACGGTGCCGCTGATCACCGAGGCGCGCAGTTGGACCGAAGGCGTGTACATGGCGGCCACGATGGGCAGCGAGACCACCGCCGCCCAGGCGGGCGCGCAGGGCGTGCTTCGGCGCGATCCGTTCGCGATGCTGCCGTTCTGCGGCTACAACATGGCCGAGCATTTCGCGCACTGGCTGGAGCTGGGTCACAAGCTCGCAGCCGGCGGCGCGCGGCTGCCCAGGATCTTCTGCGTCAACTGGTTCCGCACCGATGAGGCCGGCAAGTTTGTCTGGCCGGGCTTCTCCGAGAACATGCGCGTGCTGGCCTGGATGGTCGAGCGCATCGAGGGCGGAAAGCGCGGCGCCGAGCACCCGATCGGCGTGACGCCACGCTACGAGGATCTGAACTGGGACGGCCTCGACTTCTCGGCCGCACAGTTCGCCCGCGTGACGGCGGTCGACGCGGCCGAATGGAAGAAGGAACTCGACTCCCACGGCGAGTTGTTCGCGCAGTTGGCCCACAACCTGCCGCCTGCGCTCGAGGCGACGCGCCGCGCGCTGGCAGCGCGGTTCGGCTGACGCTCGCGGTTTTCTTTCGATCCCCGCCGCGACCGGCCGGGATCGCCTCGCGCTCGCGCTGGGCGCGCGACTGACCAGCGCACTCGTGACTTGTACGCTCACCTGATCAGGCGATGGTCCGGCAGGCGATACGCCGTACGATCATGACGTGAATTGGGGCGGGTTTGCCTTGCAAACGCAAGGCTGTTGCCGTCCGCTGTTTCCTACAGTTGTCCGCCTGCCGGGACGATTACCGTCATCGGTCAGAGATTTTCCTCCGTCCGAGTTTCGATAGTGTTTGCTCACTGTCCCGAATAGCCTTGTCTACGAGCGATGTCTTTAGACCTCACCCATGATTGCGGATGGCCGGCATGAGTCGGGCAGCCTCCAGTGCCGAGGTCGATCGCTTCTTTGCTGAAGCGGTTGACAGTCGTCCTGGTGGGCGCAATGAGCCGCTGTTCACCGACTTTGCAATCACGACGATCGACATCCCGGATCGGCTCGACGCGCAATCGATCCAGACCTTGCAGTCGGAAAACTATCGTCGGGCGAGCCGGTTTTCGCTGACCCGCAGTGCCGCCGAGATCTGGCTGCGTCGCCTGCTCTGGCTGGCGCTGGTGGTCGCGCTGGGCGCGTTGGCGTGGCTGGGCGTCGAGGCCGTCCGCGCGCAGATCAGCAAGGAGGCCATCGCATCGCGCATCGCTGCGGCAACAGGCTTGCCGGTGACCATCGCCGTGCGCGAACTGGTCTGGTTGCCAACGCCCGGGATCGATTTGCGCGATCTGCGCATCGGCTCGGGCTTTCGCGCCGATCAGGTTGAGATTCGCTACTCCTGGGACGGGTTGGCGCAGGCGGTCAGCCGCCGCCGTCTTCTTCCTGAGGCGACAGTCGCACCCATGCAACTGTCGGCAGAACAGGCGATTGCCGTTGTGAGGCTCGGCTCGATGATGCGTTCCGATTCGGGCCTCGGACTGGGCGCAGTTCGTTTCAGCACAGTCACTTTTCGTGACATGCCCCTGCTGCCGGAACAGTACGAAATCGTGCTCCAGCATCAGTCTGGCGGCATCGCAGCCCCGCTTGAGTTGAGGCAGCTTGGCGGCCGGGGCGAGATGCAGCTGCTCGCGTTCCCCGACGGTGAGGGCGCGCTTCGTTTCGATCTCAATGCGCAGCGCTGGGCGGCGCCGGTTGGTCCCGCCGTCGTGTGGGACAGTCTGGTCGCGCAAGGCCGCGCCTGGCCCCGGGGGATCGTTGTCGAAAACTTCACCGGAAAGACGGGGGCGGCGCAGGTCGACGGTGCCTGGGTCGCGGCATCGGACGTGCAGTGGTCTGCCGCGGGCAGCCTCCAGTCTGACAATGCCGATCTCGAGGGCGTGATCCGTGCGCTGGCGGCATCGGCAGAAGACACGGCGTTTCGTTCGCCGTTGCGAGGTCGGGCGAGCTTCCGTGCGCTTGGCAGTGGTCATGGCGCATCGCTGACAGCAGCTGTTGATCGCAGCGTGTTTGTCGGCCAGGCGCAGGCCCGCGCACTCACGCTGGCGGGCATCAATCTCGGCATGCTGGCGGCGCAGGAGACCGGCGTGCAGGCCGCCGGCGGAACCACGCGGCTCAGCGAACTGACCGCGGACCTCCTCTGGACCCCCGCCGGGTTGTCGATTCGTGACATTCGCGGACAGTCCGGTGGCATGGTCACCCGCGGCCAACTCGCGGTGTCGCCCAACCTGCGGATCGCGGGATCGTTGACCGTTGATCTGTCGGCGGTACTTCCGCAGACCCGGCCTGCCGTTCTGCAGCTCGGGGGCACGCTGATGAACCCGTACTTCAGCCGGCCCTGACCGGTACGGCCGGTTCGGGTCAGCCGGGATGCGCGGGCGCTTCGCCGCACCGGCGCTCAATGTTTCACGTGGAACAATCGGAATCGGTTTCACGTGAAACATCGCGAACTTATACTCGCGGTCGCTTGAGCCTCCAGGCCTCGACCCCATGGAATTTCCCGAAAGTTTCGACGTCATCGTGATCGGCGGCGGCCACGCCGGCACCGAGGCCGCACTCGCCTCGGCACGGATCGGCGCGCGCACGCTGCTGCTGACGCACAACATCGAGACGCTGGGCCAGATGTCGTGCAACCCGTCGATCGGCGGCATCGGCAAGGGCCACCTGGTCAAGGAGGTCGATGCACTCGGCGGCGCGATGGCGGCGGCAACCGACGAGGCCGGCATCCAGTTCCGTATCCTCAACAGTTCCAAGGGACCGGCGGTGCGCGCGACGCGCGCGCAGGCCGACCGCATTCTCTATAAGGCGGCGATTCGGCACCGGCTGGAAAACCAGCCGAACCTGTGGCTTTTCCAGCAGGCGGTCGACGACTTGCTGATCGAATCGACGGGGCAAGGCGAGCGCGTGGCCGGCGCGGTCACCCAGTCCGGCATCCGCTTCCGCGGCCGCACGGTGGTCGTGACCGCCGGCACCTTCCTCAACGGCCGGGTTCATATCGGCCTGCAAAACTACTCGGCCGGCCGGGCCGGCGATCCGCCAGCGATCTCGCTGGCAGCGCGGCTGAAGGACCTGAACCTGCCGCAAGGACGCCTGAAGACCGGCACGCAGCCGGGCGATCTCGATCCGGTGCCGGTCTTTTCCTTCCTGGGGTCGGCCGACCAGCATCCGCGCCAGGTGCCGTGCTGGATCACCCACACCAACGAGGCCACGCACCAGGTCATCCGCGACAACCTCGACCGCTCGCCGATGTATTCCGGCGTCATCGAGGGGGTGGGGCCGCGCTACTGCCCGTCGATCGAGGACAAGATCCACCGCTTCGCCGATCGCAGCAGCCACCAGATCTTCCTTGAGCCCGAGGGCCTGACCACCCACGAGTTCTACCCGAACGGCATCTCGACTTCGCTGCCGTTCGACGTGCAGGTGCAGATCGTGCGCTCGATGCGCGGGCTGGAACATGCGCACATCCTGCGCCCCGGCTACGCCATCGAGTACGACTACTACGACCCGCGCGCGCTCAAGTCGTCGCTCGAAACCAAGGCCATCGCCGGTCTTTACTTCGCCGGCCAGATCAATGGCACGACCGGCTACGAGGAGGCTGCGGCCCAGGGGCTGCTGGCCGGCATCAACGCCGCCCGCGCGGCGCGCGGCGCCGAGCCCTGGTGTCCGGCGCGCTCGCAGGCGTATCTGGGCGTGCTGGTCGACGATCTGATCACGCGCGGCGTGGCCGAGCCGTACCGGATGTTCACGTCGCGCGCCGAGTACCGGCTCAGCCTGCGCGAGGACAACGCCGACCTGCGGCTGACCGAGATCGGGCGCGCGTTGGGCTGCGTGGACGACGCGCGCTGGACCGCCTTCAACCGCAAGCGCGACGCGGTGGCCCGCGAGATCGAGCGCCTGCGTGCCACCTGGGTCAATCCGCGTTTGCTGTCCGACGACGAGGCGCAGCGCGTGCTGGGCAAGGGCATCGAGCGCGAGTACACGCTGGCCGATCTGCTCAAGCGGCCGAACGTGACCTATGCCCAGTTGCTGACGTTGCGGGACCGCGTCGGCGCGCCGCTCGGCGGCCCTGGGGTTGAGGGTGCCGCTGATCCGGCGGTGGCCGAGCAGGTCGAGATCAGCAGCAAGTACGCCGGCTACATCGAGCGCCAGCACGACGAGGTGTCGCGCCACGCGTCGCACGAAACCACGCGGATCCCGGCCGCACTCGACTACGCGCAGGTCCGCGGCCTGTCCAACGAGATCCGGCAGCGGTTGCAGCAGGTCCGGCCGGAGACCGTTGGCCAGGCGGCGCGCGTCTACGGCGTAACGCCGGCGGCGGTCTCGCTGCTGCTGGTTCACCTGAAACGGATTCATCGCGGCGTGGCCTCACAGCCTGCGGATACCGCCGCTGGCGTGGGTATCGAGTCCCTGGCCGAGCCCGCCGGCAGTCTCGTCAACGGCCCCGACCGCAGTGCCGCCTGACGTCGATCGGGGCCGGCTGGAGGCTGGCGCAGCGCAGTTGGGGTTGGCGCTCACTGACGCGCAGATCGCCGCGCTGCTTGATTTCGCGGCTTTGCTGCTGCGCTGGAACCGGGTTCACAATCTGACCGCGATCCGCTCAGCCGACGAGTTGCTGACCCATCATCTGCTCGATGCGTTGTCGCTGGTTAGGCCGTTGCGAGACCAGCTTGGCGACGCTGCCGGCGATGCCGTCGAGGTGCTCGATGTGGGCTCGGGCGGCGGGTTGCCGGGCATTCCGCTGGCCATCGTCTGCCCGCACTGGCGCATTACGCTGGTCGATGCCGTCCAGAAGAAAGCGGCGTTCCTGACCCAGGCCGCGCTCGAACTGAAGCTGGCCAACGTCACCGTCCACCATGCGCGGGTCGAGCAGTTGCGCGGCAGCTACCGGGTGATCACCTCACGCGCATTCGCCGCGCTGGCCGACTTCGTCGGCTGGACCCGGCACCTGCTCGCCGCCGACGGATTCTGGCTGGCGATGAAGGCGCGGATCGATCCCGCCGAGTTGCAGGCGCTGCCCGAGGACCTGTCATGCAGCGCCGTGCTGCCAATCGACGTGCCCGGCCTGGGCGAACAACGACACCTGATCCGGATCGAGCCAAGATGACTGCCATCCCGACCCCGATGACATTGGTCCGCCTGCCGCGTAACGGCGCCGCAGCGCCCCGCAGACGCCAGCCCGGCCGGACGCTGCATGCCGCGGCGGCTGCCGCGCTCGCACTCGTGTTGACGGCGTGTGCCAGTCCCGCGATGACCCAGGCCACGACATCGGCGCCCACACCCGCCACGACTTCAGCACCGACAGCGGCGCCCGCGCCGGACTCGCCGCCG
>CAZTUT010000116.1:5879-9390 GCA_964616395.1 uncultured Burkholderiaceae bacterium
TCGCCGCCGCCGTTGCAGACCGTGGCCAGCGTCGACCTGTCGCGCTATGTCGGCACCTGGCATGAGATCGCCCGCTATCCGTTCGGCATTCAGGATCGCAACTGCGGACGCGACACCACGGCGGACTACACGCTGCTGGCGTCGGGTCAGATATCGGTCGTTAACCGTTGTTTGAGGGCAGATGGGACCGCATTCGTTGCAGATGGCATCGCCTGGGTCATGGATCCGCAGACCCGCGCGCGCCTGCAGGTCAGCTTCCTGCCGGCATTTCTGCGCGCGCTGCCGATTGGCCGCGGCGACTACTGGATCATTGAACTGGCGCCGGACTACAGCTGGGTCGTGATCGGCGAGCCGAAACGGCGCTACCTGTGGGTGCTGGCGCGCTCGCCGAATCTGCCGCAGGAGACGTTGGCCGGCATCCTCGGGCGCCTGCCGACGCACGGCTACGACCCGGCGCGCGTGATCGCGTCGCCCGGACGCCCGGCGCTGCGATGAACGCACGGCGCGAGGACTGCGTGCGCGTGGCCAGCCGCCGGCCAGCGCGCGTCAGCCCCGTAGAATCGACAACTTCGCTGCGCGCTGCGACCCGCATCGAGCGCTTTGCACAGGGCATCTTGAGCGCATTGCAGCCCGTCTGAACCCCAAGCCGGAAACCACGTGGCACGAATCTTCTGCATCGCCAACCAGAAGGGCGGGGTCGGCAAGACCACCACCAGCGTCAATCTGGCCGCCGGCCTGGCCGCGCAGGGCCAGCGCGTGCTGCTGGTCGACCTGGATCCGCAGGGCAACGCCACGATGGGCAGCGGGATCGACAAGCGGGCTTTGCGCCTGTCGGTCTATCACGTGCTGATCGGTCAGGCCGCCGTGGCGCAGGCGCGCGCGCGGTCCGACAGCGGCGGCTTCGACGTGCTGCCGTCGAACCGCGAACTGGCCGGTGCGGAGGTCGAACTGGTCGACCTCGACGACCGCGAGACACGCCTGAAGTCGGCGCTGGCGGCGGTCGTGTCCGACTATGACTTCGTGCTGGTCGACTGCCCGCCGTCGCTGTCGATGCTCACGCTCAACGGCCTGTGCGCCGCGCACGGCGTGATCATTCCGATGCAGTGCGAGTACTTCGCGCTCGAAGGGCTGGCCGATCTGGTCAACACGATCAAGCGGGTGGCTGCCAACCTCAACCCCGACCTGACCGTGATCGGCCTGCTGCGCGTGATGTACGACCCGCGCATGACGCTGCAGCAGCAGGTCTCGGAGCAACTGGTCGCCAAGTTCGGCGACAAGGTATTCAGCACCATCATCCCGCGCAACGTGCGGCTGGCCGAGGCGCCGAGCTACGGCATGCCCGGCGTTGTTTACGACCGCGCCTCGCGCGGCGCCCAGGCCTATGTGTCGTTCGGCGCCGAGATGATCGAGCGGGTGCGCGCGCTGTAGCGGCGCGGCGCCAGGCGCACAGGAGAACGGCAGACGTGGTGAACAAACGACCCAAGGGACTCGGGCGCGGCCTGGATGCGCTGCTGGGCGGCGAGCCGCCGGCGGCACCGGCGGGTGCGCCGCAGACGCTGCCGGTGGCGAGCCTGCGCGCCGGCAAGTACCAGCCGCGCTCGAAGATGAACGCGGAATCGCTGGCCGAGCTGGCCGAGTCGATCAAGGCACAGGGCGTGATGCAGCCGATCCTGGTGCGCCCGGTCGACGGTGGCGGCTACGAGATCATCGCCGGCGAGCGCCGCTTCCGCGCCTCGCAGATGGCCGGGCTGACCGAGGTGCCCGTGCTGGTGCGCGACGTGCCCGACGAGGCCGCGCTGGCGATGGCGCTGATCGAAAACATCCAGCGCGAGGACCTGAATCCGCTGGAAGAAGCGCAGGGCGTGCAGCGGCTGATCCGCGAGTTCGGCTTCACCCATGAGCAGGCAGCACAGGCGATCGGCCGCTCGCGCAGCGCCACCTCCAATCTGCTGCGGCTGCTGAACCTGGCCGCGCCGGTGCAGCAGATGCTGCAGGACGGCCAGCTCGACATGGGCCACGCGCGCGCGCTGCTGGCGGTCGATGGCGCCACCCAGGCGCAGCTCGGGCACCGGATCGTCGCGCAGCGGCTGTCGGTGCGCGAGGCCGAGGCGCTGGTGCTGCGCAGCCAGCAGGCCGACGCCGGCAAGGGCGGCAGCGGCCGGGCCCGCGCGCCGGCGCGCAACCGCGATGTCGAGCGCCTGGAAGAGGAACTGGCCGACGCGCTGGGCGCGGTCGTGCGATTGAGCGCCGACGCCAAGGGCCGCGGCAAGCTCGTGATCGAATTCTCATCGCTCGACCAGCTCGACGGCATCGTCGAGCGGCTGCGGCGCTGACTCGGGCCGCCGAGCGCCGATTCCTGGCAGCGCCGGCGTTCGGCCGTCTTGGTCAATGAGTGCTCGGGCGGTTGGGTCGATGGGCGGGACGATGGGCGAGCCGGGCCGCCCACCGGCCTGCCGGCACCGAATTGAGGCGGAATTTGCCCGTTTTTGCGCTGCACCGTAGAATTGACAGGCTGTACGGGAAACCGGCGATCACGAATAGAGGATCAACGCGCTTTCTCTGTCAGGTGAATCGGCGAAAGCCGGTGCGCGGGTCGGTCCGGTTTGTTGAAGCCGATCGCGTTTCCGACCGGACGCCCTCCTGACGGTCAGAGAGTCGCGGCGCGTGTCATGTTCCGAATCGTCGGCCTGCAGGTTCTCGCTACGCTGGTCGTCGCGCTGGTCGCGTGGCCACTGGGCGGGACGCCCGCGGCGCTGTCGGCGCTGCTGGGTGGGACCGCCTGCGTGGTGCCCAATGCCCTGTTCGCCCTGCGCCTGACCCTGTCGGCGCGGCGTGCGCAGGGCGCAGGGGTGGCCGAGTTCTTCGTCGGCGAGTTCATCAAGATCGGCTCGACGGTGGCGCTTCTGGCGCTGATCGCCTGGCTGTGGAAAGACGTGGTTTGGCTGGCGCTGATCGTTGCGGTCATCGCCGCATTGAAGGGTTACCTGATCGCCCTGTTCATTCGCTGAGCAGGGCGTCGCAGTCGAACGGAACAACAAGATGGCCAGCAGCCAGGCACCGACCGCCACCGAGTACATCGTTCATCACCTGACGCACCTGTCGACGGACAAGCAGAAGTTCATCGTCGACTTCTCGGTCGTCAACATCGACACCGTCTTCTTCTCGGTGTTGATGCTTCTTTGCACGCTGTGGATGCTGCGTGCTGCTGCCAAGCGCGCCACCGCCGGCGTGCCGACCAAGTTCCAGGCCGCCATCGAGATGCTGGTCGAGATGGTCGAAGAGCAGAGCAAGTCGATTGTCCACGGCGACCGCAGCTTCATCGCGCCGCTGGCGCTCACGGTGTTCGTGTGGATCGTTTTCATGAACGCGATCGACCTGATCCCGGTCGATCTGTTCCCTGCCATCGCGCACGCCGTCGGCATCAACTATCTGCGTCCGCTGCCCACTGCTGACCTGAACGGCACGCTCGGCATGTCGCTCGGCGTGCTGCTGCTGATGATCTACTACGGCA
>CAZTUT010000117.1:0-9348 GCA_964616395.1 uncultured Burkholderiaceae bacterium
GGCTCGGTATTCATCGGCGGCGCGGTCGTGCAGTGGCAGCGCGACGGGCTTGGCCTGTTAACCCGCTCCGAGGAGGTCGAGGCGCTGGCGATGCAGGTCCCCGATGCCGGCGGCGTCAGCTTCGTGCCAGCGTTTGCCGGGCTTGGCGCGCCGTACTGGGATCCCGACGCCCGCGGCCTGCTGATCGGCCTGACCCGCGGCACCTCGCGCGCGCACGTGGCGCGTGCGGCGCTGGAGGCCATCGCGTTGCAGTCCGCCGAGGTGCTTGACGCCATGCAGCGCGATGCCGGCCAGCCGATCCGCGAGCTGCGCGTCGATGGCGGCGCCGCACGTAACGATCTGCTGATGCAGTTCCAGGCCGACGTGATGGGTGTGCCGGTGGTGCGGCCGCGCGTGACCGAGACCACGGCGCTGGGCGCGGCCTACCTCGCCGGACTGGCCGTCGACTACTGGAGCGGCACCGACGAACTGACCGCACTGTGGCGCGCCGAGCGTCGCTTCATGCCGGCCATGTCGTTGGATGAGCGGGCAGCGCGCGTGCATCAATGGAGACGCGCGGTCGAGCGCGCGTCGCACTGGATCGAATGACAAGCGCCTCCAGCAAGTCGGCGGCGCCTGTCGCGGCACCGATCGACCGCGAGCGGCTGCTCGCGCAACTGCGCGATTCGCAGCCCTGGGATGCCGTGGTCGTCGGCGGCGGTGCGACCGGCCTCGGCATTGCCGTCGACGCCGCGCAGCGCGGTCTGCGCGTGGCGCTGATCGACAGCGGCGACTTTGCGCGTGGCACCTCGAGCCGCAGCACCAAGCTGGTCCACGGCGGCGTCCGCTATCTGGCGCAGGGCAACGTCAAGCTGGTCCGCGAGGCGCTGGCCGAGCGCGCCACCCTGTTGCGCAATGCGCCGCACGTGGCCTCGGCGCTCGAGTTCGTTGTGCCCTGCTACAGCCGTATCGAGCAGATCAAGCTGCGGGTCGGCCTGGGCCTGTACGACCAGCTTGCCGGCGATGCGAGCCTCGGACCCACGCGCTGGCTGTCGCGCGATGAAACCATGGCCCGCCTGCCCGGCGTGCGTTCCCAAGGCCTGCTGGGCGGCGTGTCGTACTGGGATGGCCAGTTCGATGATGCGCTGATGTGCATCGCGCTGATGCAGACCGCTGTGGCGCTGGGCGCGGTGGCGATCAACTATGTCGGCTGCACCGATCTTCGTTTCGACGCGCAGGGGTGGGCCACGCTGACCGCGCAGGACCAGGAAAGCGGCGAGCGCTTCGCGCTGCGCTCTCGCTGCGTGTTCAACGCCGCGGGTGTGTGGGTCGATGCGATCCGGCAGATGGCCGATCCGGCGGCCGCGCCGCTGATCCGCGTCAGCCAGGGCTCGCATCTGGTGCTGGATCGTACGTTCATGCCGGGCGAGGCGGCGTTGCTGGTGCCGCGCACGCCCGATGGCCGCGTGCTGTTCGCGGTGCCGTGGCTGGGCCGGCTGCTGCTGGGCACAACCGACGAGCCGCGCGAGCGCGCCGAGTTCGATCCACGCGCCAGCGAGGCCGAGCGCGACTACATCCTGGCCACCGCGCGCGATTACTTCGCACGGCCGCCCGGCGTAGCCGATGTTCAGGCCAGTTTCAGCGGCCTGCGCCCGCTGTACTCGCCAGCGGCGATGCCGCAGACCTCGGCGATCTCGCGCGAGCATGCGGTGATCGAGGAGGGCGGGCTGTTCAGCGTGGTCGGTGGCAAGTGGACCACCTACCGCAAGATGGCAGCCGATGCACTCGCCACTGCCGCGCGGGCGGGGCGGCTGCCAGCGGGCGACTCGCGCACCACCGACCTTGCGCTATGCGTCGATCCGGTGCTGGCAGACCCGGCGCAACGAATGGGCGCGCCGTCGCTGCAGTTCGACGCGCACTGCCGCAGCCACGCACAGGCGCGCAGCCGCGATGATGTGCTCTACCGGCGCAGCCGCGCCGGGCTGCTGGGCACCGCGTCGGCCTGAGCTGACGCCTCGGCACTCAGGTCGGGACGGTGCCGTTTACCGCAACGGCACACAAAAACAAAAAAGCCGCCCGAGGGCGGCTTTTTTGCAGAGCGTGTTGCTTAGAACCGGTGCGACATGCCCACGGTCAGCTGGGTCGTGTCGAAGGCGTTGTTGTTGTTCAGCGACTTCTTGCCATCCGAGCTGCCGTAGTTCAGGTACATCGTCGAACGGTTCGACAGCGCGTACAGTGCGCCGACGCCCCAGACGGTGCGATCGGCTTCGTACGTGCCCAGCGCCTTGCCGTTACGCGACTGGTACGAACCGATCACGTTCACCGCCTTGGTGACCGGAATCGTCGCGCCAACCATGTACGACGTGGCATCCGCGCCATTGGTCGTACCGACGGTGCTGGCGACGCGCTGGTTGTCTTCCTTGGCGTAACCGGCATGCAGCTTCATGAACTTCAGGTCGAACACGCCACCGACCTGCAGGTGGGTCTGGGTGTCGGGCGCGTTGGGAACCTTGACCTGGTCGTACGTGACGGACGCGAAGATCGGGCCCTTGGCGTAGTTCAGGCCGGTGAAGACCATCCGGGTATTCGTACCGCTGCCGGCAGTCTCGGCGTTATTGATGTTGAACGAGTAGCCGGCGCCAGCACGGAAACCGCTCCAGTTCGGCGACTGCCACAGCACCGCGTTGTCAACGCGCACCGCGTTGGCCGACGAGAAGGTCGAGGCCAGCGACGAGATGCCGAAGCCGGTGCCGAACGGGTCGGTCGTGCCGAACATGTCGAACGAGCCGGTGCCCGAACCGAAGATGGCAACACGGCCACCGACGATCGTGCCGAAGCTGTTGCTGCGAACGCCCGCCCACACCTGACGGCCGAACAGACGACCGCCCTGGCCCAGCTGGCCGGTGTCACCCGAGAAGCCGTTTTCCAGCGTGAAGATCGCGGCCAGGCCACCACCGAGGTCTTCCGCGCCGCGAACGCCGAAGCGCGAGCCGAACTGGTGGCCGCTGTTGATGCCGGAGGTCGACGTAGCGCCCGAAGCCTTCGGGTCATTGATCTGGTAGTTCATGTCGATGATGCCGTACATCGTCACGCTCGACTGCGCGCTGGCAGCACCGGCGAAGGCGCCCAGAACAGCAAGAGCGAGAAGGCTTTTTTTCATGTGTATCTCCATGTTGAGAAAAGGACCACCAAGGCATCCACCGGGGGCACCCTGGCAGCAACTCCGTTTGCCAAGCGCCTTGATGCGGACTTCCATCGGAAGTTGGGATGATTCTTTCAGGAAAGCGCCTGCGGGGCAAAAACCGTGGGTTCTAAACGCGGTAATTGCAGGCCAACCTGTGGGTTCGGCGCAACAGCCGTTGCCTGGTGCTGCGTGCACGCAACAGCATGAACCTGGCCTGTCACCGCGTCATCGTCCGGAAACAAACAGGGCACCCGAAGGTGCCCTGCCAAACAAGCATCAAGTTCCTGCAGAAATCGCGAATTACTGCTTTTCTCGCCGATTTTCGTTGAAACCTTAGAACGAATGACGCATGCCGATCTGAAGTGCCGAAGCGTCTTCACCGAAGCCGGTGGTCCAACCGCCCGCGTAACCGGCTGCGCCGAGCGCCATCCGGGACTGGCCGCTGTTTTGGGCCAGCGCGTAGGTGCCGTAGAGCTGGGTGCGCTTGGACAGGTCGTACGAATAGCCCACCGCGTAGTGATTGACCTTGGCGTCTTGCGTGGCCCACTGCGACCGGGCCGTGTCCTTGGCGTTGTTGTAGGCCGCCAGCAGCGTGCCGTTACCAAGGCGCCAGGTCATGCCCAGGTGGTACACGGTGGTGTCCGTGGGACCCACAAAGCCGCGAAGGCCGTCGAGGTCCACGCGGTTGGCGCGGGCAACGATCGGCGTCAGCAGCGCGCTGATACCAGCCGGCGTGCCGCCTGCGATCACCAGTTGCTGCAGGTCGAGCGGGGTGACGATCGGATTGTCGTTCTTGCGCGTCATGTACTGCGCGAACAACTTGGCATCGCCGAGCGTGAAGGTGCCGCCGATGTTCAGCGTCTCCATGCCCTTGCTGGCACGGGTCGGCTGGGCGCGCGTGATCACGTAGTTCTGGTTGTAGCCAATGCCGACCGAGAACACCTTGGTCGCGTACTGCAGGTTGGCGCCGTAGAAATCGTCGCCCTTGGTCGGCGCGTCGGTGCGCTCGCTGCGCACGGTCTCGGTGCCGCCAAAGCCGTACATCAGCGACAGCGTGAAGCCGCTCATTTCCGCGCGGTAGGCCAGCGCGTTGTTGGCGCGGATCGTCAGCGTGGAGAACTCCTGGCCAAACTGACCGGCGGTGGCGTCGGCGAACGAGTTGAACTTGTTGACGATCTCGTAGCCGGGTGTGTACTGACGGCCAGCCAGCACCGCGCCGAACGGCGTGATCAGGCCGAGGAACGCCTGACGGTCGAACAGCGCGCCCGCGCTGTTCACGTTGGAAAACTGACGCAGCACGTCGGCCGAAACGGCATTCATGCCGCCGGTGACGGCGGCCGCGGTGGCGCCGGTCAGGCCGATGGCGGAGACGCCGGGGCACACCGGTGCGGCTGCAGTGCCGCCGCAGTAGAAGGTGCCGCCGTTGTTGCTCAACGAGCCGGTGTCGGCCTCGAAGCGGCTTTCCAGCGTGAAGATTGCCGTGTAGCCGCCGCCGAGGTTTTCGCGGCCGCGCAGACCCCAACGCGAGCCGGCGGACATGCCGCTCTGCAGGCGGGTGTTGGTGACCGAGCCGACGTCGACACGCTCGACGCCCACGTCGATGATGCCGTACAGCTCGATGTTCGGGCTGGCCTTGGACGCGTCGGTCTGGGCAAACGCCGCCGGGAAGGCCAGCGCCAGCGCGGCGGCAAGGATCGTCTTGCGCATGAGGGTGTCTCCTGTTGATCCTGTTGGATTCAGTATGTCCTAGCAGGTGGAGAATAGCGGGGCGTCCCGCACAATGCTTCCTGTGCGGTCCAATGCCGGCGCCTGGGATCGCCGGCCGTCAGTTTTTTGCAACAACCATGGGGATTCGATGCGCGCACTGCCGGCTTTTTCTCCGATCGATCAGGTGCTCTCCCTTGCCGACCGCGCACTGCGCACGATCGGTGGTCGGCCGACGTCCAGCCGTCCCTACCCGGGCGACGCAGTACTGGACGCCGCCGATGCCGCGCCGATGACCGAGGCGGAGTGCACCGAGGCGGCCGCACTGATGCGAGTGAACCACGTTGGCGAAGTCTGCGCGCAGGCCCTGTACGAGGCGCAGGCCCTTGGCACGCCCGATCCGCGGCTGCGCGAAGCGTTCATGCAGGCAGCGCGCGAGGAGGCTGATCATCTGGCCTGGACCCAGCGGCGCATCGAGGACCTCGGGGGGCGCCCCAGTCTGCTCAATCCGCTCTGGTATGCCGGTGCCTTCGGCATCGGCCTGGTCGCCGCCCGGCTGGGCGACCGCATCAGCCTCGGCTTCATGGCCGAGACCGAGAAGCAGGTCGAGCAGCACCTGGAGGGGCACCTGGACCGGTTGCCGGCCGCCGACACGGCATCCCGCGCGGTGATCGAGCAGATGAAAGCCGACGAAATCAGTCACGCGCACACCGCCGAGCAACTCGGCGGTGTCGAGTTGCCGTGGCCGGCGCGTGCGGCGATGCGCGCGGCGGCGCGTGTGATGACGGCGACCGCGCATCGGATCTGACGGGCGAGCCCGCCGAGCGCCTCGCCTGCGGCCGTGTTGCGGTGCTGCAGCGCAGCCGCCTTGCGGCGGGATGGCCTGCTCAGGCCTCGTCGACCAGCGCGATCACCGTTTCGATCTTGGCCGTGTGCGCCAGCATTGCCGAGGCCGAGCAGTACTTGTCGTGCGACAACTGCACGGCGCGCTCCACCACCTCGCGCTTGAGGCCGCGGCCGCGCACGATGAAATGGAACGCGATGCGCGTGAATACCTTCGGATCGGTGTCGGCGCGTTCAGCGACGAGCCGGACCTCGCAGCCGCGCACGTCGTGGCGGCCGCGCTTCAGGATCAGCACCACGTCATAGGCGGTGCAGCCACCGGTGCCCAGCAGGACCATTTCCATTGGCCGCGGTGCCAGGTTGCGTCCGCCGCCCTCGGGCGAGCCGTCCATGGTCGCGAGGTGCCCGCTCCCTGTTTCGGCGATGAAGCTCATGCCGTCGCCGGACCATCTGACTGTGCATTCCATCGAATTTTCCTGAGTTGCTGTTGAGATCGGGTGCGGCTGGGGCTCGCGAAGCCCCGGATTTCGGGCCGGTTGCGTAGTGCCGCCCAAGCTGGCTAAAATGTCAGGCTTTTCGCGGTTCAGCAAGGCGGATGACGTTTTCGCAGGGATATTCGCAAGGTATCCGCGAGCGCATTTGCAAGCGTCTGTACCGCAGCGCGAGGTCCGCGGAAGTCTTTCCCGGAGTTCGCTGGATGAGCTGGGTGGCCTGAGTCAGACGCTGGGCCCGCACCAGCTTCTTCCAGCAGCAGTCGCGCGGAATTTCTGTTCCTGTTTGTTGGCCTGGGTCGTCGTGTCTGGCCCGGGTTCTGTTGAGCAGGTTTGCATGTTGCGGCGGTCTGTGCGCCCGGTTGTTCACCGGTTCGTCGACCGTCCCTGAGGACGCAGTGATGAAGACTTTTACCGCCAAGCCGCTGGAAGTGCGCCACGACTGGTTCGTGGTTGATGCCAACGACAAGGTTCTGGGCCGGCTGGCCGCTGAAATCGCACGCCGCCTGCGCGGCAAGCACAAGCCCGAGTACACCCCGCATGTGGACACCGGCGATTTCATCGTCGTGGTCAACGCATCGAAGATCAAGGTCACCGGCCAGAAGACGACCGACAAGATCTATTACCGCCACTCGACCTATCCGGGCGGCATCTACGAGACCAGCTTCGGCAAGATGCAAGGCCGCTTCCCGGGCCGCGCGCTGCAGATCGCCGTCAAGGGCATGCTCCCCAAGGGGCCGCTTGGCTACGCGATGATCAAGAAGCTGAAGATCTACGCCGACGGCGAGCATCCGCACTCGGCGCAGCAGCCCAAAGTCCTGGAAATCTGAGGTCTGACATGATCGGTAACTACAACTACGGCACCGGCCGTCGCAAGAGCTCGGTGGCGCGTGTCTTCATCAAGCGTGGCACCGGCGCAATCGTCGTCAACGGCCGCCCGCTCGACCAGTATTTCCACCGCGAGACCGGCCGCATGATCGTGCGCCAGCCGCTCGAACTCACCGGCAACCAGACGTCGTTCGACATCCAGGTCAACGTTGACGGTGGCGGCGAGTCGGGCCAGGCGGGCGCGGTTCGCCACGGCATCACGCGCGCGCTGATCGACTACGACGCCACGCTGAAGCCGGCGCTGTCCAAGGCCGGGCTGGTCACGCGTGATGCGCGCGAGGTCGAGCGCAAGAAGGTCGGCCTGCGCAAGGCGCGCCGCCGCAAGCAGTTCTCCAAGCGCTGATCGCTTTCCGGTCTCCGCCTGCGACGGCCCCTTCGGGGGCCGTTGTGTTTTCCGCGCCGGTCCCGCATTTACGCCGTGAATCGTTCCCGGCGGCTTACAGGGCAATCAGCACGGGCTGACGCGGAGTCGAAGCACCTATACTCGTCGCCCCCGCAGGAAACGCGGCATCAGGTGAACGTGCCGATCAGCGGATGCTCTGAAGTGATGCGGATCTTTCGGGGAACGGTGTTCGGTCCGGGTCATGCTGGCCTGGGGCGTGTCGACGGTCGTCGGAGCGGCAAACGATGAAATTCAAGCTGTGGAAGCGCAAATTGACGGCGGGCGCCCCGAGCGTCACCGTTCGCGCGACCCTGCCGTGGCCGTTCCGGGTGCTGCTCGCGGTGGTCGTACTCACGTTCTCGGTGGCAGCCGGGCTGGCGCTCTACGAGTACCTGCGAAGCCTCAGCGGCCCCAAGCGCGACGAATTGATCGCCGAGATTACGGATCTACGTACAAAGCTGGCGGCCGCCAACAGCGATCGCGCCCGTCTGACCGCCCAGGTGACGACGCAGGGCACGCAGATGCAGGTCGATCGGGCGGCGCAGGAGCAACTGGCGCGGCAGGTGGCAGCGCTCGAAGTCGAGGCCAACCGGCTGCGAGAGGACCTCGCGTTCTTCGAGAGCCTGCTGCCCGCCCGTGCCGGAGCCAAGGGGGTGGTGATACGCAGTTTCCGCGTGCAGCCCGAGGGTGGCCCCAACGAATATCGCTACCGATTGCTGGTGCAGCAGGCCGGCAAGCCGGAGCAGGACTTTTCAGGCACCGTGCAGCTTCAGGTCAACTACACGCAGGCCGGTCGTAGCCAGGCGATTTCGCTACCCGATGCCCAGGCTGCTGCCGACAGCGCGCCCAAGCTCGCGTTCCGCCACTACCAGCGGGTGGAGGGCAGCTTCACCCTGCCGGCGGGCGCGATTGCACGGTCGGTGCTTGTAAAGATCATGTCCGGGGGCCAGACTCAGGTCCAGCAGACGTTCGCGCTCTGACGCGCGGTCAACCGCCTGGATGCCAATACGGCTCGGGGCGCGGGAGAAACCCATGTTCGGCAAGAAGACCACGGCCCACAAGATTGCCAGCCTGATCGGCGCCGGCACCACCGTGACCGGCGACATCGTGTTCACCGGGGGCCTGCGCATCGACGGCACCGTGCGCGGCGCGGTCCGCTGCGTCGACGGCCATCAGGGCGGCATGCTGCAGATCAGCGAGACCGGCTGCGTCGAAGGCGACGTACAGGCTTCGCAGATGGTGCTGGCGGGCCGCGTGGTCGGCGGGGTGCAGTCGTCGGAACTGCTCGAACTGCAGCCCACCGCGCGCATCACCGGCGATGTGCGTTACCGCGCGCTGGAGATGCATCACGGCGCGATCATCGACGGCCATCTGATCCACGACGATGGCGGCGTGGCTACCAAGTCGTCGCCTGCGCTGAAGCTGGCGGTCGCCAAGGCCGACGGCCGGGTCGAGCCCAAAGTGGAGTCGGCCGCAGGGTGATCGTTGATTTCCGACCCGCGTCGACCCATATAATTTGCCCAACATACTTGCTGGAGATCGCCCATGAATGCCGCTGTCGAGATGCCGGCGCCCCTGTCCTTCTCGGACTCGGCTGCCACCAAGGTCAAGCAGTTGATCGATGAGGAAGGCAATCCCGACCTCAAGCTGCGCGTGTTTGTGCAGGGCGGCGGCTGCTCGGGCTTCCAGTACGGGTTCACCTTCGACGAAGTGACCAACGAAGACGACACCGCGATGGTCAAGAACGGCGTCACGCTGCTGATCGACTCGATGAGCTATCAGTATCTGGTCGGCGCAGAGATCGACTACAAGGAAGACCTCGAAGGCGCGCAGTTCGTCATCAAGAACCCGAACGCCACCACGACCTGCGGCTGCGG